>CAYPJS010000022.1:0-34261 GCA_964411135.1 uncultured Anaerolinea sp.
CGATGGAGCGCCGCGACCAGAATGAAATTCTGGATAAGGTGGCATTGAGCGCTTACGCCTGGACACACCGCCGCAGCATTGACTGGGGTGCTGGTGGACCAGAATATTGGCCGGATGCAAGACCCTACTTCACACCTGCAAATTCTCAAGACCAACGCGGTTTCCGTATCTATCAATGGTACCAGGCGGTTGCACAGGCTGTCCTTCAGCGGCCTTGCCCGATGTTTCTGCTCCAGGCTGGCCTGCCATCCCACCCGGATCAGTTGAAGGCAGAGGAACTGGCGTCTGCAGAACATACGGCATTGATGCAGGAACTATACACCTGGGCAACTGGCAAAGAATTGGATGGTCAAAAGAGCAATGCTGGATTGCCGCCTGTCTCTCTGGACATGCCAGCGGAAATTGAAGCCTGTAACTTTTGGCTGTTGTCTGCCGGACGGGATGACCCCTACCGCCCTCAGGCCTGGTTCCAATCAGGCAATCCTCATCTGCCCCATGCTCAAGCCATTGCTAAAACCTTCCCGGTTCGTGATGCAGAGGAGTTGAATCCAAAAGGCATTGGCAATGAAGCATTCTTTAGAAAAGTAAGGCACCCAATTTCCCATTACATCCTGCTGGCGAACGGCCAGCGCGGTGGTTGGGAAAAATCCTTAGCCAGTCTGCTGCCGTTCATCACCAAGACACACCCTACCATTGGATTCTCCATCGACGAAGCCTTGTTGGCAAGTCGAGTCACAATTATTGGCAAATCTCCATTCATCACGGAAGAGACCCTGGCGCGTCTGGTACGAAATGGCTGTCAGATCAACCGGATTGAGGACGATGGCACGGTACTTGCATAGAATACCGATAGCGAGGTAAACCATGAACCTGAATCTCAATAGCAATTCTCAAATCCAAACCCCTGTCAGCTCGGGTAAACCTGTTCTGAAGGTCATCGGCTTAGGCGGCGGCGGATCGAACGCAGTCAACCGCATGATCGAACTGGGAATTACCGGGGTCGATTTTATTGCAGCCAACACTGATGCTCAGGTTCTCAAGACCAGCCTGGCACCCACAAAAATTCAATTGGGCAGCAAGTTGACTCGTGGATTGGGTGCCGGCGGCAATCCGAGTGTGGGTGAAGCGGCAGCTGAAGAAAGCTACCGCGAGCTCAACCAGGCATTGGCCGGTGCGGATATGGTTTTCCTGACGGCTGGTATGGGCGGCGGCACTGGCACCGGGGCAATCGCGATTGCAGCCCGAGTCGCCCGTTCCCTTGGGGCAGTGACCGTTGCCGTCGTCACCACACCTTTTATGTTTGAAGTTGGGAAGCGTCAAGCCAATGCTCGCGAGGGTTTAGCCCGGCTGCGCCCCTACACCGACACGCTTATCACTATTCCCAATGACAGGCTTCTCAAAGTCGCCCCACGCGATTTACCACTCGAAATGGCATTTCGCCTGGCGGACGATGTTTTACGGCAGGGCATCCAGGGCATTTCTGAACTGATCACTGAAACCGGACTGATCAATGTGGATTTTTCCCACATCCGCAACATTATGCAATCCGGGGGCGGCTCTCTCCTCTCCATCGGCATCGGTCAGGGTGAACGCAAGGCTCAAAAAGCCATCGAACATGCCCTCAATCATCCCTTGTTGGAAGCAATCAACTTGCAGCATGCAAATGGGATCCTGGTCAACTTCACTGCCGGCTCTGATTTAACTTTCTCCGAAGTAGTGGATGCGTTGAATGATCTGCAGGAAAAAGCCGGAAACAATGCTGAAATTATCCCGGGTGTCATCAGCGATCCTCGCATGGGCGACCGGGTTCAAGTCATCATGATATTGACCGGTCTCGGTGCGACACCGGTGGAAGTCGGGGCTTTCCAAAGGCATACAGCTGTCCCAACACCTACAGCCGCTCCTGCAGACCCTTCACCCCTTTCGATCCCTGCCAGCAGCTTCCAGCCTGAAACCCACTCCGTAGAATACGCTTCAATGCGCTCCGATCTGGATATCCCGGCCTTCCTCCGCCGAAGGGTCCGCTAATTTTCGAGGATATTATGGATGCAAAAACGATATCGGCCGTCTGTAAACAGGTTTACCAGAAATTCCCCGAGGTAAACGGTTCAAAACCCAAAGTTAAAGAACAATCCGCAGAAACCTACCTGTTCATTTTCGATGGGGTTGGTACCACCGCCAGCGGTGCAACCCTGAAGCGGACAGTACGCGCAGTCGTCAATGCCAACGGCAAGATTACTAAACTTACCACTTCACGCTAATTGCGAGGAACCGATGAACGCACCCTTCTACCAAAAAATGGAAATTGCTATCTGGGATTTAATCATCAATAATTTATTAAACTCCAGGTTTGTCCGCGCCCTGGTCAAGGAATGGCTTGTCCTCAAATCGACCAGGAATTTGGGATTATATTCTGCCATCATCATACTGGGAGGAGCCTTCGGCTTTTTCCTTGGCGTCGCAATTCCCCAGGTAATCACCTACATCCAATAATCCATCCTCATGAAATATTTGCTGCACTGGATCCTGGCCTGTGTAATTGCGTTTAGCACACTGCCACTCCAGACCGCTCAGGCAGCTCACGGCATTCCAGGCTCCCCGCAGTTCGGTTACGGAGCCTGGCTGCATCTTAATGGACGTTATTTCGAACAAGCGCTGAAAGTTATACCTGACCTCGGTTTGGATTGGATAGCGATTGAAATCGACTGGGCTGCAGCCGTCCCAGCACCAGAGTCAAAATTTTCCTCTCCACGTTTAAATCAGGCTGTTCGAGCAGCTTCCCACAACGGGACAGCGGTTCTCATCAGCCTGACCAACCCGCCAGACTGGGCTGTCACAAATGCCGGTCCAAACCCGGAGGCGACTGCCGGATTTATCTTGAGCCTGGTAAAGCAATTTGGTTCAGGCATAATGGCGCTGGAGTTATTTCCGGGTGCGAACACTACCTCAGCCTGGAAAGCCAACCCCAATCCCTCTGCTTACGCGAATTTATTTTCCTTCATCCAGAATCAATTGGATGCCGTGGGAAGTCCAATCCTGCTTGTCGCCGGCGGGTTACGCCCGTTGGCAAACAATGCCCCCGGGACAGACTGGAACGACCTCGCCTTCCTGCGCGGGCTTTACACTGCCAACGCAAAGGAGTGGATGCGGGTCCTGAGCCTGCAATTTTCGCAATTATCAGGTGATCCGCTGCAAACTTCATCCAGCACTGGAACCCACCTGCGGCATTACGAACAAATCCGCCAGATCATGCTCGACTTCAACCATGCAAGTGGCATGCTTTGGATTACACGAATTAATGCACCTGATGGTACAATAACATCATCCGATCAGATTGTGACGGATCAGACCTGCCAGACCGAATGGTTGCAGCAAGCATTGATTCAGGTGCGGTCTCAACTTTTTATGGGGGTTGCTTTCACCCATAATCTAAATCCCGCCGATACGAACCTAACCTTACACGGCCCTGAATCGCTCGTTCTGGATGCTGATAACACGCTGGATCCTTTTTATTCGGTTCTAAAAGCAATCATTTATCAGACCAATCCCGAATCGGGTTCTAACAGGCCAGGAAGACCAAAAAGCGACACACCCTTAAAGTGTAAATACAAAACCTGACATGCGGAAATTCGTCATCTTCTTGACCATCCTTGTTTTTCTAGCTTGCCTGGGATTTGGGCTATGGACTTCCTACAAGCCGGAATTTACCAGGAAACAAGCGGATGACGCAAATACCGTCCAGGTTACCCCGGTTTCGCAATTTCAAAATAACTACCTGATTATCCATGTGGATAATTTGACCGCAGACTCCCCCCAATTGATCAGCATTTGGGGGCTTATTGCGTATTTCCCCGAACCCAAATTAATCTTCCAAGCGCTATACCCTCTTCAAACACCAACCAATGCAGATATCCAGGAGCGTTTCGCCCTTTCAAATCAAAAAGTACCTGATCCCAACTTCTTGAAGACCATGGCGCAAATCAACCAGATTACCTGGGATAATTATGTATTGGTGGATAATTTAGCCTTTGACCAGCTGGGGCAGTTCGTATATGGCGGTGGATTAAACCAGGAATCGACCATCGACCCTCTGCCCGCTGAGCAGGCATACATGCAAACAATTTGCAACACCTTCTCAGCCCAGGGAAGGGATTTTTTAAAGGGTTTCTCCTGGAAAGATATTGTGCCAGACCATTTCCGCTCCAATATCAGCATGGATTACAGCCTGGTCAATGTGGATAAGCTGCTGGCGCCGGGTCTGGTTGTCCAGTGTGATGTATTCAGCAACTAACACCTGACCGGTCCTTGGTTTGGTAAGACGATGAACGATTCTACCTCACCTGCGCGGACGTATTAGGTTGTGAAATGCTGTGTGATATAATTCCCGCATTAAATTTTAACAGAACCGCCCTTGCTTAAAGAATGGAGAAACCTTGAACGAAAATGAAAACCCAACTGTTGTGGCTGACGATGTAGTCGTCTCCATGGAATATACCCTGACCGTCAATGGGGAACTCATCGACTCATCCGAAGAAACAGACCCGCTTGAATTTTTGCAAGGGCACCAGAACATCGTTCCTGGCCTTGAACGCGAACTTTACGGAATGAAGGTCGGAGACACCAAGAAAGTTACCGTTGCGCCTGAAGACGCATATGGGTCCGTGGATAAGGACGCTTTTCTTGAGATTTCCGCCAAAGAATTCCCTGAAGATATCCCCCTGGAAGTGGGCGTGGAGCTCGACCTGCGGGATGAGGACGGCGAAATTCTTTCAGCCACCATCGCGGAAATTCAGGGCGATAATGTTATTCTGGATTTAAATCACCCGCTGGCTGGCGAGACACTTGACTTCGATATCAAAATTTCCAGTTTACGCGCTGCCACCGAAGAAGAACTCGAACATGGTCATGTGCATGGTCACGACCACGATGACTACGACGAGGATTTCGACGAAGAATTTGAAGAATTTGTCGACGAAGAAGACGAATCGAAATAAATAACAAATTAGAAACAGCTCCGATAAAATCGGAGCTGTTTTTTTTTATGGCAGGCTATTCGCAATGTGATTTAACTGTGCGCGAATCGTGTTGCCCCTTTTCATTTATAACGCACGATGTTTCAATGGGTCCGACTTCCTATTAGATGTTAGAATACTCACCAAGATTAGTCCCGAAGAACACCTTCCCAGTCGAACGATTTTTCCAACCAAGAGCCGCAATTTGACCACCCTCTCTGAAAATCTGACCGTTACCCGCAAGGTGTTTATTTGCAATAATGGAGATTGCACTGCCTCGGAAAATGCCGTCGCGATCTTTGATGCATTACAGGACCTGGTTCGCGCAGGCGGTTACGATCAATTCGATAGCCCGGTTCGTATTAAGTGCATGTTAACTGGCTGTCTGGATAAATGTAAAAACGGCCCCCTGATGGTGGTGCATCCTGGAGCCGTCACATATCAAAAAGTTGATCTGGCCTCGCTGTCACGGATATTTAACCAGCACCTGCTCAACGGTGAAGTCGTTCAAGACCTTCTATTCAGGATGGATTCCGATGAAACCCTCGAGGCAGCCTCGTAATAATGAGGAGACCAAAACTGGGATACCCCTGGCTCAGCTGTGTGAAGCCTTTAATTTAGTAATGACCTCAAACAGTTTTATTTCATCATAATCCACCAGAATTGTTCCGTCGATATCAAAGGTGGGAGTCGTCTCGTAACCATTTGCCCACTGCCGTACCTGAGCAGCGGCTGCCCGGTTGCGAGAGATATCGACTTCTTTATATTCCAGGTGGTGGTTCTCAAAAAATACGCGGGCTTTCCTGCAACCGGGACACCAGGTATTGCAATACATCACAATACCACCATGCGGCAGCTCTGACTGGAGGGAGTCCAGCTCAACCGGGTGTTTTTTAGAATTTTCCGGATCGATGTGGCGCAGAATGGCAAAAATTTCCTCATTTTGAGGCTGCTCATCGATGTTGTGGATGTCGATAAACCGGATGATACCTTCCCGGTCAATGACGAATATTGCCCGTTCAGAATAGCCCTCATCTCGTAAAACCCCGTACTGACGGGCGACCATTCCATGCGGCCAAAAATCGCTGATCAGTGGGTAAGTGATACCGCCAAGGCTTTCCGCCCAGGCCTCGAGACATGGAACATGGTCAATGCTGATGCCCAGAACCTGGGCATTCAATCCCTCGAACCAGTCCAATTGCGCCTGGTACGATGGGATTTGACCACTTCATATGGGCGTCCAGGCCTGGGGGAAGAAAACCAACACAACATTTTTACCGCGGTACTGGCTTAGCGTGATGGTTCTATCCGCCGTGGCTGGAAGTGTAAAATCAGGTGCAATCTGACCGACCGCAAGTTTCATAGTTTCCGGATCCTGTAGAAAAAGTGGGTGAATCTGCCTTGCCTCGTTTAACGAGGAAGGTCTCGATATCCGTAAAAAAATATTATACCCACAATTGATTGATTCTTCATCCAGCCTTGGCGGGTATAAAAAGCGATAACCCAGAAACAAGGTTGGATTTCTCGCGTTAATGATAAACTATTAACAAAATCATCAACAAATATCGGCTTTGAGACACTTTCTTTTATTATTTCCATCCCTGGAGGATGTCATGAACCCGAGCGCGGATATCGAATTCCTGGAAACTATCATCCATGCGCCTGTAGCCGAGGTCTATCGTTGTTTTACTAAAGGGGTCGGGTTTATGGAATGGCTGTGTAATGGCGCGAAGACCCAACCCATCCCGGGCGGGATGTTGGTATTATGGTGGAATAGCGGGTACTACACAGTCGGTGAGTTTACCCGGATTGAGGTTAATAAACTGGTCGAATTTTCCTGGCTGGGGAAGGGCGAACCCGTAAAAACCCAGGTTCAGGTTCTACTTTCTGAGGAGTCCGAGGGAACCAGGGTCGAACTGACACACACGTGTCTTGGAACCGAAGAAATATGGGTTGAACCGCGCAAGGAGATCCGCAGAGGTTGGGAGGTTGGTCTTGAAAATCTGAAATCCACTTTGGAAGTGGGGAAAGATTTACGGATCGTCAACCGCCCGGGAGTCGGAATTTATCCGGCTGAAATCTCTTCAGGTGAAATCGAAAAACACCATTTTCCGGTAAATAAGGGGGTTTATATTCAAGAAGTTGTCCAGGGTCGTGGAGCCGAACGGGCTGGTCTGGAGAAGGGTGATTTGCTGGTTTCCCTGGCAGGTGTGCCCATTAATGACATCGAAGCGCTTCTGCGTTTTCTGGCCCGCCAGAAAGTCGGGGAGCATATCGAGGTTGGATATTACCGCGGTGGAGAAAGGAAAACTGCCTCGCTTGAATTGATGCGGCTGCCAATTCCGGATGTGCCGATCGAACCCGCCGAAGTGGCTGACCGTATCGAAGTTATTTTCAAGGCAGGACTGGAAAAGATTCGCGAGTCGCTGGAAGGCATATCCGATGAAGCGGCATCCTGGAAACCTGCCCCATCCGAGTGGTCGATTAAGGAAACCCTGGCGCACTTAATTCACACGGAAAGGGATAACCAATCCTGGCTGCACGCAAAAGTCCTTGATGACCAATTCGAATGGTTGAATAATTCGACGGAACGCGGACTCGCAACGATTGCAGCCTATCCCACGGTCGAAAGTCTGGTAGACAACCTTGAGCGCTCCCAACTCGAGACCGTGAGCTTCCTGCGGTGTTTACCCGGGAATCTTGCTTCGAAAAAGTCAACCATCTGGCACTTTGCTCAGGATTTCCTTTCAGCCGACATGCATATTGAGGAACACATCGCCCAGATAAAGCAGAACCTTGAATATTTCGCCTTACTGAAAAACCCACCCTCTCAAGGGTAATAAAATAGAGACGCCCAGTCACCGCATAATTAATGGAGGATTCCCTGGAACTGCCCATCTCAAAAGCATTTTGGGCACTCTGCCAAAATAAACACTAAAAGATCACACTTTTTCCCTGAGTCCCGGGGAAATTGTTCGAAAAATCTTTTTGGAGTTCAGTTTAATAATGCAAAAACCTGGAAATTTCGCATAACGATAGGATTTAGGTTAGAAAACTTAAAATATGCGCGAGTTATTGTCTAGACAAGACAAAAATTGTTGACTCTCATTTGAAGGTTCTCTATAATGAATTTGCAGGGAGCTCACAGAAATTGGAGCTCACTCCGGTGAAACAGGTTTTTTTTGGTAACACTTTTAAAAATGGTGAAAGTCCCTTAATAACCGGTGTACCTAAAACGACTGTATACAGTCAACCTGGAAGGTTCAACCGCTTCCTGACGGGAAATGGAAGTCCCCGTCCCCTGAAAAAGAGGGAAGTAACAGCCAGAGAAGGGTAGCCGAGGAAAACGGAGAAGAAGCTGGAAGGTTACTTGAGCCCCTGCGAACCACCATCCCTGGAACATAAAGTTCCAGGGATGTTTTTTTTAGGTCTCATCACATTCTGATTTGCGATTATTTTGTTGGAATACCGCAGGTTTTAATAGTCCAATAAAAGGCAAATTGCGGTATCGCTCCTGATGGTCCAGCCCATAGCCAACTACGAACCTGTCGGGCAGGTCAAAACCCTTATATTTGAGCGGAATGTCAATCAATCGCCGGCCCGGTTTATTGAAAAGCACGCACACCTCAAGACTGGCAGGCTCGCGTTCTTTTAAATTCCGCAACAAATAGTTCAGTGTCAGCCCGGTGTCGATTACATCCTCAACAAAAAGAACGTGCCTGTGATTGATCGGAATTTCAAGATCCTTGACCAAACGGACCACCCCCTTATTTCGCGCTTCATTGGAGTAACTGGACACTGCCAGAAAGTCCACCTCAGTCGGAATCGAGATAACCCGCAGGATGTCTGCCATAAAAAATAGCACACCTTTTAAGACACCCACCAGCACAGGGCATTTGGAGAAGTAGTCCTGGGAGATTTGAGCGCCAAGTTCCGTGACCCGGTTTTGAATCTGCTCCTCTGTGAGGATGATTTCCTGAATATCGCTGGTAAGGTCCGTAGATTTCGCCATTTCGTTATCTCTCATCCACCCTTCTTTTGGGCTCCGGTCCCATGGATTTGAAGCGCAGCGTCGTAGAGCCCATATTTGACCATCAAATCGCGCAGGTCACGGCGTTTCATCAGTTTTATGTTCACGTCAGGGTAAAGCTCCTGCATCAGCCGCATTTTCTTATTTTTTATTGAGGATAAATTCGGCCGGAGTGTAGTTAATTCGATGTACAAATTCTGATCGGGTAAAAAGAAATCAGGCGTAAATGCCATGGTTACCTTGCCCTGCTCATCCCATTCAAGGTCAAACGTCTTTGGCTCATATTCCCAGGCAACCCCATAATAGTCCATGATGCGGGCGAACATTTCCTCCGCGGGTTGAACGAAGGCTGATTGTTTTCCGTTATTTTGCGTCAATGCGGTAAATCCTCAACGATTTGAGATCCGATACCTGAACCCTGCAGTCTGGCAGTGCGGCAAATTAAATCAGAGGCAGCCAAAACGCTCAGCCTGCCGGTATTGATAACCAGATCGTATAAACTCGAATCCTCCCAGTTGGCCTGGTAAAAACGACGCAGGTAATTGCGCCGCGTCTGGTCACTGGTTTGAATTTGAGCCCGGGCAGATTCTTCAGTTATGCTGCGAAACGATACCAATCGGGCAACTCTTACCGATTCGGGAGCAATGATTTGGACGTGCAGCGCAGCGGGGTCATCCCGGAGGAGCATCTGCCCTGCCCGGCCTACGATGACAATTCCCCCTTCCTTGGCCATCTCGTGGATAACCTCCCCTACAACCCGGATGTAATCCAGGTACTGTTGAGCCGTTGGTGCTATTCCGAGCAGGTTGAACTCATCGATTATAGCGAGCGCTACTTCGGGTGTTCCAGCGCGAATGGCGGCTTTGTTGATAACATCGCGCCATGCCAGACGGAATTTCATTTGTTCGGCAACATCTTTGGCCACCTGAAATCCCAGGCTGCCGAGCTGTCGAGAGATGGTAATGACATTCATAAAAGCCATCCTCTGGTTGGGGCAGGCCAACCTCCGGTAATTTTTATTATAGCATGGGGTATTTCTCAGATTTTATTTATCCAATTCAATATCGGATTATTTTTTTCCGGACAGCGTGGTATCATTCCTAAGAAAGCCCTCTGCCTGACCCTGGCAAAACGCTTTCACCATCCGATCAATTTTGAGGTGAAGCCATTGAATCAACGACTAAAGTATCCGTATGAATTCATCGGTGAAATACTTATTACCCAGGATCAGATTGAAGAACGTGTTTCTGAAATTGGCGCGCAAATAACCGAAGATTATCGGGACTCGGAAAAACTTCTACTGCTCGGCTTATTACGCGGCAGCGTTATGTTCATGACAGACTTGATGCGCAGCATCCGCCGCCCAATGACCATGGATTTCATGTTAGTGTCATCCTATGCTGGCGAGGAATCCAGCGGGTTTGTGCGAATCGACTCGGACCACAAATCTTCCATCGCTGGATGGGACGTGATCATTGTGGATGACATTGTCGATTCTGGCACGACACTCTATACCATTCGCAAGCTTCTTCTGGATCGAAAACCAAACAGTTTGAAGGTCTGTACGCTGCTTGATAAAAATGCCCGCCACAGGGTTGAGATTCCGATAGATTATTGTGGTTTTGAGATACCAGATTATTTTGTGGTCGGTTATGGGTTGGATATTGACGAAAAAGGCAGAAATCTGCCGTATATCGCCTCTGTGGACCTGGATAAATACCATCAGCTTTACGGATAACTCCATAAGGAACCAAAACATGGCTCAACGTATCGGCATCTTAACAACCGGCGGAGATAGTCCAGGGATTAACGCAGCTATCCGCGCAATAGGGAAAGCATTAAATTACGAGACCGATATTAAGCTGGTAGGGTTTCATGATGGATTTACAGGTTTGTTGACAGAACAGTTCATTGAAATGGAAGCCCCGATGTTTTCGGGTATCCTGACCACTGGCGGAACGATCCTGGGCACCAATCGAGACCGCCCGGACCGCATGTTGGTCAATGGGAAGGTTGAAGAGCGAACTGCGGATATCGTGGCAGCCTACAAAAAATTCCGTCTGGATGGTTTGATTTGCCTGGGCGGAAGCGATGCACAGGACAGTGCCGCAATGCTGATGCATCAAGGTTTGAACTTGATCAGCTTGCCGGTAGCTATTGATAACGATATTCCGCACACAGATACGACAGTCGGCTTTAGCACCGCGCTTGAGATCGGTGCCGAAGCCATCGATCGGCTGCATTCTACGGCCATCAGCCGGCACCGAATCATCATCGTAGAATTAATGGGGCGCGAAAGCGGCTGGCTCACTCTGGGGGCCGGTTTGGCGGGCGGTGCGGATGTTATCTTAATCCCGGAAATACCCTATCAGATCGAAAAAATTTCCGAAGCGATACTTGAGCGCGCCCGAAACAAGAAACGCTTCAGCTTGATCGCCATTTCTGACGGAGCGATCTCGAGCGAAAATGTAAAATTCTTCGAAAAAGCTCGCGAAGCCAACCAGCGAATCCGATCTGGAGAAGAAGAAGCAATTATTTCTTCAAGGCTGGATAAAATTGCCAAACGCGCAGTCGGCGATACCATTCACCTGGCAAACCGATTGGAAAGCTTTACCCACCTCGAAACCCGCGTAACCATTTTGGGCTATTTATTGCGCGGAGGTACCCCATCGGCAGCGGACCGCGTGCTTGCCACCCAGTTAGGGACGGCCTGTGCGAAATTGATCCACCAGGGCGTTTTTGGGGTCATGGTTGCAGCACGGAGCGGTGGAACCGAGGCGGTACCTTTGGATAACGTCGCAGGGATGATTCGGACAGTCCCGGCAGACCATGCATGGATTAATGGCGCCCGCCTGGTTGGCGTGAGCCTAGGCGATTAAAGGATATTTTTGTTTCTTCCCACAACCCCTCAGGAATGCGTGTCGCTCGGGTGGCAGAGTCTGGATGTCATCCTTGTAAGCGGTGACAGCTATATTGACACCCCTTTCAGCGGAGTTTCCGTTATCGGCAAGGTCCTGCTGCAGGCAGGATTTAAAGTTGGCGTCATTGCCCAGCCTGATATTCACACCAATGTTGATATTACCCGCTTGGGGGAGCCTAAATTGTTCTGGGGCATCAGTGCGGGTGTGGTCGATTCTATGGTTGCAAATTACACAGCCTCTCGGAAAAAGCGTCACAGCGATGACAACACACCGGGGGGCGTAAACAACAGGCGCCCGGATCGTGCAACTATGGTCTATACCAACCTGATCCGGCGGTTTTATAAAAACACGCGTCCGATAGTGCTGGGGGGGATCGAAGCCAGTCTACGCCGTCTGGCGCATTACGATTACTGGTCCGACCGGGTTCGTGGTTCAATCCTGCTGGATGCCAAAGCGGACCTGCTGCTCTACGGTATGGCAGAAAGCAGCGTGGTCGAACTGGCAGAATTGTTGCGCGACGGGAAGGATTACCGCAGGATGCGCGGCCTGGTTTATGTTGACCGGGAGAAACCCGCAGACGTGCTGGAAGTTGCTTCTTTTGAAACTGCAGCTGCGGATAAAAAGGCATTCATCGAATTTTTCCACACCTTCTACCGCAATAACGATCCCATCTCTGCCCGTGCCCTTGCGCAGAAACATGGAGAACGCTGGGTGGTACAAAATCCGCCTGCGCCTACCCCATCCCAAACTCAGCTCGACGCCGTTTATAAACTCGATTACGAACGGCGCCAGCACCCTTATTACGAGGCACAAGGCAAGGTAAAAGCGCTCGAAACCATCCAATTTTCCATTCAAACTCACCGCGGATGCTACGGAGAGTGTAATTTCTGTGCTATCGCAGTTCATGAAGGCCGAACCGTTTCCTGGCGCAGCCAGGAATCGATCCTTGCCGAAGCTGAACGCATGGTTTCGATGCCGGATTTCAAAGGCATCATCCAGGATGTAGGCGGTCCAACCGCCAACATGTACGGGTTCGAATGTGCCAAGAAATTAAAGTCCGGAAGTTGCCCCAAAAAACGCTGTCTCTACCCCGAGATTTGCAGCCAGATGAAAGTGGATCACGCAGACCAGGTTAAGTTACTAAAACAATTGCGCCAAATCAAGGGTGTGCGTAAGGTCTTTGTTGCATCCGGCATCCGCTATGACATGCTGCTTGCCGATCAAAATCATGGACGCCAGTATCTGAAAGAGGTCGTACAGCACCATGTTTCAGGTCAGATGAAAGTAGCCCCCGAGCATACGGATAACAGGGTTCTGGGATACATGGGAAAGCCCGGGAGCGAGAAATTGCTCAAATTCAAGGACCAATTCGAGGTGCTGAGCCGTGAGGCTGGCAAATCGCAGTTCCTTACATATTATCTGATTGCGGCACACCCGGGCTGCTCAGAAGAAGATATGCGCCGCCTGCGGACTTTTACAAGCCAGAAATTACATATCCATCCTGAGCAGGTACAGATATTCACCCCAACACCATCCACCTACTCGAGTTTGATGTACTACACTGAAATGGATCCGTTTACAGGCGAACATCTTTTCGTCGAAAAAGAGGTCGGACGGAAGGAACGTCAAAAACGGATTGTGGTAGACAAGGATAGCCCTCCCGACAGGTACAGGCGTGAAAGAGAATAAACCATTTGAGTTTTTTGCTTCCTGCCTGCCTGGGACCGAACCTTTCCTTGCCAAGGAGTTGGTGGATCTTGGACTGATTAAACCCGCCCATGACCTGGCTCTGCCGAATTTCAAAACAGGGGAAGGTGGAATTGAATTTTCAGGTGTCTTAGATGACTTGTACCGATCTAACATATGGCTTAGGACTGCAAATCGCGTCCTGGTGCGGCTGGGAAGCTTCCACGCCATAAAATTTGTCGAGTTGCGGCGAAAGGCCGGGAACTTACCCTGGGAATTGTTTCTCCAGCCCGGTCAATCCCTTTCGATCCGTACTACCTGTAAACAATCGAAACTGTACCACTCAGCCGCCGTAACGGAGCGAGTTCTGGGTGCTATTGGCGACCGTTTGGGAAAACAACCTGAAGTACTGGAATTCGATGAGGAAAGAACATCACCGCAATTGGTGGTCGTGCGCCTTAATCAGGACCTGTGCACAATCAGTATCGATTCCTCCGGAGAAAGTTTGCATCGGCGTGGTTACCGCCAGGCAGTGGCAAAAGCACCGTTACGCGAAACCCTGGCAGCGGCCATCATTTTAGCAGCCGGCTGGGACACAAATTCCCCATTATTAGACCCTTTCTGTGGATCCGGAGTAATCCCAATTGAAGCAGCCTTAATGGCAGTAAATATCCCGCCAGGAATAAAACGTTCCTTCAGCTTCGAGAATTGGCCCGAATACGACCCGAAAATTTTCGAAAATATTAAGCACAATGCTTCCAGGCAAAATCGAAATCCGTCTTGCATAATACTGGGCTCAGACCGCGATACCGGCGCTGTCCGCGCAGCCATTGAAAACGCTGACCGGGCTGGCGTAACACCCTGGATCCGGTTCTCACAGGCTGCCGTATCTGCCATCCATACTCCACCTGGTCCCGGCTGGGTTGTCACCAATCCTCCGTACGGCGTCCGCATCAGCCATTCCCAGGATTTGCGGGGTTTATACACCCAATTTGGAAAAGTCCTCAAAACGCACTGCCCCGGATGGGATGTGGCCTATTTGTGCAATGACGACCACCTGGCTAGCCTGACGCGGTTAAAGTTTGAAAAAGGCGTTTCGCTCAACAACGGAGGCATCCCGGTAAAATTGACGCGGGCCAAAGTCCCATTTGAAACGGACTAAAGTTGTCGAGTGGTATCACCCTGGCGCAACCGATCCTCCCGGGTTGGGTTATACCTGTTAGCATCCAACCCCTCCAGGGCTTAGGGTTGGTGGTGCTTTCCATCTCTGATTCTTAGGACGTTTCTTATTATGAGTGTTGAACCAAGGGCAAAATCAGAAAAGGCATTAATGCAAAAAAGCCAGTCTGCACTGACTGGTTTGTTCTGGACTGGCAGCGAGCAGGAAATTGTTTATGACGCTGCCTCCATTCAATCACATCTACTTCAATTCAAGAAGAAAATTTTTCTGGCTGAAAGCCCCGCGGGATTAGGCACAACGATTGCCGGTGTAGAAAAATTCGGCTCTGGACCAGGCAGGCTGGTTGGCATCCTGCCAGAATTCGCACCTGAAGATCTGGGGGCAGAAGAATTTAAAACCCGATATGGCGTACGCTATGCATACTATACCGGTGCAATGGCGAATGCCATTGCTTCCACGAAGATGGTCATTGCCCTGGGTAAGGCTGGCATGCTCGGATCTTTTGGTTCAGCGGGGGTGGTAGCCCCCAGACTGGAAACGGCCATCAGCGAAATCCAGGAAGCATTGCCCGATGGGCCGTATGCTTTCAATTTGATCAACAGCCCCAACGAACCTGCTATGGAACGGGCTGCTGCCGACCTCTTTATCAAGCATGGAATCCAGACAGTTGAGACCTCAGCCTATGTCGATTTAACCGTGCCGCTGGTGTATTACCGCGTCGCAGGACTGGATAGGGATCCCAGCGGGAATATTATCAAAAAAAACCGGATTATCGCGAAGCTATCTCGAAAAGAAGTGGCGACCCGGTTCCTCTCTCCCGCCCCGCGAGATATCCTAGATCAATTGCTTTCAGAAGGCAAAATTACAGTTGAGCAGGCGGAACTGGCGCAGTATGTGCCGATTGCTGACGACATAACGGTTGAGGCTGATTCAGGCGGACACACCGACAATCGCCCCTTGGTGCTGTTGCTGCCGGCAATTCTTGCATTAAGAGACACACTTCAAGCAAAATACAATTACCAGGACGTTCCGCAAATCGGGGCTGCAGGGGGGATTGCGACCCCACAGGCTGCCTTTGCTGCTTTTGCCATGGGAGCCGCCTACATTACTACTGGATCGGTAAACCAGGCCTGCGTCGAAGCTGGTGCGTCCGAGCACACCCGCAATTTGTTAGCGCAAGCAGGTGTGGCGGATGTGATTATGGCACCCGCGGCGGATATGTTTGAGATGGGGGTGAAAGTACAGGTGCTGCGCCGCGGAACCATGTTTGGGCCGCGAGCTTTGAAATTATATGAACTGTACTCCCGTTACAATTCAATTGAGGAAATCCCTCAAGATGAGCGGGAAAAACTGGAAAAACACACCTTCAAACGTGAAATGAACGCCATCTGGGAGGACACGGTCAAGTTCTTCACTGAGCGCGACCCCCGGCAGATTGAGCGTGCAAATGCCGACCCACGCCAAAAAATGGCTTTGATCTTCCGCTGGTATCTTGGTTTGTCTTCGCGCTGGTCGAATACGGGAGAAAAAGGCAGGGAAATGGATTACCAAATCTGGTGCGGACCGTCTATGGGTGCATTTAATGATTGGGTACGCGGCACATACCTGGAAGCTCCAGAAAACCGAAAGGTTGTGGATGTTGCCATGCACATCTTAACTGGAGCAGCATATCTCTCGCGCCTGAACCAGATGGCAGCATTTGGCGTAAAACCCGCTCCCTCGCTGCACCATTATCAACCGCAAAAAACGTTTTAAGTTCCGGACTCACCTACCGGTAGAATCTGCCGAATCTCAATCCGAGTCTGAAAACTAAATACAGCCAGTGTCAGGATGTGGTTCCCAAGTTGACGCCACCATCCCTGCCAGGATTGGATTGGGTGATCGTTGGTTTGCAGGTCCATCCTGCGCCAGCCATTCTCAACAACATTGCCTATACGCAATACTTGAACAGACCTGGTGTCTACACGCAGCCCCTGACCAAGCGCTTTTAGCATCGATTCTTTTGCGCTCCAAATCAACGTCCCCCATTGGGCGCGCTCACCGCCTGGAAACACGCCTAACAGGCGGTTTTCCTCCCGTGTGAAATAATCCTCATAAAAACTTGCGTCGCGTTCTTCTATCCATTCCAGATCGATCCCAGGGCGGATAGTCACATCCTGGCATACCGCTGCAACAGCCATCCCCTGTCGGTGGCTCAGGCTAATCGACAGGGACTGTCGCTGCCCATCCAGCAAAACGTATGGAGATCCATCGGCACGGTTTGCAATGGTTATGCGCGGTAAAGCAACTCCACGATAAGCATCCAGGCAATTCGTTAATAAGGTTTTGGCTGTCATCCGACCCATCATCCATTCCGAGCGGCGTTTTTCAAAACGCAGATTCTGAAGCTGGTCGCTCTCCTCGGGTGACAGCCATTCGAGATTTTCTACCCAAGTGAGACCGGCCCCCTTCTGACCGGTCTCACCCATTAACCAGAATATCATATGATGATCTGTCTGGGTCACGCACACACCCTTTCAGACAGACTTTTCGCCAACCAGGCCGCGCAGCGGTGTCAATAGCTTTTCATCCACCGCGTAGGGCAGGCGCGAAGTACGGTAATTATCCAGTTCCAGATACACCCGGCCTTTAGCATCCACAACACGTGCGTTAAAGACCAGATTGCCCTGGGTATCCTGCACGGGTGTGACGGCTGCGTAGATCGGCTGACCGTTCGGAGTAAGGCGATACAGTCGCAGCTCACCAATCGAACTCGGCAGTGCCAGTGCACCGGTGGTGCCTGCTTCCCATATACCGGCTGTCTGCATACACAATTCCACCAGTACCGGGGTCGAAACGAGCTCCTGCTGATCAGAGGTAATGTCAGGCGTACCGCGGTAAAGCTTTCCCAGGACCATGTCGCCGGAGCGTTGGACACCTTCAAGCACCTGGAAGGATGGTCCGTGGAAGTAAAGCTTATAGATGTCCGCGGCTTTGACCGTGTAAGCGCCGTTCCAATGCGGCGGGCTGACCTTTAGCGCGTCAACCGGTGCAGCCACCGGGCTCAAATACACCCGTCCGGAGAAATGCCTGATAACCTCCTCGTCCCGATTGGGACGAAGCATGGTCGATTCCAGACTGACATAACCCACCAATCCGCCATTCTCGTGTGCAACCTGAGCCTTCCAGGTAATTCTCCGCGGGGCGTCCTTATAGAATTTGAAGGGAGTCAAGAACTGGATATCCTCCAGCTTTGCAACATTGAAACCGCTTTTTTCGGAAGCCAGAACAGACGAGATATGTCTGGCTGCCACTGAGAACCCTTCGATTCCCATCACACCCGGTAATAACGGCACGCCGTTCATGGCATGATCCTTAAGGAAGGGTTCCGTATTCGGGTCTAAATCGGCTTCAAGGATCACACCCTGATTCAGATCAAGACCTGATACTCTTGAGAGCATCACGTGGATAGGCTCTCCTGCGGTCAGTGCTTTATTTGCTGCTTCCAGGTTCAAACCACCATCCAAACGGCGCGGTTTTTCCAGGAGGCCCAGCGACCCGCTTATCACAACCTCACCGCCTGGTGTCCCGTGCACAAGCTCGTGATAAACCAGGGGAGCAGCGTCCTTCGGTTCCATCAATTCTATGCCAGCCCGTTCCATAAGCATGGGGATCGACCCCCGGCTGGCCATGCCAACTTTTGCCCACGCACTCCAATCCAGGGCAAGGGCTTTAATCCCGGGTTTCTGCCGGCGCAGCGCATTGGTAATCCGGCAGACCAGGTCATTAGCGGAGCTGTAGTCAGCCTGACCAGCGTTGCCAAACCGGCCTGCTACCGAAGTAAAAGTCACAACCGCCTTTAGAGGTTTTTTTGCCTTTTCCAGCGCACTCAGGAAGTGGAACAGCCCGCCGGCTTTGATCGCGATCGTTTCGCGAACCTCATCCAGGGTTTTGCTTTCCAACTTGCGGCTGTGCTCCAGGCCGGCAGCGTGGATCAGAACGTCCACATGTCCTTCAGCCTTGATTACCTGTTTTAAAACCGCCTTGACTGACTGGGAGTTGGTTACATCGCACACCAGGTATTCAGCCTTACCACCTGCCTGGCGAACGTCATCGAGTGTCTGCAGGGTAGCGGCGGAGCGGGCTGTTTTGTCAAGCATAGATTCCACCTGTTTGGGCGTTGGTTTCATACCCTCGCCAGACAGTCGCCGCATCAGGTTAACCTTCAACTGATTGCGGTCTGCACGTACCAATTGGACATCAGCATCATTTGGATCAGGCAAGGGTGAGCGGCCCAATAGGTAAAAAGTACTTTGGGTGCGGTTCGCCAGATCGGACACAACCGATGCCGTTACCCCGGCAGTACCTCCACTGACCAGAAATACAGGGTTCTGTCCAAGGTCAAATGGTTCAGGGTAAACATCGCGTTCAAGTAACGCTATTCCAAAACGTTGTTCACCCAGCCACCCAACCTCAACCACAGCATCATCGACGAGGGTTTCCTGTACCAATAGGGCTGCGATTCGCGCTGGCGTTTCATCCTGAGCGAAATCCACTACCTTAACGAACAGGTTCGGGCGTTCCATTCCCATCGCTTTTGCAAAACCGCTGACAGCTCCACCAAGCGGCGCTGAAGCACCGTCTGCTCCATAGCCATGCAGCCCGCCCATGCGGGTTCCGCAGAGCAGGAAGGCGTCCGGACCGATCGTCCGGAGCAGATGATAGAGCGGAACGACACGCTTATCAATCTCAACATCCCATGCCCCGTCATCCATCTCAAAAATGGATGGCTCGATATCCAGGGCAGGCAAGTAGTAAACTCCGCTGATAGGAGCCTCAGCCTGCCAGTTTTGAATTTTCATCAATGTTTCATCATTAATCTCGTTCACAACCAGAACTGATGCTTTTCGCCCTCTAAGTCGGCGGGCAAGACTATCTGCTGTTTTTCCATCGTCAGATACGACCAGTACCCGGCTGGATGCATCCAGTACGACCCCCGTTGGCATGCACAGGTCAAGGCGCGGGCGTAAAACGGGGACGGGGACGCGCCGCCGGATCACCACATGGGGCTGTTCAAACGAGTCAACTGTATCCATAGCATCGGGGGCCGCTTCTGATCCACTCAAAACAAGCGATTGGCTCGTACCAGCTGGGTCGGCTTCCGGGGTTAGTTTGGAGGTGGCAGTGGTTCGCTCAGCCAGGGCATCCGCCATGAACTGCACTACTTTTGCCAGGGTGTTGTAATCCGATAAACGCAAATCCTCGCGGCGGGGAATATCGTAGTGCGTGCGAATGGTTGCGAACAATTCAGCCTGCTTGACCGTGTCAATGCCAAGGTCAGCCTCAAGGTCCAGGTCTAAATCCAACATTTCTGTGGGGTAACCCGTCTTCTCACTGACTGCCTGCAGCACAAAGGCTTGAATATCATGATTATCGGCGCTTGCAGTCATAAACTGCTGAGGGATTGTTTCAACAGCTGAGTCAGCCGCGGAAGGCGTAACATGGGAAGGCGAGATTGGAATAACCGCATCCAGTTGCGAACCAGTGCTGTACCCTTGACCATTCTGGGCAGGCAGCGCCTCCAGCATGAACTGCACGACTTTCTGCAGCGTGTTGTAATCAGCCAGGCGCAAATCCTCGCGGCGTGGAATGTTATAGTGTGTCCGGATCGTTGCAAACAGTTCTGCCTGCTTGACAGTATCAATCCCAAGGTCGGCCTCAAGGTCCAACTCCAGGTCCAACATTTCCTGGGGGTATCCGGTCTTTTCGCTTACCGCAGACAGGACGAAAGCAGTCACATCTGCCTGGTTGGCACCTTGATCAGGGTCCAATACTGCTGCAACTCCTTCAGGGGTTGTAACTCCTGACGTACTTCCTGGAATCGGAGCTGCTTCACGGGCTTCCGCCTGGGCAGCAGGAGCAGCAACTTCTCCACTCCCAAGTGCATCGCGCATAAAACCGACTACCTTGCTGAGGGTGTTGTACTCAGATAGACGCAAATCTTCGCGACGGGGGATATTGTAATGAGTACGGATCGTGGCAAACAATTCTGCCTGTTTAACCGTGTCAATACCCAAATCTGCCTCAAGATCCAGCTCCATATCCAACATTTCGGCAGGATAGCCGGTCTTTTCGCTGACCGCCTGCAGCACAAAAGCCTTAATCTCCTCCTCATCCACGCTGCTTTCTGGTGTGGCAACTTTGGGCGCGGAAGATGGACTTTGAACTGCAGCCTCCAGGTGAGGGATGCCAGACTCGGGAGCTGGGAGGGCTGTTGCCTGAACCGCTCCATTGGTCTGGGCATCGGTCATGAATCCGATCACCTTTTGCAGGGTATTGTAATCTGACAAGCGCAGATCCTCTCGCCGCGGGATGTTGAAATGGGTACGGATGGCAGCAAACAATTCTGCCTGTTTGACCGTATCAATGCCTAGATCAGCCTCGAGGTCGAGTTCAAGGTCGAGCATTTCGGGTGGATACCCGGTTTTTTCGCTGACCGCTTGCAGAACGAATGCTTTGACTTCATCAACTTGATCCACATCCGGCCTGGGTACAGCCGCCTGTACAGCAATCGGTGAAATTACCGGAACTTCTGCCTGAATTACTGGTGTTGCGATCGGTTCTACTTCCGGCATTTCAGATGAACTGACCATCGAGTCAACTGCCGGCTCGGTTGCCCACAGGGTAGGACCAACTCCATATTCCCACCTGGATTTCATCGGCGCTCGTTTGGGAACACCGGCAGCTTTCACCCGGAGGGTTCGCTGGACCAGTTCGGTCTCCGCCTGTTCGTAACCCGTAATCTGATTGAGCCACCCGTCATAAACCGATTGGTTTTTTCGTTCCTGCCCGCCAGGGATGAGACGGAAAAGAACCATCGCGATTTGAGAGCCAAAGCCGGCACCCAACCGCAGTGCATATTTCAGGTCGTATTTTCCACCTTTAGACAGGTTTAGATTACCCAGCTCAGGATCAGGCTCAAAGTTGTTGTCATAATGCGCAATGGGAGGTGCAATACCCATCTCAAGTGCTTTAACCGCCACCACATCCTCAACGCCTACCCCCATGGTGTGCCCGGT
Source organism: uncultured Anaerolinea sp. (assembly GCA_964411135.1). Lineage (GTDB taxonomy): Bacteria > Chloroflexota > Anaerolineae > Anaerolineales > Anaerolineaceae > Bellilinea. The sequence continues at coordinate 21,888 of CAYPJS010000022.1, forward strand.
AAAGCCTTTCGTATTGGCGATAATCACCCGATCGGCAACCTCCCCAAAAGTGTAGCGCAAGGCATGAATTTCTGCCGAGGCAGACCCGCCCCGTGCCGGGGTATAGGTTTCATGCGACATGAACATTGTTTGAGCAGCAATGGCTTTCCGATCAATTCCAAAACGCTGCTCAGCCTGGTCAAGGACGCGTTTCATGACCTCGCGGACATGAGAGATATCCAATCGTGTGCCGTGGAAGGCGCTGTTGGCGGTCACGCTCGAGAGAACCTCAGCGATTCCGCGTATCCCGCGTTCACGGGCAGCGTCCTCCGCCTCGATCACCAGAGCTGCAGCTCCCATGCCCATTAACATACCGTTCCGACGGCGATCGAATGGCAGAGCCGCCCTACGAACATCCCCTTCCGTAGTACTGGCACCAGAAACCAGCATGCCCGTTCCAATCCAGGGTGCTATCGGACCGCCAGTAACATCGTCGCCAGCGATGACAATGACACGCCGGCAGCGGCCAGCACGGATCCAATCCTCAGCGATATTGATGGCATGGGTTGTGGTTGCGCAGGCGGCGTTCACGTATGTATTAGGGCCGCGGGCGCCGATATATTCAGCAAACTGGGAGTGGCCCATCGCCAGGAGGCGGAAAATGAACCGCCGGTCAAAATGGTAATCCATACCCTGAAGCTGCGCTTCATAGCCCGCGGCCCGTTTTTGCAGCTCTTGCTGCAGTGTGATCTGCTCGGCTGGAACAAGGTTTAACAGAGTTTTGACCTCGTCAAGCAATTTTTCAGCCTGCTTGTAGGAATAGTAGTTCTCAGCCTCTTCCGCAAACCGATTGGTACCTGGGAAGGCTGAAGCGAAGATTACTCCGGTTTCATCTGCCATGGCTTCAGGCAGCTTCCAACGATCAGGAAGATAGGTACCTTTAGTAGTTTGACGGTAAGCCATGACCAGTGGAATGCCAGCGTCACGCAGGGCCTCGATGCCAGCCGCCATTGCCAATTGCGTGGCAATATCACAGGCATCCATGCGTTCAGCAGGTATTCCAAACTCGACCACCGGGTCAAATGCCCCGGGTTGACCGGCCAGTTTCAATGTATTATCCAGATGGTTAATCGTCACCATCTGGGCACCAGCTTCACTTTTCTCTAACCGCGTGGGCCGAAATTCGACCATTTCCTGGCGTAAGCCCTCAGGTAAGGGCTCGATACGCTGCTCACCGTTGAGAAGGGAAAGAACATTGCCGTCATCGAAGACGTGCTTGTTGCGGCCTGGCAGGCCAAGTCCAGCACCCGTGACCACAACGGATCCGGTCAAGGGGATTCTGCCGTTGTGAGCAATGGGGTGATTTTGAGGTGATGCACCATTTCCATTCAATTTTTGAGTAGGTGTATTGGTTGGAGAGGTTACTGTTTCAGGTTTAGCGGCAGATGCATGGTTAGCCGATGGCTGCAATCCGGCAGCCAGCATACCGCAGAGGGCTTCATTAAAACTGACCACTGCGCCTTTCCGTGGATGGTTCGTTGCCAGCAAGGTAACATCATAGCGGTCTTTAAAGTTATCGGTTGCCAGAGCATTCAAGACCCGCTTTGGGCCCACTTCAACAAAAGTGCGTGCACCCTCTGAATAAAGGGTTTGCATGCCTTTGATGAACTGCACCGGCGAGGATACCTGCTTGCCAAGGATCTCCAGAATAGCTTCACGTGAAGTCGGGTAAAGTTCGCCGGTCACGTTGGCAACCACCGGGATTTTCGGTGCATTCAGGCTCATACGGCCGATGACCATCTTTAGCGGTTCGCTGGCAGGAGCAACAATCTTGGTGTGAAAGGCATGTGAAACAGGAATCTTGGTTGCCTGGAATCCTGCCGCAGAAAATGCTGCCAGAGCTTTATCAATCCCGGTGGTAGATCCGCCAATGACTGATTGCTGCGGGCTGTTTATATTCGCAATAACGACATAATCATCAATGGAGGCCAGGACTTTTTCGACCTCTTCCAAAGGTGCGGAAACAGCTGCCATTCCGCCGTTGTCGTCCATCGACACTTTTTTCATTTCGCTGGCTCTAGCGCTGACCACCTGCAAAGCTTCAGCAAAGGTCAGCACACCTGAGGCAACAAGAGCAGCATATTCGCCCAGGCTGTGCCCAATCACCAGATCGGGCGAGAAACCGAATTTATTCATCAACCGCAGCATGGCGACGTTGGCTGTCAACATGGCAGGCTGTGTAATGGCTGTATCACGTAAGGCAGCTTCTGCCTTTTTAAGCGACTCCTCGTCCCCTTCCACATAGATGTAGCTTGTGAGAGGCCGTCCAAGGATGGGCTCCATGATTTCGTCTGCTTCTTTGAAAGTTGCCTCAACAACCGGTTCAGCCTGGCAAAGGTCCTTAAGCATGTTTACATATTGCGACCCCTGCCCCGGAAAGAGGAATGCCAATTTCCCTGGAGAGCCTTTCCCGCGATAGATCCCCTGTGCAGTCAGCGCTTGCCAGGCATTTGGCGATTCGTTATCAAAAGCCTTTAAGGCCTTTTCACAGCGGTTCGCAAGTTCATTAGCATCGCTAAAATCAATCGCAATGCGTTCATTTCGGCTCAACGCATCGGAAGATGGAAGTTGCCTTTGTGGAAGGTTCCCTGTGCGCACTTCGAGCAAGGCTGAGGTCAGTTTTGCCTGTAGTTCGAGACTAGTTTCTGCTCCCAGAAAGAGCAGCCCGCGATACGGCTGAACTGCCAAGTTGGAGAGTGAAACACCCTGGGCTGCCTTATGGTTTGATTGGCTGGCTGCGGCAGCTGATGGAACCGCTGCCTGGACTACAGGCGCCGAACGAACCTCGACCCCGGGATATGGCTTTGAATCGCTGGTCAGTAAGCCCGGGACCCATTCTTCGGCAACAACATGAAAGTTTGTACCGCCAAAACCAAATGAGGAAATCCCAGCCCGCCTGACCTCTCCGACTGGTTTCTCCCAGGGGCGGAGCGCAGTGTTCACATAAAAAGGAATTTGGTTGAAAGGAATATTGGGATTTGGTTTTGGGAAGTTGGCGGAAGGAGGCAGGACTTTATTATGCAGCGCCATGACCACCTTGAACAATCCGGCTGCGCCTGCGGCGCTCTTCAGGTGCCCGATATTGGATTTAACTGAGCCCAGAGCCACAGAACTTACCGGAAGGCCAAGATTTCCGAAAACTGCGTTGAGGCTGTTGACCTCAGCCACATCACCTACACGGGTTGAGGTGCCATGAGCTTCAATTAACCCCACGCTGGCGAGGTTAACACCTGCATTTTTCCACGCACGTTCAAGTGCACGCTGCTGACCAATGGGGTTAGGGGCGGTAATGCCCTTGCCCTTGCCGTCGCTGCTGCCGCCAATGCCGCGAATAACAGCGTAGATCTTGTCGCCGTCTTTTTCAGCGTCCACCAGTCGTTTGAGCAAAAAGAGAACTGCACCCTCACCCATGACAAACCCGTTGGCACCATCCGCAAAGGGCCGCGAACCATCCGGGCTTAAAGCACCGATTTTGCTGAACTTAACAAATCCTTCGACCCCCATATTCCGGTCGACACCGCCAGTCAATACGGCGTCAAATTGATGGCTGATTAATCCGTCAACGGCTGCCTGTAAGGCCGCCAGAGAAGAGGCACAGGCTGCATCCGTCACGAAGTTGGGCCCGCCAAAGTTAAAAACATTTGCCACACGCCCTGCGATGATGTTGCCAAGCTCGCCCGGCATGGTATCTTCAGTAATTTCCGGCACCCGGCCCCGGAAATTATTTGTCAAGCCATCCAGCATGGCTGTCTGTACATCAGCAGGAAGACCACGGAAAACATCCAGTCCGCCCAGTGTATCCAGAAATTCCGGCAGCCGAATACGCAGGCTGGTAACATAATGATTCTCACCTGCCAGCGCGTTCCCTAAAATGACGGCAACGCGGTTATTATCGAGCGGTCGCTGTGGATATCCATAATCCAAAAGAGCCTGGCGGGCAGCGGCGATGCCCCACTTTTGCCCGTCATCCATGACGGAAAGGACGCTTGGTGGAATTGGAATTCCCCACTTAAGAGGTTCAAACTGGTAATTCCGAACCCACCCGCCGATCTTAGAATATGTTTTATCAGTGGCTTTGGGGTCAGGATCGTAGTAAAGGTCTGTACGCCATCGATCCGAAGGAACTTCTGTGATCGAATAACGTGCTGCCTGGATATTCTTCCAGAACTCCGGCGCATCCATTGCGTCCGGCATGATCGCCCCCATTCCGACAACTGCGACTGCTTTTGGATCCAACATCGTGTCTTACTCCTTTGATTCAGTTCTTAGGATCGAGGTTTTTTCGCAAGAATTAAAACCACACCCACCTGGCCAAACCAGCTTCATGAATACACCTTAGCAGGGAGCATATTCAGTTGGGTTTTCAGGGCCCTATCGAAGAGGGCAAATATTTCTGGTCAGGGTTGCCGAATTATGGCAACGATATTCCAAACCTCTGGTGAGGTCTACCGCAGTAAACACGCGTTAACCAAAAGAGTTGCGGAGTTCGATGTCATCTTTTTCCAGATTGCCAGACTCTGGGCGTGATATACTTTTGGAAATTCGCATTTTTGAGTATTTTCCTGAGAAAACTCAAGGGATGGTTTTAATGGAATTCGAAAAACACCTGCTGCCATCCGAACTTCAGCAATTCCAAAATCTTAGATCACCGCTTGCAATCCAGGAATACCTGGACAGTATCCCTTATGTGGGCGAGGATCTTAACCGGTCACCGCTGCGTGTGATGCGGGACGCCCAATGCCACTGCCTGGATGGGGCAATCCTGGCAGCTCTGGCGTTAAGTCGAATTGGCTACAAGCCTTTCCTCATCGACCTCGTCCCAGAGGCCGGGTTGGATGACGACCATGTGCTGGCGATTTTCAAGGAGAAATCAGGCTATGGGGCTGTGGCGAAGTCCAACTTTGTCGGGCTCCGTTTTCGTGAACCGGTCTATCGATCGCTGCGCGAACTCGCCATGTCGTACTTCGAGGATTTCTACAACATCGATGGGCTTAAAACTTTACGGGGTTATACCCGGCCGCTCAATTTATCCCGCTTTGACCCATACGATTGGGCTACGCAGCAGTCCGGTGTGGATAAGGTTACAAACGCGCTGTATCGTCTAACAACAATTCCCTTGATCGACCAGGCCACAGCCAGGAACCTTACCCAGGTTGACCGGCGTTCCTATGAGGCTGGAATGCTCGGGACAAATTATGATGGACTCTACAAACCTGCTGTTGGAATGTCGGGAGAATGGACAGAATAACCTCAAGCCGTCCTGGTTGGAAACGGCCTGACCTGGCTCTTATTGTCATATTGGCAGGGGTATCTCTTGCAGGGATTGTGCTGATCCTCTATGCCACAAATGTTGCCCCCTGGGCATTCAGCGATTCAGCAGCTTACCTGACTACGGCAAAAAATATTGCCGCTGGACGCGGGGTTGTTCTGCAAGATTACAACGGAAATTATGGATTACTTCCATTACACGCGCCACTATATCCCATCGTACTCAGTTTACCCGTAGCATTCGGTGCAGAGGCAGTACAGGCAACGCGGTGGCTGTACGCATTTCTTTTTGGAGGAACAATATTCCTGGCTGGCTGGTTCACGAACCACTTCTGCCGATCCTTTTGGTTATCAATTAGCGCTTCCTTGTTGATTCTGTTTGGGCTGGAATCTGTTACGGCGTTTTCAGGTGCAATGTCTGAAGGATTATTCATTTTCTTGTGCCTGATCAGCCTTGGGTTAACTTCACTGGCACTCGAGAAATCCGGACAAAAGGTGCACCTACTCCTTGCCGCAGGTGCTGCTGCAGGGATGGCAATTCTGGCACGATATACAGGTCTGGCATTACTGGCAGCGGGTGGGGCCGCTGTATTTTTCCTGACGAAAGGGCGGTTTTCCCAACGGGTTAAATCCCTGCTGCTGCTGATCCTTCCAGGCTTATTGGTTTCAGCATTCTGGTTGGTCCCGGTTTATGGAACATCGCGGACCTTTGGGAACCGCTCGTTAGAAGCATTGGCAAACATTTCAGGAAAAGTTGATCTCTACTTTAAATCGTTCTTGGAAATCTTCGGGAGTTGGCTGCCTTTTTATTACCGCGGCAATCACATTATTACCCCAGCCCAAAAACTAGTTCTGGCATTGGTGCTCCTTGCCGGATTACTTTTCTTAGCCTGGAGAAAACGTCAACCGCTCGCTATAGAAAAATCTTCTGTTCATTCGCTGAAAGAGTGGTTCGTGGTTCTGGCGCTGTTCCTTGGTGCATACATCATCCTTCACCTCGCTGCCTTTACCACAGCCGAAATTCAACCAGATATCAATGGGCGCTTACTATTACCGGTAAATATTTTTGGAATTCTGCTGGCAGCCACATTGGCAGCCTATATAAGCCGCATTTTTCCGAAGAAATGGATCTGCGGGCTGATTTTCTTCCTATTAACCATCCTAACCGTTTGGTACTTCCATAGCGATCTTAAGTTGTACCTTTTTGAAATGCACAATTACGGCAATGGCTACACAAGTAAACGCTGGGAGGGAAATCAGCTTTTCAACGAAATTGTCGGGTTGGATACTACCTTGCCGCTTTATTCGAATAATTCAGCATTGGTATTGTTTTACACAGAAAGATTCCCGCAAGATTTACCCTTAAACACTGATCAAGGAAAATATGCGGTCGATGACCGCCAGAATTTTGCGTTAATCCTATTTAATGATGTCGGGCAAAAAGATCTTCCCAATGCTTATGATCAATTTGTCAACAGCCTGCGAAATGGATACTCCACCGTCTTTGAGAATGACGAGGGAATTATTTTTATTCCTTTGGATGAGGATTAGCTTGATTTTCTTTTATCCAGCCGAATCAGCCCGCGCATGGCTTCGACTGCCACATGGATCATCGCATCCGGCGAGGCCTTATGAGCTTTAAGCGTGTCCGTATCGCTTCCAACTACGGTCATAACGGCTCCAGCGCGCTTTCGATAAATGCTTGCCAGGATAAAGATCGCTGACGCTTCCATCTCAGAACAAATTGCCCCGCCAGCCACCCAGGCTTTCCAACGCCGCTTCAGGTCATCCGCGATGGGCATTCGGTCCGGTTCGATTTCGCCGTAAAAATTATCCTTGGTGTGGGATACACCCAGCATATAGCCGATACCCAGAGTTTCAGCGGCTGCAGCCAGGGCATTCACCAGCACCGTGTCAGCCACAGCAGGATACTCGATCGGCAAATACTGCCGGGTCGTCCCTTCATCGCGTATTGCAGCAGTAACCACTGCCACATCTCCCACTTTCATATCCGGCTGAATTGCTCCAGCGGTACCGACCCTGATAAATGTGTCAGCCCCAACACGGATCAATTCCTCAACTGCGATGGCTGTCGAAGGGCAGCCCATGCCTGTTGAAACCACTGAGACCATCTCCCCCAGGAGTTTACCCGTCCATACAGTGTGTTCGCGGTTTGCTGACACAAAATGGGGTTCATCCAGGTATGCAGCAATTTTTTCAACCCGCCCCGGATCGCCAGGCAGGAGCACGTAACGGCCGATATCTCCAGGTTTTACATGCACGTGGTATTGGTATTGATCGGTTTCAGTCATAAAGCCATACCTCAAAATTACTAGGGATTTAGGAACTTATATTGTAGCATCAGGATCCACCAAGATGAAATAAGATATGCGAACGATCGCGCCTGAAGGCGGAAATCAGGACACGGAAAACACACAGGAGATCAAATTCGCAGGATATTTTCAGGGTGAGAATTCGAATGCGCCTGCATCTGGCGCAGGACCAGCGAAAGGCTCCCCCAGGTTGACACCGATGTTAATCGCTGGCGACATTGACTGCAGATGGTAATCATGCAAGGAACTGTCAACAAATACCGGAGGTAGGCTTAAGCTCTGCAAATCGTAATTAGTCCAGGATTGAAATTCTGACAAGACTTTAGTATTCCCAAAACCAGAAACGTATGCCAGATAATTTCCGCGGTTGGACGAGCTGCCGGGATTATAGAGCAGATTGTGATTGATCTCAACGCTATCCGGGATTACCCCTTCAATGGAATAAACCCTGCCATTTACTGCAATATTGTTCAATATTCTTAAATTTTCGATCGAGCCGCCGTAGCTGCCCTGGAAATGTGTCAGGTAGAAAACGTACTCATCCAGCGCATCAAATGTATTGTTAGCAAACAGGCTGTTAGAGGCACAGCGCAGAATAAGCCCCTGTTGTCTGCTCCCTCGAAAAACCACGTTTCGCATAAAAACAATATTCGAGCAAGACTGCTGGCCGTCCGTGCCGGTTTCCAGGACAGTCTCGTTATCCCAGATTACATTTTCCCTGATAATTGCATTTCCGCCGGCATAGATTTCGATGGCAGCCCCGCCCGGATCCGGTACCTCTACAGTATGATTACCCCAAAGCCGATTCCCCGAAATAAGCACCGGGCCGCTGGTATAGTACAAAGTGATGCCAATCGCTGAACGGCCGCCATCCACGTCCCGGGTGTTGTCATGGATGGAATTATTCAGAATTTGGACATTTTGGGACCCATAGCGGATTTCAATTGCATTCGCATTGTTGTAGATGTCGTTGCCCTGGATGCTGATATCAGTGACATTCTTGGTTACAACCCCGAAGCCGCGATGATTGCTGAAAATGTTATTGCGGATGGTTATCCCCGTGGAATTTTCAATAAAGATGCCGGCGCTGTATTGAAGCTGGTTGTTCTGGAAATTAATCCCTGTAATCTGAAAGTTGGTCGCATTCCGGATAGCAGCAGTATAAGTATCAGAACCATTACCGCGGATAACCACGCTCTCACCCGGATAAGAGCTCAAAGTCAAATTGCTGCGGCTGGTGTCAAAGCCGGTAAACTCGCCGCCGCGGGCAAAAAGTGTTCCGCCGACCGGGGCATGATCAACCGCAAATTGTAAAGTTCGCCAGGGGGCAGCGAGCGTACCAGGGTTGCTGTCCGAACCTGTATTTGAAACATAAGATCCGCTGACAGGGTTTTGAATAATGGGGAGAAATATTTGATATGGGTCCCCATTACCCGCTTGAAAATTCCCCATCAAACCGTTTGCCACAACGCTGGAATTAGAAAATCCAGCCCAAACCAGTGGGAAGGCTGATATAACAAGAATAGAAATGAGGGTAAAAAGAAACTTTCGGATCCGCATAATTCAGTACCAGTAATAATCGGCTGTTTTATAGCAGATATCATCTGTAAGCTACTCTTATTGGAAATCATTGTAACAAGTTTTTTCAATCGGTCAAATCCGGCATTAATAAAAAAGCACCCCCTTTCGGGGGTGCTGAGAAATCAATAATAAGGGTGTTAGGCAGCGCCCTCGGGACTTCCTTCAACGGTCTGGAGCACAAGATATTGCGGTCCATACTTCTCGATTTTGTGGATTTCCAGGTCGAACAGACTAAAGTGACGTTCCTCGTCGGCTACCAGACCCTCGAATACCTTCCGGCTGCCGGCGTCTGCATTGGCAGAGCACTCATTCGCCCATAGGTTGTAATCGTGGATACTGCCCTCTTCCATGCTGCGCCCGATCTGCAGCATTTCCTTAACTTCCTTCACCTTGTCCACGCCCTTTGCGGCAACCATCTCAACATCTCCGCCGAGGAAGAGAATCCGCTCAGCACATTTTTCAACATGGCCCATTTCTTCGACAGCTGTTTTCAAAAAAAGCTTGGATAAAACCTCGTAACCCTGGTCTTCACAGTGGAAATGAAAATACATATATTGATGCACAGCAGCCAGTTCATCGGCAACAGATTTATTTAATAATTCGATACTTCGGGTTTGCATATCCATTCTCCTTTTATGTGAAATAATTCTCAAACAAATTATATCAAAAAGAACTCACTAGCCGAGTGGGATAATAAAATATTTTTCTTTCCCCTTCTTAAGGTCCTAAAACATCGAAGATAATATCCCCACCAGCGCTCCGCCAGCAATCAGCCAGGTGCTATTGATATGGAAGCGAATAATTGCGAATAAACTAATCGCCATTAAGACGATCGTTAGCGGATCAACCAGTGAGGCTTGCCCTAATTTCCAGGTGACCACACCCATTAATGCAAGCGAGGCAACATTCACGCCATCTAATAAACCCTTAAGCCAGCTTGAATTTCGAACTTTAGGGATTAACGGGTTGGAAATCGCCACAAAAATAAAGGATGGCAGGAAGATTCCCAGGGTCGCTAACAACCCACCACCCACTCCGCCCAAAAGGTACCCGATGAAGGTTGCTGTGGTGAATAACGGACCCGGGGTAAACTGTCCAATCGCCACGGCATCGATCAACTGCTGGGTTGTAAGCCAAGCAAGCCGATCAACAAAATCAGCCTGAAGAAATGCTAATAAAACGTAGCCTCCGCCGTATAACACCGCACCGATTTTCAGGAAGGTTAAGAATAATACAGAGAAACTGAAAGGCTGTCCAACCAGGGAAGGCAGCTGGACCCAAATCGGATTGAGGATAAAAGGCACAGCAACCATGGATTTGACGCCTGGACGCAGCCTGTGTAAATTGGAGCCAACCATGACCACCAATCCCCCCGCCAAAAGCAGCAGCAGTTCATTAACTCCAAGAAGGTACAGGACAACCATTCCAACCCCGGTGACCGCCAATAGCGGTCCTTTTACGGCCTTACGTCCAAGCGACCATAGTGCTTGAATGATTATGGCGATTACGACCGGTTTGATGCCATACAACAACCAGCCCGCCTGCGGTGTGGTCCCGAATTGTACATAAACCCAGGATAGGACCATGACGATAGCGACCGCAGGGAGGATGAAACCAGCGCCCCCAAGAATCAGACCGGGCCATCCCGCGCGAAGAAATCCAATATGGATGGCCATTTCGGTCGAATTCGGACCCGGGATCAGGTTGGTAGCGCCCAGCAAATCCAGGAACTCCGCATCGCTCAGCCATTTCCGCCGTACCACAACTTCTTCGTGCATGATGCCGATATGAGCAGCCGGCCCGCCGAATGCTGTAAAACCCAGCTTAAGAAATAGCAAAAATACTTCTCTTAAATGCTGGGAATGAGTGTCTGTCATGGTCACTGCGTATCCGACCTTGTAACTGCGGATTTTGGCAATTGGTTTACGGCAGATTACGGCGCTGTCGTAAGGGCACCAGTCTCGGCATCGATCCACCAGGATTTCATGTTCCAATCCCGAACCAGGATCTTGCCTGAGGGATCCCACTGAAGCGGGTACAGGTAATCACTCCCTTCATAAAGAGAAACAACCATTAACGGGTCCATGTCAGCTCTATACATGGTGAACGTTGGTTGAATTTCGCCGCAAATTGTTCCAGTGGCAACCGCGAAAACAATCGCATCGCCCTGAGGCGACCAGATCACCTGACCACCCTGGGCGTTCGTGTTATCCAGTTCTTCTGGAAGCAGTACCAGCGTGGTTTCCAATCCGCTACTGTTTTCGATTACGACCAACGTTAATGGCAATTCCTCTGAAAGGTAAACCAGCCGTGAGTCGTCGGGTGAAAAAGAGTGCCCACGGCCTGACGGCAGATCAATCGAGTCAACTTTGCCCGTTGCGACATCCAGACGCTGCCAGGCTTTTTCCACTGGAAAAAATTCGCCACAGCCGTCTGCAACAGTTTTTTCTACGTAGTAAAAATAGCTGCTGTCAGCCGACCAGTGTTTGGGCGTCGGCATACTGTAGCCCAGGCCTTCACCTTTATAATCCACCGGCGTCCAAACCTTGCTTTTATCCTTGTTGAACACCTGCAGGTTAATATGGTATCCAGTCGCAATGGTCTCGAAGGAAGGCAGCGCGGTCCATAACCCATCTGGTGAAAGGATAGATTGGTCGGTGAAAGTCCCTTCGGACGGCGCTGGAGTGATCAAGCGTGGGGTTGGCGTGTAATAGGGCAAAATCGTTCTGACGGGCACCGTCGGAGTTTCTGTGGACAGGCTGGCGAGCGGGGGGAGCGTTGAGGCAGCTGTCGCCGGCGGGAGCGGCGCCTGGCTGGCGGTCGCTTCAACCGTTCCACAACCTGCCGTCATCCCCATGAGCATCACTGCCAGGAAAGGAATCGCTGCCTTTATTCTGGTCTCCAGTAATTGCATACAGCCCTCCGTATGTAGCGGGGTGAGTTAATAATCGAATTAATTCGGCTGGGGCCGTGCGAGGGACTGCCCTAAAGGACCTCCCCTAATTATACAGACATAAACAGGAATCCAGGTTTCAACCGTCATCTCTGGAAATGCCAGCGGACACCACTCCCCTTAGGTCTCAGGGATGAACTCCTACGGCAGGATATTTCCAGCCGCGAGATAAATCTCGTACCATTCCTCGCGAGTCAGCC
>CAYPJS010000023.1:0-8480 GCA_964411135.1 uncultured Anaerolinea sp.
ACGATCAGTATTCTGAAAAACGACTGGGGCCGGTTGTTCGTCGAGCCTCCTGAAATGATGGGCGAAAATGGACAAAAAGATGGAGGTCAGTTCATCCTGAACCGGGTCCACGTAGGTCCAGTCGCCGAGCGAGCCGTAGGTGACGGCAGCGTGCACCATGATCACCAGCACCATCAAGACGGCGCGGATCATATCGATATAAGCCAGGCGCGAACCCGCCGCAGGTTTTACCACAGCGACAGCCTGTTCGCGGGGAAAAACATTGGTTTGAATACTGGTTGTCAGTTCCATTTCTAGCTTCCTTTCAGGATCAAAAACAAAATTTCGGATGCTGCCCGCCAGCTGCCCGGTATCGCGTCCCTTGGTGAAAAACCGGTCGGCGGAGGAGAGGTCTGGCAGCGATTGGTCGGGAGCATCGCAAATCGAGAGGGTGAAGACGCCGGTGCGCGGGGACTGCTGTTTGATCTGGCGGATGGCGGCAGCGCTGTCGAAGCGGGTGGGCTGGCGCGGGTCGGCGTCCAGGTCGATCAGCAGCAGGTCGGGCTGGCGGGCTGCGGTCAGGCTGAGCATTTCAGCCCGGGTACCCTCGCCCACCACCTGAATGCCATCCTCAAGGGCCAGGCGGTTGCGCAGTTCTGCGCGCACGGCCGGGTAATCCCCCAGGATCAACAGACGAACGCCGCGTTTGATCATCGTCTGCCAGCGCTCAGCTCAACATCCGGCAGGCGCAGCCGGGGGTGAAGAGGATCTCGCCGTAATGCGGTTCGGCAGTCAGCAGCTGGCGCGCATGGCTGGAGTGTTCAGCCGGGACCTTCACGTCCATGCCGCCGTTGGCGGCGCGGGTGAGGGTTGAGGGGATGCCGGCGCTCTGCAACGCAATCTGAATGCTGTGTGCCATCAGGCTGCTGCCGGTTGTAAAAACTTTGGAAGATTGTTGAATGGTCATTTCGGTTCTCCTTCTTGCGTTATCAAGCTGGATACAGGATAGCGCTGACCGCGCCCGGGCGCATCGGGCGCTGGAATGGAAGCGGACTGCGCAAAAAGACGGATCTTTTTACCAGCCGCCGGATGGATAAAAAAAGCCGGAGGTCTTAAGACCTCCGGCGGAGATTCATGCCCGTGTGTGGAAAAACCCTTTATTCTTTATCGGCCAAACCGTTTTTCAGGGCGTAAATCGCCAGCTGGGTGCGGTCCTGCAAAGCCAGCTTGCCCAGCAGGCTGCTGATGTGGGTCTTGACCGTTTTCTCGCTGATCACCAGTACCTCCGCGATCTGATGGTTGCTCATGCCGCGCGATACCAGGCGCAGCACCTCCAGTTCGCGCTCGGTCAGGTCGGCGGCAGCCGGGGCTGCCGGGCGGGCAGCCACCTGGTCCATCAGTTTACGCGCCACATTCGGGTGCAGACGCGCTTCACCGCGGTATGCCGCCCGAATCGCGTCCACCAGTTCATCCGGCGAAACGTCCTTGAGCAGGAAGCTTGTGGCGCCAGCCTGAATGGCCGGCACGATCTGCTCGTCTTCCATGAAGCTGGTCAGGGCGATGACGCGCGTGCCCAGCCCCAGCGCGGCGATCTGGCGGGTGGCCTGGATGCCGTCCATAACCGGCATGACCAGGTCCATCAGTACCACATCAGGGTGCAGGCGCGAGACCATTTCCACAGCTGCCGCCCCGTTGGCGGCTTCTCCGGCGATAGCAATATCCGGCATCAATTCCAGCAGGGTGCGCAGCCCCTGGCGCACAATGGCGTGGTCATCGACGATTAACAGGGAGATGATGGGGAGGGATGTTTCAGGCATATTCAGACTCCTGCACCGGCAGATCCTGCACGCACACGCGTGTGCCCGTGCCGGGGGATGATTCGATGACCAGCCGGCCGCCCAGCGACTGGATGCGCTCGGCCATGCTGAAAAGCCCAACGTGACCGGCGGCTCCGGTCAGGGCAGCCGGGTCGAAACCCCGGCCCTGATCCTCAACGCACAAACCAATCGGGGCGCAGTCGAGCTGCAGCGTGACGCTGGCGAAGGTCACACCGGCGTGTTTGACCACATTGTTGAGGGCTTCCTGCACCACCCGGTAGAGGGCTTCCTCGACCGGCAGCGGCAGCCGCCGTTCACCCTGGATGATGAGCTCGACCGTCAGACCGTCCTGCATTTTACGGTCGAGCACCAGGCGGCGCAGGCAGGCGGTCAGGCCTTCGCGCTCCAGCGACGGCGGGCGCAGATGCTGAATGAGCGAGCGCATTTCCTCCAGCGCATTCTTTGCCAGCGACTGCAGGTGATCGAGCTGCTCCGGCACCCGGCCCGGGTCGCGGTCGAACAGAATACGGGCAGCCTGCGCGGTGAGCGTCATGCTGAAGATGGTTTGCGAGACCGAGTCGTGCAGGTCGCGCGCCAGGCGGGCACGTTCCTCAGCGGCTGCCAGCTGCTCCACCTGCTGGCTGTATACCTGCAGCTCCTGGTTGGCAAGCTGCAGCTCCTGGTTGAGCCGCTCGGCCTGGCTGCGCGCCTCCTGGGCGCGCATGGTGACGGAACTGAAGACCGAAACCAGCACAGCCGCCGCAACGTAAGTCAGCCCGTAGCCAATGCCCTCCCAGCTTTGCTCATACTGGCGGTAATATACCACCAGACTGATCATCATAACCGCACCCAAAACGACCACCCAGCCCTGCCCAACCTTGCGCGGCAAGCGCCACATGGCCTGGATGCACAGCGGAAGCGAGAGCATGACGAAATAGTCCTGCGGTCCGTCATAGCTGGGAATGACCAGGTTGAGGGTAACCGCGATGGCGATTTGAAGGACAAAATAGGGGTGGAACAGAACCATTGCGCGCCCGGCAGCATAGCGCATGACGGTGAATAACACACTGTACAGGGCAAGAAGACCAATCACCCACCCGCGGTGCGGCGTGTCCCAGTAATACGGCAGCATGCGCCCGATGACCGAACCGATCATCAGGTAGCTGAGCAGGTCAATGACCGTCCATTTATATACACCCCGGGCTCGCGCCATACTGACTCCTAGGCGGCTGGGTTATGACCAAATACAGGATGTGAATAGTGTAGCACGGAATCCAGCAGGGAGGATCGCAAAGCGGCCTCGATGAGAGCGGGATCCCGCAGGAAAACAGTATTCAGTTGTTTCTAGCGGGGAGGGCGGGATTCGAACCCGCGGTCGAGATTTATAGTCCCGACAACCGCTTAGCAGGCGGCCCCATTCGACCACTCTGGCACCTCCCCAGGCTTTCGATTGTTAAACAGGCGGAAGGAGAGGGATTCGAACCCACGGTGAGTTTCCCCACACCTGTTTTCAAGACAGGCGCCTTAAACCACTCGGCCATCCTTCCCTTCACCGCCGGGTTTGCGGCGCGGTGATTCTACCATACCTGGTACCGCTGGACAAGGAATCCCATCCTCTGCCGGGCGGTTTTATTTTTGGTTGTACAAAGTATTTATTATAAAACTTGTGAAATTTACCTTTTTTGGTACATAAATTGCAATAAGAGGGTGCAAGCCTGCGTTCATTGCCGCAGGTTCGGCAGGGGGGTGCAGGGAAACCGTTATTCTATCCTATTCTGGTTCGGAGAGGCAAAGATGGATCGCTCAAAACAGCTTTTGAACGTTTCTGCTATTATTTTCTTAACGGTATGCCTCATTTTCGGCTCGACCGGCATCCAGGTGGCGCGGGCAGACACCACGCCGCTGACCCTGCCGTACTTCTGGGATTGGTCCGATACGAGCCTATTAATCAATACGGGGGACTGGAGCGGGGTTCAGGGCATTCTGGGGTATCAGGGAACCGGCTTAGGCAACAAAATTACCGGCGTTGATCCCCAGACGATCCTGGCGGATGGCACGAACACCTCCATCTCGCTGAATCCCAATCAGACGGATCCAAATTCATTAGCCAGCGCAGGTGTTGCCGAGTTTGAACTGGCCAACCCATCTATCGGTCTGTCGGGGTCAAACGCACCTCATGCCCCGTTTTTGCTGTTGAATTTGAGCACTTCCGGCAGAACGGATATCACGGTCGATTACGATGTCCGCGACCTCGAATCCAGTAAGCAGGATGCTGCCCAACAGGTGGCGCTGCATTACCGGATCGGCAATACCGGCATCTTTACCAATGTCCCGGAAGCCTACATCGCGGATGCGACGGATGCATACGCTGCGACCAGGGTCACGCATGTATCCGTGGCGCTGCCAGAATTGGTCGAGAACCAAGCGCTGATTCAGCTGCGCATCATGACGGCCAATGCCATTGGCAAGGATGAATGGGTCGGCATCGACAATATTGCGATCGGTTCGAGCTACATGCCGGATGATGCCCCAACAGTCAGTGCCGTTACACCGCTTGCGGATACCGCTGGCGTTCTGCCAGATAGCAGCCTGAGTGTGACCTTCAGCGAGCCAGTCAGCCTGGATGACGGCTGGTTTACCCTGGAATGCACCCTGACCGGCAGTCATACCGTAAACGTAACGACCACCGACTCGCAAACCTTTCAAATGGATTCCGGGTATAACTTCGCCCGCGCCGAAACTTGCCAGGCGATGGTAAGCAGTCACCACGTTTCCGACCTGGATGGCTTACCGCCTGCCCAGCCGGTTTCAAATTATTTATGGAGCTTCACGACAGCGGACGTACCTGCCTCTCCTAAAATGATTTTATCGGCCTGGAATCCGATGATGTTTTCCGGCAAGGCGTTAAATTTCAGCCTGACGTTGGAAAACCTGCCTGCCGACAGTCCAACGATCCCGCACAGCCGGATCAAGTTTATTTTCGGGAATTCTCTTCCAGGCGATATAGCTGAACTGGCGGTATACGACCCGGAAGCGGACACCTGGGTCGACCTGCCTGTTTCAACCGCTGACGGCACCACATCTGCCTGGCTGGGAGCAGCAGAGGGTTTCAAGGTTCCAGGTGGATACGAAGCCTCAAAATTGTTCAAACTGCGTTTCAATCAACCCGGGAGGTACGGCCTCACCATCCAGTGGTACGATCTGGATAGCAGCCCCGCATTCATGATGACCGAAATAATTGAATCAGCAGATGTTGGCACGACGATTTTTATGCCGATTATTTCCAACTAAGAGATCAAAATAATTAAAACCGGGCTGGTAAAAGATATCACCAGCCCGGTTTTGGTTTAAATCCGGAATTAGAAAGTGTTCGGTAGAGAAGCCAGCGGGGTCGGCGTCTGGGTCATGCGGTTTTCGCTCAGGCGTGCCATTTCGATGATGTGGTGCATGACTGTCTCAGCCACCTGGCGCACATGCGCCCTATCCTCAACATCACCCCTGAAGGTAATCGGGCGGCCGACTGTGATGTTATAGGGTCCGCGCAGGTACCAGCGGCCGTACTCATCATTCCCCTTGACCCGCGAGCGAATGGTATGGCAGCGCTCCCGCTGCAGGTGAATTCCGACCGGGATTACCGGGGCTCCACTCAGGATTGCCAATCGAGCAACCCCCGTACGCGGTTTTTTGAAGCCGCCTTCCTCCGGGCTGAGGTCGCCTTCGGGGAAGATCATTATTGAGTGCCCCTTTGCAAGGTGTTCCAGCGCCCTGTCCAGCGCTGCCTGTCCGCTGCCAGCGATCACCGGAATATGACCGGAACGCCGCAGGTACTCGCCTAAAATAGGCACCTGGAAGAGGAGGTTATTAATCAAGATAAAAGACTGCGTGCGCAGCATGGAAGCCACAAAGAAGGGATCGGTGGTGCTGGGGTGATTGGCGGCAATGATTTTTGCCCCGCTCGGGAGGCTTTCCTGCCGGTGGATGTTCATGCGCAGCGCAGTGCCAGTGTACGAAAGAACAAGAGGTTTGGAAATCCAGTAAAGAAGTTTTTGCAACATTAAGGTCCCTGTTTATGATTGCAAAGTGGTCATTATGATGAATAAAGACAAATATAATGAAAGGCGGAAATAAATACAGGTGCTGCCGGGCACATTGGCAGGCGGTGTCAGGCACATTTTTTCTTACCGGTCATGTGACCCCACCACAAACTGATTCGTGAATTAATACCCCATAAGTGCAAGAAAGGTGCGAAGAGTCGGTTTACAGAAATGTTAGGCCGCATCAGGTTTAAAGTGCCTGGCTTGAGGTATTTGTTATCGGGTGTTATCTATAACAGCAGCGCTGCCTGATTGGAATATTGCCTTAATCGTGCACAGGAATTATTACGCGCCGACGCGTTATAATCTTGGTTATGAACGTGTACTCGCTGCTGATCGGAGTGGGGTCTTCACTGGGGTTGCTGCAGGTGGCGCAGCGCGTTCCGGCAAAACAGGCGCTTCGCTGGACGATAGCCGGTGCCATCCAACTCATCATTGCCCTGGTTGGGGCGCGGGCAGCCTATGTGATGCTTTTTCCCGATTATTACACGACCCACCCGCAGGCAGCCTGGCAGATCACGCAAGGCGGATTGGCCTGGCCTGGAGCATTAATCGGCGGATTGTTAGGCTTTATCGTTGGGTCCCTGCTGCTGCACGCTCCGTTTGGTCTGGCGGCTGATGTGTTTGCCCGTCTCTACATCCCTGTTGCGATCACATCCTGGCTCGGCGCAGCCTTCTCCGGGGTCGCATACGGCATGGAGATTTACCAGGGCATCCCCTGGGCAGTCCCCTCAACCCAACCAGATGGCGTTCTGACCTACCGCTGGCCGCTTCAGCTAACAGCTGCCCTGACGCTTCTATACATCGCCTGGCGGTTCGACCGCCGCAGCGCAGACTGGCGCTTGCCTGAGGCACGCGCCGCCTTGACCGGCTTGCTGCTGGCAGGTCATACCGCGCTGTTTTCCTACTGGCGAGTCGACGGCGGGTTGGTTTACAACGGGGTGCGGGTCGATTACGCAGCTGCGGCTCTGCTGGGTGGGATCTGTCTGCTTGGGCTGCTGACCCGTCTGGTATTGCGTATTATCAATTCCTTCCGCGATGAAGCGCCAGGCGCAAACCGCGAAACCTGGTTTTCTCCACGCGAATGAGCCCCCATTGATAGGATAGGTGATCCCCCCGAATGAAACTTACTCTCGGACTTTCGCAAATCAATACAGTTCTCGGTAATGTCGAAGCCAACCTGGAGAAACACCTGGCGCTGGTCAAGGAAGCTCGCGGACAGGGCGTTGACCTTCTGGTGTTCCCTGAATTGTCGCTAACGGGTTATGTACTGCAGGACCTGGTGCCCACACTGGCCCACCGCCCAAACGCCGACGACCCGATTTTCAAACCTTTATTGGCTGCCAGCCAGAAGCTGGATATGACGGTGGGGTTTGTCGAGGTGGACCAACGGCGCCGCTTCTACATCGCCAGCGCTTATCTTTCACGGGGCGAGGTGGTGCATGTGCACCGCAAAGTCTATTTACCGACGTACTCGATGTTCGACGAGGGCCGTTTTTTCGCCTGGGGTGACTCGGTGCGCGCCTTTGACACGCGCTTTGGCCGGGTTGGCATGCTCATCTGCGAGGATTTCTGGCATGCATCGCCCCCTTACCTGCTCTGGTTGGACGGTGCGGACCTCTTCCTGCACATGTCAGCGTCGCCAGGACGCGGGCTGAACGGCGGTGACCGGCTCGAATCAGCCGCCTGGGTCGATCATATTAATGCAGCGTATGCCAGCCTGTTTACCGCCTTCGTTGCCCATGCCAACCGCGTCGGTTTCGAAGATGGGCTTAATTTCTGGGGAGGTTCAGCGCTCTACAACCCGAGCGGTGGTCTGCTGGTTGAGGGGCCTATGCACGAGGAAGCGCTGACCCTTGGCGAGGTGGACCTGAATCAACTTCACCACACGCGGGCACGCCTGCCGCTGCTGCGCGATGAACGTCCAGGATTGGTGGCGCGTGAACTGGAGCGCATCCTCAATACCTGCAACCCGACGCCGGGGCGTTAGGAAGAAGGAGAATACCTGATGAGTGAGTTGAATATTAACACCGAGGTTGCAAGGAAAATCCTGATCAACTGGCTGCGCGCCGAGATTAATCGGGTCGGTATGCAAAAGGCGGTCGTCGGTTTATCCGGCGGGCTGGATTCGGCTCTTTCGTGCTTCCTGGCGGCTGAGGCGCTGGGGCCGCAAAACGTATTAGCGGTACGCATGCCCTACCGCACCTCATCCCAGGATTCACTGGATGATGCTCAGCGCGTCATTGAGGCTACAGGAGTTCAGTCCCAGACCATCGAGATCACCCCCATGGTGGACCCTCTGTTGGAACGCTTCCCGGACATGACCGGACTGCGTAAGGGCAACATTATGGCGCGGATGCGTATGGTTGTGCTGTACGACCAATCAGCTGCCTTTAATGGACTGGTGGTAGGCACAGGCAACAAAACCGAAATCCTGCTGGGCTATACCACCCTTTACGGCGATTCGGCATGCGCTCTACCGCCCAGGGCCTGGCGGGCTGTTTTCATAGCACGACCCCATCCCACCAGCGCATCAGGCGAGCCCGCACACCGCGCTTGCGCCCGGCGCCCTCCTGCACCACGCGGCGAT
>CAYPJS010000024.1:0-40548 GCA_964411135.1 uncultured Anaerolinea sp.
TCGCCAAGCTCCGTCTGAATTGCCTTCATTTGTTCGCGCAGATAAAACTCACGCTGACTTCGGTCAACTTCGCTTTGCACACGGTTTTGAATTTCGTCTTCAAGCTGTAGCACATCCAATTCCTGCGCAAGCAGCCAGTTGACACGCTTGAGCCTTTCCACCGGATTGACCAGCATTAATAGCGCCTGGCGCTCATAAAACGGCAGTGAAATGGCGGTGGCAACCATATCCGAAAGCCAGCCTGGCTCATGGATATTTACAGAAAACAGATGCGCCTCATCCGGGAGGCTGCGGTCCAGCTGCACACAGCGTTCAAAGAGATCCCGCGTTGTGCGCATCAGGGCTTCAGTCTGACGTTCAACCTCAGTCGGCTCTTCGATGATCCTTGCCCGCACCCGATAAAAAGGTTCGGTCTGTAAAAATTCCAGGATCTCAATCCGCCGCCTGCCCTGGATCAAGGCTGAACTATTGCCATCCGGGATGTTTAACAGCCGGCCAACTGCGATCTCAATGCCAATATTGAGGAAATCCTCAGTCGTATTTTCTTCTTTATCTGGGTCCTTGACCACCAATGCAATCATGGTCTCAAAATTAAACTGCGACTCCTGAATGGCAAGCAGGTTTGCGCCAGGTGTGATAAAGATGGGAGATACCATGCGTGGGAACACCACCATATCGCGCATTACCATTGCAGCGCATTCGATCACACCATTTTCATCCGGTTCAGCATCCGGTACTTGATACAGCTCCTCGGTCCTCTGATGCAGCGTGGAGCTGAATTCTTCGTTATCGTGATCTTTCGTAATCCAATTGTCTTTCTTCATCAATTTTCCATTCCTGCAGGCAATCGCCTACGAAGGGTGATTTCTCTACAAATATTAAAACACACATTACCCGATCAAATACTGCCGTGCACCAGCGGCCACGAAAATACTTCCGGTTATCAATATAACGCCACCCTTATCGATCTGGTCAATCGCTTTCTTTACAGCTTCTTCCAGTGGGACAGCCGCTTCTACTTGATTGAAATAGTCGCGTGCGATTTCCGTCAGCGCCAATGGATCAAACGACCTTGGATGGATGGATTGGGTAATCAATGCCCTGTCTGCTATAGGTTCCAGCGCTTGCAGCATCCCTTTTACTTCTTTGTCCTCGGATGCGCCAAATATGAGAATGACATCCCGCCCGGGTAAATAATCTCGAACAGTTTGGGCCAATTTCTCGCACGAATCGATGTTATGCGCTGAGTCGATAATTACCATCGGATTGGTCTGAAGGATTTCAAACCTTCCTGGCCAGATAACTTTTGCGAATCCCTTTTGGATTTGCTTGACGTTAAATTTATAAGCCTTATGGCGCAAGAAATCCAAAACACAAAATGCGGTCAGAGCGTTTTGCGCCTGGTGCTCGCCATGCAGTGACAGAGAGAACTGCATGGGCTCCAAACGGTCCATAAGCGCTTTGATTTCAATGGTTTGCCCTTGCAGCGTATGGGCTATGGAATCAACCGTCCAGGCATCATCCACATAAGTCATTGGCGACTGACGCTCCATGGCAATTTTTCTCAAAACTGAGATCGCTTCGGGTTTCTGGTGTGCCACGATGACCGGTTTCCCTGGTTTAATGATGCCGCCCTTTTCAGCTGCAATTTTTTCCAGGGTATCTCCCAGCACATTCATGTGATCCATGGAAAGTGAAGTAATGACTGAAACCAACGGATCAACAACATTAGTAGCATCCAACCGCCCGCCCAAGCCTACTTCAATTACAGCAATGTCCACTTTCTCTTGAGCAAAATACAAAAAAGCTGCGGCAGTGGTCAGTTCGAAGGTGGTTAATTGCTCAATCACTTCTACCGCAGGTTTAAGCTTCTCAACAAGGTCAACCAGTTCTTTATGGCTTACGGGGACCCGGTTCACCTGGATCCGTTCACTGAAATCGATCATATGCGGAGATGTGTACAGACCGACTTTGTAACCTGCAGTCTGAAGCACTTCAGCGATCATGGCACTGGTAGATCCTTTGCCTTTGGTACCAGCCACGTGCACAATTGGATATTGGGCATGCGGTGACCCGAGCATTTCAACAAAACGATGCATCCTCCCCAGGTCGAATTTCTCAGGAGAGTAGCGTAAACTACGCGTCAGGCTGTAATCAACAAAACTGTACAGATAATCGAGTGTTCGTTGATATGCTTCTTCAATATTTTCCATGCAGCGCCGTCGTGACCCTTTTGTTTAGAAGTGCATGGGATTGTAATCAACCGGCTTGCTTTCCGCAAGGAACAATCTTTTAGCTTCAAAAACGATAATCAACAATTCATGCAGCAATGCTCAAGCTTGACCTGGGTGGCAGTGCATGGCAAAATACATTCTGAACAGGGCGCGAAATGATCGTTGGGTTATTGAACATTCACCTGCAGGTGCCAGGCTGCACTTCGCTCAAGCAAAAACGAAGTTTGATAAAACCTGTACTGTCGCGGCTGCATCGCGAGTTTAATATTTCAGCAGCTGAAATAGGCCTCAACGACCATTGGCAGGAGACCGTCATTTGCTGCGCAATGGTTTCCAATAATTTAAAGTACACAGAAAAAGCGCTTCAAACCGTTTTACATTTCGTTGAAAGTCACTTTCCAAACCTGAATGTCTTGGATCACAAAATCGAAATAATTTAGAGAGGTAACCCAATGGACTTAAAATTGGTCGGTAAAAGTGCCCTTATCATCGGCTCTTCACGCGGACTTGGTTATGCCGCCGCTCAGGTTTTATCACAGGAAGGAGCCAGAGTGGCACTCAACAGCCGAAATGAGGAAGAGCTAAACCAGGCGGCAGACCGCTTGCATCTATCCACCGGTGGTGAAGTTCTCCCTCTGGTTGGAGATGTTGGGGTACCTGATACTGCCGAGAGGTTGGTATCAAAGACCGTTGAGAGTTTTGGGGGATTGGATATTTTAATTACCAATGCCGGGGGTCCGCCTGCGGGTTCTTTCGAAACCTTCGATGATGTCGTATGGCAGCAGGCAGTAAACCTGTCTCTGATGAGTCATGTAAGGATGATTCGGGCTGCCCTTCCAGCATTGCGGAAGTCGGAAACCCCTGCGGTTTTAACGATCACATCTTACTCTGTCAAGCAGCCCATTCCAAATCTGGTACTTTCCAATAGCATCCGCGCTGCAACCGCCGGGCTGACCAAATCGCTGTCTATCGAACTGGGTGTTTACGGCATCCGGTTCAATTCAATCCTGCCCGGCTGGACAGAAACCGAACGCGTAACGGTATTAATGGAATATCGCGCCCAAGCCAGCGGCGCTGCCATTCAAGATGAAATCACCCGGCAGTCGCGTGACATCCCCTTGGGGCGATTTGCTCAACCTGAAGAATTCGGGCGGGTAGCCGCCTTTCTGGTTTCACCTGCTGCCAGTTATATAAACGGCGTGATGCTGCCTGTAGATGGCGGGGCCATAAAAGGGCTTTAAAAGTTACTTTTATTACTAAACCTGATCGGATAGAGTCGGGTAAAATTTGAACGCACTTTATTCCAGACATTAATGGTATTTCGGAGAAATAATGCCCACTCAAATGCCGAACTTGCAGCACAAGCTCGAACGCATCCTGCCTACTGTCCAAAAGCCGGGAAGGTACGTCGGCGGTGAACTGAATGCGATAACAAAAGAATGGGAGAGCGTTGAGACCCGTGTAGCCCTCGCCTTTCCTGACATTTATGATCTTGGGCTGCCAAATCTGGGTGTGGCAATCTTGTACGATACCCTCAACTCGCGGCGTGATGTTTTAGCTGAGCGTGTTTACTCTCCGTGGACAGACATGGAGATAGCTATGCGCAATTCAAAAGTGGCACTGTACGCGCTTGAGTCGCATCGTCCGGTAGCAGATTTCGATATTCTGGGAATCACACTGCCTTATGAAACACTTTACACCAATACCCTGAACTTGCTCGACCTTGCAGGAATCCCGTTGTTTTCCACCGAACGAACTGCTGAGCACCCACTGGTCATCGCAGGCGGACACGCCTGTTATAACCCGGAACCCATGGCATGTTTTATCGACGCTTTTGTCATCGGAGAAGGCGAAGAGGTGATTCATGACATTGTCAACGCCCACCAGAAGTGGAAGAAAGCCGGATTGGACCGTCTCCCCCTGCTGCAGGCGTTAGCCGCAATTCCAGGGGTTTATGTTCCCTCGTTATACGAAGTGGATTACAAATCGGATGGAACCATCCAATCGATGCGAACGATAGATAGAACAGCCCCAAAGAAGGTTGTCAAACGAATCGTCGCCAAACTTCCTCCACCCCCAACCCGTTTTATCGTCCCATCAATCGATGTCGTCCATAACCGCATTGCAGTCGAGATCATGCGCGGCTGCACGCGCGGCTGCCGCTTTTGCCATGCCGGCATGATTAATCGGCCTGTGCGTGAACGCCCTGTAGCCCAGATTCTGGAAGCCATCCAGACCTCCTTGAGGGAAACTGGTTTCGAAGAAGTCGCATTGCTCTCTCTATCCTCTTCTGACTACACGCAAATCGTTGACCTTGTGGATCAGGTCAGCAAGCATGCGAGCGATAACCACCTGACCATTTCGCTGCCTTCGCTTCGTATCGAGAGTTTTTCAATTGATCTGATGGACAAATTAAGGGGGTCTCGCCAGGGCGGGTTTACACTGGCTCCGGAAGCGGCTACGGACCGGATGCGATCAACAATCAACAAACCGATCGCTTCTGAACAGCTTCTGGAGACCACCCGGGCCATTTATTCCCGCGGCTGGACTTCAATTAAACTATATTTCATGATCGGTCACCCGTTTGAAACCCTGGAGGATGTGCAAGCTATCGCAGACTTATGCAAGGCAGTGCTCGCTGAAGGACGCAAGGTGATTGGAAAACGTGCCACCCTGCATGCGGGTGTCAGTACATTTGTGCCAAAGCCTCACACACCCTTCCAATGGGCATCCTGCGATACGATGGAGCAAATCCAAACCAAACTGGAAATCCTCAGGAGGGAACTTCGCGGTCCTGGGTTAAAAATGACCTGGTCCAACCCTAAAGACACCATGCTGGAAGCCTGGCTTTCGCGCGGCGACCGGAGGATTTCCGAAGTCATTTATGAAGCCTGGAAAAACGGTGCGAAGTTTGATGCCTGGCAGGACCAGTACCGTTATGAAATATGGAATGCCGCTTTCGAATCTCTTGGTGTCGACCCTGGTTTTTACACACATCGGCAGCGCAGCGAGGACGAAATCTTTCCATGGGATCATATCAGCCCAGCGGTAAAGAAATCATTTTTACTGCAGGAGTTCCACTCCAGTAAAGCCCAGGATTACACGGCTGACTGCCGCGACCAGTGTTACGCCTGCGGCGTGCTGCCCACTTTCGCAGAGTTACGCCGAGAAAATCCTGGGGAACATTGGCGCTGCCCGGAAGTGAGTAAGCCAAAATTTTCCAAAACAATTGCGCCGGCGCTGCCATGATCCGCTGTAGAATTACGTACCAAAAGACCGAATCTTTGCGGTATACCGGTAACCTGGATGTACAAAAAATCTGGGAGCGTTTTGTTCGGCGCGCCGGATTGCCAGTTGCATATTCACAGGGCTTTCACCCTCAGGCGCGGATACAACAAGCCTGCCCGTTGCCGCTTGGTTTCCTATCGATCGGGGAACAATTAGATCTGTTTCTGGACGATGACAACCTTACTGCACCCCAGATTGCCGCCCAGTTGGCATCAGCACCGTACCCAGGAATTACAATTACGGATATTCATCTGGTAGATTTAATAAGTCCAAGCCTTGCCAGTCTATTGGTCTCTGCAAAGTACCGGGTGGAATTCCTTGACCCTGTGATTCTTTCGGACCTTCATGAGAAAGTTGTGGCTATTCTGACTGCACCTCAATTGCTCCGGTCACGCCGCGACAAATCCTATGATCTGCGCCCGTTGATTGAGCGGCTGGAGATTGAGGCAGACGGTGCTCCGGTATTGTGCATGCAGCTTTCTGCCCGCCAGAGTGCAACGGGCCGACCCGATGAGGTCGTGTCATCTCTGGGATATGATCCTTTTAGCGCACGCTATACCCGCACCGGCTTAATCTTTACCTCATAGTCATCATCCAGATGTCCCCTAGAGAAAATCCAGCCAGGCACACCCTTCAGTTTTATCAGTGCAGTAATCCTGATTGCACACTGCGCTTTCCTGCACCCGTTTCCTTTGAAAAATCCGCCCTGCTTTGCCCGCGCTGTAAATCTCCGGTCATTGTTGTGCCAACCCGTGAACAGGTTCAGAATTCCGATTTCCATCCGTCCCAAAATTTCCTGCTTCCACGGTTGGAAGTATTGCTCGACAACATACGCTCAACTTACAATGTGGGTGCTATGCTGAGGACTTCGGATGGTGCCGGCGTGGATCAGGCACATCTGTGCGGCATTACCCCAAGGCCTGACAATCCCCGCATTTCCAAGGTTTCACTTGGCGCGGAATTTTCAGTACCCTGGTCATACCACCCCAATGCTGTCCAGGCAGTAATTGAGTGCAAAGCCCGGGGATTAATGATTTGCGCCATAGAAATACTTCCCGGAGCCATTTCAGTTTCTAATCCGCAAGCACACCTTGAACAGCCCGCGCTGCTGGTAGTCGGCAATGAGGTCAGCGGTATCGATCCAGGCATTCTGGAATTATGCGACCGCTCGTTCTATATTCCCATGCACGGCTATAAACGCTCTCTGAATGTGGCGGTTGCCTTCGGGATTGCATTGTATTCCCTGCGTTTCGGTAAACAGGAAAATCATGAAATCCTTGCCCAACACAAATAACTCCGTACCGCTTGACCCGGGCAGTCAAAGCGCCTAAAATTGGACAATCCCAAGTAAGCCTTCGGAGTGAAAGAATGCCCCTTTATGAGTATATTTGCCAGGATTGTGGAGTGCGTTTTGATGCCCTTCGATCAATGAAGGAGGCAGACGCACCGATTTTCTGCAAGAACTGCCTCGGAAAGAATACGAAACGCGCGCTTTCTGTTTGTTACTCGACCACAGCCGGAGGTCACAGTTCTTCATCCGGCGGCGGTTGTGGCGGATGCTCAGGAGGATCATGTTCATCCTGTGGGCATCATTAATCGTATGAAAATCGAATATTCCAATAAACACATTTTGGTAACGGGCGGGTCTTCCGGAATTGGGTTGGCCGTAGCCAAACGGGCTGCAGCTTTGGGTGCAAATGTATCTATTTTAAGCCGCCGGAAGGAAATCCTCGACCAGGCACGCAGTGAAATCGAAACAATCCGATCGGCAAATACCTTCGTAAATCCGATTTCCGTGGACGTATCCAATGAGACGGATGTGACTGATGCCCTTACCAGACTGGTAACAGGCTATGGTCTACCCGATGTGGTAATCAATTGTGCAGGCATCACACACCCTGGAGAATTCCATCTGGTTTCATCGGAAATATTCCGCTGGAATATGAATATCAATTACTTCGGGACATTGTATGTGCTCAAAGCTCTTGTGCCGGGGATGATTGCGCGGGGTTCTGGCGCGATCGCGAATGTCTCATCCGGAGTGGGTCTCTTTAACATTTACGGATACACGGCTTATGGAGCTTCAAAATATGCAGTTAATGGGCTTTCTGAAGCCTTGCGCATGGAATTAAAACCACACGGCATCCAGGTTTCCCTTGTAATCCCTGCCGACACCCAGACTCCCCAATTGGCCTACGAACTTCAATATAAACCCGAGGTGACACGCAGGATTACCAAAGTCGCCGGGTTGATGGAACCTCAAAAAGTTGCCGAAGAAATCCTGGATGGCATTGCCCGCGGGAAATACCTCATCCTGCCGGGATCAGAAACTAAGTTCCTGTATGCGTTATTACGGATTTTTGGCCGCAGCCTTTTCTACGCCTATTTTGATGGACTCGTCCGCCGCACCCTCCATGAGATGGCCTCCAGTAAAGAGGATATCAGTGGTGAGCACAAGGGCACCCCAGATTAGGTCAGAAACCACCAGGTGTACCATTTGCAGCCATACAGGCGCGAGTAAGATAACATTTATTGTCCCCAGCACAAGCTGAACGGCGAATAGCGCCAGTAATAAGGTGCTCGTTTTTCGGATGAGCGGTCCATCGGCCTGACGTCGCAGCCAAACCACAGCCCCCCAAAGATACACCCCAATGGCGGTCGCGATTACTGGATGGAGCACACGCAGCCGAATAAAGATATGCGCAGTGGGAGAACTGTCCTGTTTCAGCCCTTCCGCAAGAGTGCTGGCTGGGAAAAGCGTATCGCCTAAGGCTGTGACCGCCCCGCTTGCCCCTAACACCAGCAACCCGGCCAGTCCTGTCAATAGAATAAATCCACTGATCCCTGGCCAATGGAATTTTTGACCATCACCGCGGCTGGACCACCAGGCGGTCAAAATAATCGAGCCTAATAGCAGGTAGGTATTAACCAGGTGCACGATCATCGACCATGCGCGCGTGATCGAAGTGTTTTGAGCGACCAGCTCAAAAAGGACCAACCCGGCTCCAACCAATGCCTCAGTGATGGTGAAGAACATAACAAAAGCCGCGCCCTTGCGCACCCTGCTGCCTCTGGGAAAGCGACGCCAGGCCCAAATGAGCAGGACCAATGCCAGCACCAACACCAGGCCGCTGGAAATTCGGTGGCTGAATTCAACAATCGTCTCAATCCGCGGCGACCGCGGTATCACCTCGCCGTTACATAATGGCCAGTGCGCTCCACAACCAGCTCCGGAGCCAGTCGCGCGAACATACGCTCCCCAGGCGATCACCAGCAGGTTATAACCGAAGACTGCCCAGGCATAGTTTGAAAATTTTATTTTTGAATGCACGTTTAAATTGCCTTTAGTTTTTCCAGGGATTAACTTAATTTTACCCTCGATGAGCCACAAAATTGGGTTTTCTTACCCATAATAAAACTCCATCTCTCTTAAAGATAAGGTCAGAGGACACTATTCTTACGCTATGTTATACTACTGTCGTCGTTTGCCAAACCCAATCATCGAATATCAGGAGCGCATATGAAACAAGATTTCCTTGCCGTAGCCGATTATTCTCCCGCTGACCTCCAGACACTGCTCGACCTGGCTGTCCGCTTGAAACAGGAACACCGGAATGGTGGAAATACGCCAGTTTTACGCGGGAAAGTCCTCGGTATGGTTTTTCAAAAACCCAGTTTGCGGACACGGGTCAGCTTCGATATGGGCATGCGGCATCTTGGTGGAGACGCCCTGTATCTTTCTCCCAATGAAGTTGGACTTGGTCAGCGAGAATCCATCGCGGATGTCGCCCGCGTCCTCTCTGGGTATGTTGATGCCATCATGGCAAGGGTATTCGCGCATGACCATGTCCTCCAGCTAGCAAAGTGGGCTTCTGTGCCCGTTATAAATGGGTTAAGTGACTACAATCACCCCTGCCAGGCAATGGCAGATGCTCTGACCATTCTTGAGGAGTTTGGCAACCTCAAAGGACTGAATGTGACCTATGTCGGCGATGGGAACAATGTGGCGGTTTCGCTTATGCACATTTGTGCCAAATTGGGAGCCAATTTTACAATCGCGAACCCGGCAGACTATGACATCCTTCCGGCTGCCGTTGACCTTGCCAGACCTATGGCGGCCAGCAGCGGCGCAATTCTAAAGTTTTTGCGGGATCCGCATGAAGCAGTGATGGACGCCCATGTAATTTATACTGATACCTGGACCAGTATGGGCCAGGAGGCTGAATCCCGCAAACGGGAACTGGTATTTCCTCCTTATCAGGTAAATGATCAGCTTGTGTCTGAGGCACGTAAAGATGTTATTGTTCTTCACTGTCTGCCTGCGCATCGGGGTCAGGAGATTACCGATTCAGTAGCAGATGGCCCTCACTCGCGGTTGTTCCCTCAAGCTCACAACCGGATGCACGCTCAGAAAGCCATTCTTGTTCATTTGATGAAATAAAACCACTGGAGAGACTTGTATGCGAACGCAAGAATTGATTGAAATGGAAGAAAAGTACGGCGCCCATAATTACCATCCGCTGGATGTTGTCATAGAACGCGGAGAAGGCGTCTGGGTCTATGATGTCGATGGCAACCGGTACCTGGATTGTCTGAGTGCGTACTCAGCCCTTAACCAGGGGCATGTCCATCCACGGATTTTAGACGCTCTGCAACAACAAGCCAGGAAGGTGACCCTGACTTCTCGAGCTTTCCGTAATGACCAGCTCCCCCTGTTCTACAAGGAATTATCCGAGATGACCGGTTATGAGATGTCTCTGCCTATGAACAGCGGGGCAGAGGCGGTTGAGACCGCGCTTAAGGTCGCTCGAAAGTGGGGCTACGACGTCAAGAAAATCCCGCATTACAAAGCCGAAATTATCGTCGCGGATGGCAATTTCCACGGCCGTACCATTTCCATCATCTCCTTCTCGAGTGAACCGCTCTACAAAGACGCCTTCGGGCCATTCACTGACGGGTTTGTCTCCGTTCCATACGGCGATGCAGCAGCGCTTGAAAAAGCCATCAACCCGAACACGGCTGCAGTGATGCTCGAGCCAATCCAGGGTGAAGGTGGAGTATTGATCCCGCCCGCCGGATACCTCAAGCAGGTCAGCGAGATTTGTAAGAAGAACAATGTCCTCTTCATCGCAGATGAGATCCAAACAGGGCTTGGCCGGACCGGCAAGTTATTTGCCTCTGACCATGAAGGCGTACGGCCGGACATGGTCATCATCGGCAAAGCATTATCAGGCGGTTTTTACCCGGTTTCGGCGGTCGTTGCCGATAAGGATATTCTTGGCCTGTACCTGCCCGGAGAGCACGGCTCCACTTTTGGTGGTAACCCGCTTGCCTGCGCAGTTGCGCGCGAAGCCCTTAAGGTCATCGTTGACGAGAACCTGGTTGAAAAATCAGCCCAGCTTGGCGCTTATTTCATGGAGCGGCTCGAGGAAATTCCCTCCCGGCACGTCAAGGAAGTCCGCGGCAAGGGATTGCTGATTGGGGTTGAATTGAAACCGGAAGCCGGCGGCGCACGCCGTTTCTGTGAAGTTCTGCAGAAAAAGGGCATCCTGGCGAAAGAGACTCATTCCAACATCATTCGCTTCGCACCACCGTTGGTGATCGAAAAAGAGACGCTTGATTGGGCAATCCCGCGCATCTATGATGTGCTGATGATGGATTAAAACCTCGACCTTTTATTATCAATTCAACGGGCCGGGAATATCTGATCGCTTGAACAAACCAGGCGGCGGGTTTCCCGGCCTGATTGTATAATAACCCAAGACCCAAATCGATTCGTCATCCAATAAGTCAGGCGAAGGGTTTTCCAATGCAAAATAATCGCAAGGCAAAAATTGTAGCTACGATTGGTCCCTCAAGCCAGGACGTAAAGATTTTGCGCCGCTTGATCGATGCAGGGATGGATGTGGCTCGGTTAAATTTTTCACATGGGTCGCATGCAGATCATGCTGAAAAAATCGAGCGGATACGAAGCCTTTCAGTGGAAATGAACCGTCCGGTGACCATCCTGCAGGATCTGCAAGGACCGAAACTTCGGGTTGGCAGCCTTCCTCCCGAAGGGGTTACGCTTGAGGTCGGACAAACCGTGATTCTGACCTCCGAGGATCCCGGGGAGGTAAAGAAGGATTCCGGCGATTCCCTCATAATTCCCATGGAAGTCCCTGAGCTCGCCCGAAGTGTCAAAAAAGGCAATCGAATCCTGCTGGATGACGGAAATTTGGAAATGGAGGTAACCGGCGTTTCCCGGGAGGCTGTTTCTGCAAAAGTGGTCCTGGCGGGAATCCTCAAGGGGCACAAAGGTGTCAACCTCCCTGGTGCAGAATTGGGCATCACCTCGTTCACAGCCAAAGACCGCATTGATCTCGAATTCGGTATCCACCAGGGAGTGGACATCGTCGCCATTTCTTTTGTTCGCACGGCGAAGGATGTTGAAACCGTTCGAGAAGCAATGCGGGAAATTGCGCCCAATCAAGCTCCTCTACCCATCATCGCCAAGCTGGAACGACCGGAAGCATTAGAAAATTTGCATGAGATTATTCACGCTGCCGATGGTGTGATGGTTGCCCGCGGCGATCTTGGGGTCGAAACATCGCCAGCAAAAGTGCCGATTTACCAGAAAATGATTATCGATATGGCTAACCGGCATTCCAGGCTGGTCATCACAGCCACCCAGATGCTTGATTCGATGATCAACAATCCACGTCCAACCCGCGCGGAAGCATCCGATATTGCCAATGCCATTTTCGATGGTACGGATGCGGTTATGCTTTCAGGTGAAACAGCCAGCGGTCAATATCCAATCGAATCCGTTAAAATGATGTCCACAATCGTTATGGAAGCCGAAGCGAATGCAAGTTCGTACGGGCACACCGCCGTCCAGTTGGATGAGCCCTACCAGGACGATGCCTACACGATGACGGAAGCAGCCTGCACAATTGCCCATGACCGGAATGTTGCAGGGATTACAGTATTCACGGTAACTGGTCGGACGGCGCTGCTAATGTCCAAGACCCGCCCTGTGGTTCCAGTATTCGCGTTCACCCCTGACCTTTCCACCTACCGCCGGCTGAATATCTTTTGGGGGGTAACCCCTGTTTTAGTTCCTTTTTCATCAACGGTGGAATCAATGATTGCCAGTGTTGAAGCTGCCTTGCTCTCCTCCACTACCATTACACCGGGTCAGCAGGTGGTGGTGATTTCGGGTTTCCCGGTCGGCACAGCCCGCTTGCCCAATTTCGCTCTTCTCCACACCGTCGGTGAGTGGACCTGACCGTACTACCCAACCCACCCTCTAAAAGCCTGCAAATAGCTGCGAATTCTGATGCCTATACGAAATATCAATCCCCAGAACAGACAGGATGTAGATCGATTTCTCGATTTTCCGTTTCAGCTCTACCGGAAAAACCCTTACTGGGTACCCGAGATTCGATCCTCCGCCCGGCTGGTTTTCGACCGGAAGCGGCATCCCTTTTACCAACATTCTGATGCAGCCTTCTTTCTGGCTGAGCACCAGGGAAAAGTGGTCGGTCGATTAGCCGCTCTGCACAACCGCAACTACTGCAATCATTACAAACAGGAAATCGGTTTTTTTACCTGTTTCGATGCCATCGATGACCAGACAGTCGCGAATGATCTATTCAACGCCGCCTCAGATTGGATGAAAAAACGCGGAATCTCCTCCATCCTTGGTCCGCGTGGATTTCTGCGTTCACAGGGTTTCGGACTGCTGGTCGAAGGCTTTGATCATCTTCCGGCTGTGGGCATCCCCTACAATTTTGCTTATTATCAGAAGCTGATCGAGGGCTTCGGTTTCGTCAAGGAAGCTGACATCCTTTCAGGATACATGGTGCAGTCGGATGCGCTGCCGGATAAAGTGTTCCTGGCTGCGGATAAGATCGCCGAAAAAGGCAATCTGCGGGTGTTGAAATTCAAGCATAAGCGAGAATTATTGTCCTGGATCGCAAAGGTCGATACCGTGTACCGCGAGGCCTTTTTGGAAAACCCTAACTACTTCCCG
Source organism: uncultured Anaerolinea sp. (assembly GCA_964411135.1). GTDB lineage: Bacteria > Chloroflexota > Anaerolineae > Anaerolineales > Anaerolineaceae > Bellilinea. Next base: position 13,540 of record CAYPJS010000024.1, read on the forward strand.
ACGACAGCGGAAGAATTCGAGTTAATGGCAAAAAATATCTACCAGATTGCCGATCCCCGACTGATAAAAATCATCGTTCATGACGATGAAATCGCCGGCTTTTTGCTGGCATACCCCAATATCAACCGGGCTCTTCAGAAGATTGGTGGTCGGATTTTCCCGTTCGGCTGGATAACTCTGCTAAAAGATATCCGCACTACGAAGCGAGTAGATTTGAACGGCCTTGGCCTGCTGCCACGGTTTCAAGGTCGCGGGGGTAACATCCTGTTGTACGCCGAGGTCGAACGTACCCTGCGCGCCTTTGGCACAGATTACGCTGAAATGGTGCAGGTCGACGAACGCAATTTCAACAGTTTTTCCGACATGACCTCCTTGGGGGTGCATGTCCATAAACGCCACAGGCTCTATCGCCTCTCCCTGTAATTAATGGGAGTCGCAATTTAAGATAAAACGAGAGCCGTACGGCTCTCGTTTATTTTTGGCTAATTTGGTTTACTGGGCAAAATGGTTTGACAGGTTTTCCAGCGACTCTCGCGAAGGACGCAGATCGTTTTCAGTAAGTCGGTTTAACGGCTTATCTACCAGATTGTGGTTATCGAAAAGTGTCCTGGAATCTGGCTCGATATAGAAAATCCCAGTCAACAGCCACCGGTTCCGCTCAGCTTCTTCGATAACCCTGTAAGCTTCGTAAACATTGCACGGATCGTATTCCTTCTCCAATTTTTTCAGGACCACGGTAGCTCCATCGTGCAGGGTAACTTCCTGGGTGGTGCCATCCTCGTAATCTTCGATGTATATTTCATCTCTTGGGGCAACGTACGAAATATCATGCAGCGGTGCCTCGTTGGCTCGACCCCAGGTGTACGAATGGAAAGAATCTTCTTTGTTATGGAAGGTTACACAGGGACTGATGATATCGATTACCGCAATCCCGTTATGGCTGAAGGCTGCCTTCAAGATCTCCTTGACCTGTTTCGGATCTCCGGCAAACGACCGGGCAACGAAAGTCGCATTGGAGGCGAGAGCTTCCATGCAAATATCCACCGGTCCGAAAACATTCCGTCCCTGGCGTTTGAGCTCGAGCCCCATTTCCGCGGTGGCTGAGAATTGCCCTTTCGTCAAACCGTACACCCCATTATTCTCAACGATATAGACCATTGGCACGTTGCGGCGAACCATGTGTTTAAATCCGCCCATGCCAATGCTGGCAGTATCTCCATCGCCGCTAACACCAATCCCTTTCAAGGAAGTATCGGCGAACAGCGCTCCGGTCGCCAGCGAGGACATCCTCCCATGCAAACCATTGAAACCGAAGGTCCGGTTAAGAAAGTAAGTCGGGCTTTTACTCGAGCAGCCGATACCACTGAACTTAACCACATTTTCTGGCACAATATTGAGCTCAAAAAGGGCGGCAATAATCTGGCTGGAGATGGAATTATGACCGCAACCCTGGCACAATGTGCTGGGCGCACCTTTATAATCGTTTCGCGTCAATCCCACTGTGTTTACAGTAGTTTGGGTTGCCATTTTATTTTTCCTCCTTGGACAGAATCGCGTCCATGATCCACCTGGCAGACAAAGGCATGCCGTCAATGTGCGAAATCTGAACCAGTTTTCCACCGCAATCCGAAAAATCCATCGCCAGTAACTGGCGCATCTGACCATCACGGTTCATTTCAACCACATAAATGGTCTCATGATCATGGATGAAGTCGCAAACCTCATCATTGAAAGGCAGCGAACGCAAGCGCAGGTAATCCGTTTTGACACCCTGGGCTTCGAGCAAATCGCGGGCTTCCTGTATGGCTGGACCGGAGGACCCATATGCCACAATGCCGATTTTTACGCCGTTCGTGGACTGAATTTCCGGTTTTGGAAGCAGATGCTTATTGCCGTCAATTTTCTTTTTCAGCCGATCGAGACCGCGTTCCCATACCTGCGGGTCCTCGGAATAACGGGTCATTTCATCGTGTCCCGTCCCCCGGGCAAAATAGGACGATCCGGGTTGGCGGTTTCCAGGAAGCGTTCGATATGGGATGCCATCACTATCCACATCCAGGTAACGCCCCCATCCTTTTCCTTCCTCTGCCAAACGCTTGATATCCTCTTCCCATAAAACCTTACCGCGGTCCATGGGCTTATCCGGGTATTCGAAGCGTTTGACCAGGTGGGTGTTCATGCCCAGGTCAAGATCGGTCATTACAAAGACCGGAGTTTGCAGCCTCTCGGCGATATCAAAAGCCTTCCAACCAAACTCAAAGCATTCGTTGGCGTCTCCAGGCAGCAGCATAATAAATTGAGTATCCCCGTGGCTCAGGAATGCAACCTGGGTAATATCACCCTGTGCTGTCCGGGTAGGCAAACCAGTGGAAGGTCCAACCCGCTGCACGTCCCAGATTACTACCGGCACTTCAGCATAATAAGCCAGACCAAGATATTCGCCCATTAAAGAAATCCCCGGACCGGAGGTGGAAGTCATCGACCGTAACCCAGCCCAACCGGCACCTGTTGCCATGCCGATTGCTGCCAGCTCATCTTCTGCCTGCACGACTGCGTAGGTCTCTTTACCGGTTTCAGCGTCCTTACGTAATTCCGGCAAATATTCAATGGCCGATTCTGCCAGGCTGGATGCAGGGGTGATCGGGTACCAGGCAATAAATTGAACTCCGCCATATATTGCACCGAGCGCTGAGGCTGTATTCCCATCCACCATTATGGTGTCTTTCAGCTCTGGCATCCGCTCGACATAATACGGATCCTTCTTCTCCAGGTTTTCTGCTGCCCATTTGGCAGCGGCCTCAATTATCTCCCAGTTCGATTGAACCGCTTTTTTCTTACCCTTAAAGTGGTAATCCAACGTTTTGTAAATCGTATCCATATCGATGCCGATCATTTGCGCTACCACGCCAACATAAACCATATTGGCGACATAATCACGCAAATTCGGGGGCACTTCAGCTTCTTTGATCAATTTTCGAACCGGCATCGGATATAGAATAATGTCGCTTCGCGGAACATCGACTTTGATATCATCTGCGTAAAACAATGCTGCACCGGGCACCATGAAATCAATCTCGGCAGCAATCGTCGCCGGGTTCATTGCAACCACAATGTCGTCTTTTTCGACGCGCGCCAGATATCCGTCCTTGCTCAATCGGATGGAATACCAGGTAGGCAACCCCTGGATATTGGACGGAAATATGTTTTTTCCGTTTACCGGAATGCCCATACGATACAAAGACCGGAGCAAAATCGTGTTCGCAGTCGCGCTGCCCGACCCATTGATCGTACTAAAGGTCATGCAAAAGTCGTTGACAACCTTTTTGCCCGCACTTTTGGCTAATGTTTCTGAGGCAGGCTGTGATTGGGACATATCTTCTCCTTGACAGGTGTTGCGGTGATGTTGGCGATCATTCAAAGGCCTGAGTCACAGGCTTTTTCTCGCGTTGATAAATCAAATCCATGTGCTCCATCAACGCGTCATAACCAGCGCTTATATTTCGATTGCAAATTGCCTCGACCATTTTGGCATGGTAATCCCAAACTCGTTCATGGTAGGCAAGGTCGGAATACACATTTAATCCGAAAGCCTCATAGACTTCCCAGTACGCCTCAAGTAATCCTAATACAAAGGGGTTGTTGAGCCTTTTGTAGATGGTCAAATGCAGCGCACGATGCTCTGCATGGGGAATCTGGATGGGCTGACCATGCAGCTTTTCGCGCGCGCGGCTGATTAACCCTTTTAATTCCTGGTGATCTTCAGCGTTCAGCAGCTGAACGGCCTGATACCAGTAAGAAGCCTCAACATGGTTGCGTAAATCTGAATAGGATTTCAAAGCCTCAGGATTTACGACCATCACATACTTCAGGCTTTGGACAACTGCTGGTTTAAAAGAATAGGCGAGTTTGCGAATCCCGGTTCTCGGTCTGGCTTCAACCAGGCCCATTGTTTTCGCCACTTCCATTTGTTCACGCAAACTGGCAATACTGACCCCTAATTTCGCGCTCAAATCGGACAATGGCGGGATTCGATCCCCTTGACCGTCCGAATCAATGCAAGCCAGGTAATTTAGGAACTCTGACAAACCGTTGGGTGATTTTTGTTCAGTCAACATGCAGGTTCAATACACGCATGAATAATTTGATTAATCAGATTAATGATATGAATAAATTATAGCACCCCCATTGGTCGAAGTCAATCATTACCTTTTCCATGTGTTTTCAGGAAGGAAGGCACTTGAGCTAATTTTCGCACAGAGGGGCTCGGTTTAAGGCTAGTTAAAGGCTTTCAAATATATCAATGCTGCCTGAGCAATTATCGCTGAAGCTACCGGAAGGACATTTTCATCGATATCGAATTTTGGGTGGTGGTGTCCATAGCGCAGACCAGTATCTTCTGGTGCGCTTCCGATGAAGAAAAAGCAGCCAGGTATATGCTGCAAGAAAATCGCCATATCCTCGGAGACTGTCGATTGGTAGTTTGAATCAATCCGGTATTCGGGCACCACATCCGATGCAGCCTGGCGCACAATTTCTGTTACTGGACCCGCGTTAACCACTGGCGGCGTGGAGTTTATAAACTCAAGCTCGCCCGAACAGCCAAAAGCCATGCAAACCGAATCAATCAATGTTTGCATCCGGTTATGAATCATCCGCCGGACTTCAGGGGTAAAGGTTCGGACCGTCCCCAACATCTCAACGGTTTCCGGAATGATATTGTACGAAGTTCCAGCGTGGAAACTGGTAATGCTGATAACCGCAGAATCAAGCGGTGAAATATTGCGTGAAACAATGGCCTGGATTCCCGTCACCAATTGCGCGCCAGCCATAATAGGGTCAATCGCCGCTTGGGGCATGGCACCATGTCCGCCCCTACCCTTAATCAGGATACGGAACATGTCTGCACCTGCCATAAATGGCCCATCCTTTACAGCCATCCAACCTGCAGGGTGCTCATTCCATAAATGCAAGCCAAAGGCCGCATCTGGAAGCGGGTTCTCCAACACTTGGTCTGCAATCATGGCTTCTGCCCCGCCCAGCCCTTCCTCTGCGGGTTGAAAAACCAGTTTAATCCTACCCGCAATTGAAGTCTGCTGCTCGCGAAGGATCCGGGCCACCGTCAACCCTATGGATACATGTCCATCATGACCACAGGCATGCATTTTTCCAGGATTGAGCGACGCATACTCAGCGCCTGCTTCTTCGGTAATAGGCAGCGCGTCCATATCAAAGCGCAGCATGACGCATCTTCCAGGATTTTCTCCTTGCAGAAGACCTACCACCCCGGTCTTTCCAACACCCTCTCGAACTTCGTAGCCCAGCTGCCTGAGCTCAGCTGCAATGATCCCAGCTGTCCGCACTTCCGAAAATCCGAGTTCAGGATGCGAATGAAAATCACGCCGATGTTTGACCGTTCCTTCTCGCAGTTCTTGTGCACGGCTCAAGATTGTAATCATGAATTAATCCTATTTCAGCCTGAAAAGACGATGCGTCGGAAATATTCCTCAAAGCGGGGATCTTGCTCGCTGCTGGGTGGCACCCGGCGGGAGAGCAAGTTTTTATAGAGGGCATCCGGGTTCTGAATTTGACTGCGGTGGTTTAACAAAGCTTTATACTTGAGCTCCCACGTAGCCGTAACATCGATGGACCAGTTTGCGGGGATCGGCAGAGAAAACAACAGCTCCTTCACCTCATGGGCTTCAAGACCTTCGGCTCGAAGTTCGGGAAAAAACAACGGATTCCCGCAGGCGGGAAAAACCGCATCCGCAACGATTTGTCCTGCAGCCCTGTGATCAGGATGATTAAGTCGGTTTTCCCGGAAAAATATATTCGTAGGGTCGCAGGTAACGACGATATCAGGCTTTTTACGACGGATTACCCGTACGATTTCCCGGCGTGCATTCAGATCCGGAACCAGATAACCGTCCGCATAATCTAGAAATTCTATGGCCCTTACCCCCAGCACATCAGCAGCTGCTCGCTGCTCCCTTTCACGAATTTGAGCCAACTCGGCAGGGTCCACCAGCTTGCCGTTGACTCCCTTGTCACCGCGCGTAAACAGGCAGTAATCGACGGTGTGTCCTTGGCTGGTCCAAAGGGCAATGGATGCCCCACAAAAAAATTCAGGGTCGTCTGGGTGAGCCAGGATTACCAGAATTGACTGCGGCGATGTCCAGGACTCAGCTACGGCGCCCATTTCTCCTGCGCCTCCCGGGTCGTCCACCCTGACGCGGCGGAAATTGTTTTTTTGCTTCAGATGAAGTATCTAAACCTTCAACTTTTCTTTCCATTGGCGGCGCGGCATCCGAAGACGGTCCTTCGTCAACCTCAGAATCCGATTCCTCTGATTCAACCAAATCAAGACTTTTGGTTGAGGTGCCGCCAGCAAATTCTTCTCGTGTGAACTCGCGAATCCCAATTTCAGGGATATCTACACGTGCGGTACCCTTCAAAGGTGAGACGTCAATCACTTTACCCTCACCTACCGGGGTAACCACACGTTTCCCGCGTTTTGGAAGGCCTTTTCGGAGTTCAGCATATGTCTCATATTCATAAATAAGGCAGCAGCGTAAACGCCCGCACATGCCGGTGATTTCAGTTGGGCTAAGGGAAATTCCCTGTTCCTTGGCCATCCTGATTGAAATCGAGGAGAAATCGGTGAGGAAAGCAGAGCAGCAGCGCGTTTCTAACCCGCATGCGCCCATCCCACCGATGATTTTGGCGACATCCCGTGGTCCGATCTGGCGTAATTCCACTTGAGCAGGTGTGTACAATTTTTGCATATCCTGTCGCAGTGACTTAAGGTCCACCTTATCCTCGCTCTCGGTGGAAAACATAATTGCCAACCGGCTTCCATCAAAGCTGTACTCAGCCAAAACAACCTTGATATTTGACAATCGTATTTCTTCAGCCCGTTTTTTGGCCGTTTCGACCACATCCAACTCGCGTACCTGCCAGATTTTTCTGAGCAGCAGATCGCGTGGGGTTGCTAACCTGTTTACACTTTTCAGGTCGCCTTCTACGTTCCCACTTTTCGGATCGACTACCTGAGCAATTTCGCCAAGCTGGGTGCCGCGGGACGTCTCAACGATTACAGAATCGCCTGTTTTTACACTTGTAAATTTACTGGCGTCAAAGTGATAGATCTTACCCACCTTTGAAAAGCGCACTCCGACGATGGTTTGAACTGGAAATCCATCCATGGCGTGTTAACCTACCATCTCGATTCTTACACTCGACTGGTTCTTATGAGCCTCAACGCTCAACCGTGCAGCCACTTGCTCTGCAATGGAACGGAGCGCTTTGCCTGCAGCCGAATCGGGGGCTGTGAAAACAATCGGTTTCCCATTGTCCCCGCCAATACGGACATTTGGATCCATCGGAATGGATCCCAGGAACTCAGAGTGCGTGGAGGCTGCCAACTTCTCGCCACCGCCGTGGCCAAATACATCAACCCGGGTGCCATCCGGCAATTCCAGGTAGCTCATATTCTCCACAACACCAAGGATCGGAACGTTAAGTTCGTTGAACATTTGAATCCCGCGGCTGGCATCCTCAAGAGAAACCGCCTGCGGCAAAGTAACAATGACACCGCCTGATAATGGTAGTGATTGTGCCAGGCTCAACTGAGCGTCACCCGTGCCCGGTGGCAAATCGATAATGAGGTAATCCAATTCGCCCCAGTCCACATCACTCAAGAACTGGCGGATGGCCGAATGCAGCATCGGACCGCGCCAGATGAGGGCTCTGCCTGGCGGCACCAGGAAACCGATGGACATCATTTTCACGCCGTAAGTTTCGGCTGGCACCATTTTCTGGGTTCTCATGGGAGGAAGGTGATCCACCCCCATCATAGTAGGTACGTTTGGACCGTAAATATCGGCGTCCAGCAGGCCAACGCTTGCGCCGCTCTGAGCCAGCGCTACAGCTAAGTTCACAGCCACAGTTGATTTGCCAACTCCGCCTTTTCCAGAGGCAACAGCCACTGCATTTTTTACAGGCAGCTGCATCACACCCCGGTTTCGGCCATCAGCCGCGACATTTGCATCCAGGGTTATCTCGACATTTCGAACACCCGGCACCGTCAGAACAGCGCGGCGTGCATCAGCCTCAATTTTGCCCTTGAGTGGACAGGCAGGCGTGGTCAGGACAATGTCGAATTTAACCAAACCGTCCTGGATTTCCAAATTTTGAATCATATTCAATGTAACCAGGTCCTGGTGTAATTCAGGTTCCTGAACCTTGCTCAATGCAGCCAGGATGGCATCCTGGGATACGCTGTTTTCACCCATGAATATCAGTTCCTTATATATCCCGAATTTAAATAACTGTAATGGTTAAGAATGATTAAGGTGCCCTTCGACTTCTTTTTGTGCCTGGGCAAATTGCCCGTCAAGGTCGGCATCGGTGCCCCGGTATCGTCGGATCGTCTGGCGTGCGCAGGCAGTACACCCACGCATTCCGCGAAAGGAGTCCACGCCGCATCCCTGACATCCTCCCAAACGCACCATCATTAGCGTAAAGGCTGCTTTTTCAATCAGGCTGGATTCTGGGTCGGTAACCCGGTCAACCAGGTTCTGCCATTGGTCGCCGCGCTGGCTGCGGATTTGCGGTGCCACGCGCAGCGGAAACATTAACTCCGTATCGCTATTATACATGATCCCTCTACCATTAACAGATTTGTTATTCCGCTGCCGGTTTCCTGGCAGCAGCTTTCATGGCTTCCTTCTCCTGGCGTGCCAGGATTTCAGCTGCATTGTTGGTCGGACGGATGGATGCATAATACGAAACCGGCTTAGCCAGACGTTCGATATCGTAAATATTGTCTTTCCGGCTGTAAGACGCAATTTCATAATCATGGTCCATCTTAATAGCATCGAATGGACAGTATTCCGCGCAGAATCCGCAGTTCATACAAATGTCAGTGTCAATGTAGAATTGTTTTGGCTGCGGTACCGGTTTGCCTGTAACCGGATCATTTGTGCGCACGATCCAAATACACTGCGGCGGGCAGACTTTTGCGCAAATTCCACAAGATGTGCAACGTAAATCCTTCTCGCCATTCGGTCCTTCATCATACACCAGGAAAGGCAGGAAGCGGAATTCCTCTGGAACCGGCAGCTTTTCTTCCGGGTATTGAATGGTGAAAATTCCTTTTACATCTCCAGACCGCCGCGCGTTAATGCCTTCATCGGTATAGTAGCGCTTTTTTCCAAATTTAAAGTCTTCAACATAAGTCATCACAAAACGTTTGAAGACTTCGAATAGCATGCGAACGAAACCTTTACCAGTCATACTCTATTCCTCCGTCCGCTTAGCGGTCAACTTCACCCAACACAATATCAACGGCACCCAGGATCACCACCACATCCGCGATTTTCCCTCCGCGGCACATGTCTTCGAGGCTGATCAGGTTGATGAAACTTGGAGAACGGACGTGATACCGTGCTGGATTGGGCTTCCCATTTGATACCACATAGAAACCAAGCTCTCCTTTTGGAGCTTCAACACGCCCGTAAGCTTCACCAGCTGGCACGCGCACCTGATAGGCGGGTTTTCCAGTCATAATTGGACCGCCCGGGATATCTCGCACCACCTGCTGCAAAATACGGATGCTCTGCCGCGCCTCCTCGAGGCGGGTCAAATAGCGGTCATACACGTCACCGTGGTAGCGCACCGCAACATCGAAATCAAGCCGGTCATAAATACTGTACGGATCTGCCCGCCGAATATCGTACGGCACACCGGAAGCGCGCAGATTCGGTCCGGAAGCCCCATTGGCAATCGCCTGCTCGGCGGTCAATACGCCGCAGCCGATACAACGGTTCCGGATGATTTCGTTATTCGTAATCATTTTGTCAAATTCGTCCAGCCGCCGGGGCATACGCTCGAAGGCGAGCTCTCGAACTTTTTCGAGAACGCCGTCCGGCAAATCACGGGCAACACCGCCAAAGCGGAAATAATTGCACATCATGCGCGACCCTGAGACAGCTTCGAAAACGTCCAGGATAAGTTCGCGCTCTTCAAGCGCATAAATCATCGGCGTAAAGTACGAACCAAGGTCATTGAGCAGGAAGCCGACCGAAAAGACGTGGTTCATCCACCTGGTCATTTCAGCCATCATGACCCGGATGTACTCCGCACGTTCGGGAGGTTTAATTCCCATAAGCTTTTCAACTGCCAGCGCGTAACCGAAGTTATTGCTCATGGACGAAACGTAATCCAGCCGGTCCGTGAATGGCATGTTTTGCAGGAACGTGTTGCGCTCGCCGATTTTCTCATGATTGCGGTGCAGATATCCAACAACCGGTTTTACGAAGACCAAAGTTTCGCCATCAATGGCAGCCACCATCCGGAACACGCCATGTGTGGACGGGTGCTGCGGACCCAGGTTAACTACTACCTTTTCTGTGTGAAAATCTTCTGATTTGCCAAGGCTCATCGCCGCGGTATAGAGTGCTTCCTCAGCTTTAGGAGTCCAGGACTCGGGATCAAATCCATCCGGGTATTGCACATTATCATTAAACGGAATGCTATCCTCAGACCGGTTCACATTTCCTTCAGGCCAGCGGGACTTGAAGGGTTTCACATCCTCTTCGAAGTATGTTTCTTTCCAATCTTTTCGCAGCGGGTGCCCGGCAAATCCTTCCCATGTCAAAATCCGCCGCAGATCTGGATGTCCTTCAAAGCGAATACCGAGCAAATCCCAGGCTTCGCGTTCCTGAAAATCTGCACTCTTATACAGGTGGTAGAGCGAGGGAACGACCGCATCGGCGCGGGGAGTTTGAGCCTTGACCACCAATGCAGGGCCGCCTATGGAACGGTAGAAGTGATAGACAACTTCCATTTTGTCTTCGGGAAAATAATCAACTCCGGTAACTGAGGACAAATAATCAAAACCAAGGTTATCGCGAATATCCCGGGCAACTTCGAGCAAGTGATCTTTTTCAACGATAAAACCGCTAAATCCGGGGCGCGTATCCGCAACAGCCCATCCGTCGTAACGGGTCGTGATATCTGGAACCTGAGCAACTGTGATGGTTTGTTCGCTCATGTCAGCCTTCCTTTTGCTCAGATTCAACCGGGATTTCAACTTCCGGCGGACGGTGGGTTTGGTCATAAATCAATTTATATTTGCGCGGATCCATCAAATCAGGGCCGAGAATGGGAACCGGGACCTCGGACTCTGGATTTTTCGAATACCACTCGGATGTTTTTATCCGTTCTTTGTCCACTTTTTTCGTGAGAGCAATTAAGCCGTTCAACAATGCCTGCGGGGTTGGCGGACAACCAGGAATATAAACATCCACGGGTATAAATTTGTCCACACCGGAGACTACTGAGTAGCCTTCCTTGAATGGACCACCGCCCGATGCACAAGCTCCCATCGCGACGACATATTTTGGCTCAGGCATCTGGTTGTAGAGCCGCACGATCTGGGGGATCATTTTTTTTGTTACGGTGCCTGAGACGATCAGGAAGTCTGATTGGCGCGGGCTGGGGCGCATGACTTCCATACCGAAGCGCGAGATGTCGAAACGGCTTGCAGCCAGCACAATCATCTCGATCGCACAGCAGGCTAACCCGAACATCATCGGCCACATCGAATTTTTCCGAGACCATTGATATATCTTGTCCAGGGAGGTGACCCCAACTTGCCCCTGGATTTCTTGAGGAATATCAAACTCTTTTGAAAGTATGGAATCTTCTGCCATTGAAACGATCTCCTAAAGACAGTGGTCCTGCTCGATTTTTCGCCCCCGATACCCCTATTTTAATGATTTAAGGTAGCCTGTCAATCAATAATTAAGTAAAAATATTTTTGCATAATTCACAAATTCACCTATAATGGGTTTATGGAACTGACAACGCGCGAGAGAGTAATTGCACTGCTCAAGGACCGGCCAAACCTTACCCCTGCGGAAATGGGTGCCGAGCTCAATATAACCCGGGCGGATGTACGCTACCACCTGAAAGCGCTCCTGACACAGGGGAAGGTGGTCAAAATGCCTGTTAAACAGCAAACCCGTCCCAGGGCAGCAGGCCGCCCGGCAAAAGTGTATCAGCTTTCGGCTCAAGCTCGACCTGATACCCTGGCAGACCTGACGAGCATATTAATGGATGTGGGGCTTTCTAATATACCGGAGGAACGGTATCTGGAGTCAATCGCCGATAACCTTTTCCCCGCTACGGCTTCCCATGCCCTTGAGGCAAGTGTATCGCAGAAACTTCACGCAACAATCAAGATCCTCAATCAACGCCCTTACCAGGCCCGCTGGGAGGCACATAGCACAGGTCCAGGTGTTATTTTCCACAATTGTCCGTTTTCACAAATCATCCATAAGCACCCAGAATTATGTCAGGTCGATCGGCTGGTTGTGGAAAAGCTGACCGGTTATGCGGCAAAACAACAATCAAAAATCGATTTTGTCGGACCGACCTCGTCTGTATGCCTTTTCAGCCTGGATCCTCAATCGAAAATCGGTAAATAAAAACCCCCTGCATTTCTACAGGGGGTAAAAGGTGCTGGTAGAGTTTTTATTTACCTGCTCCAGCCGTGATCCATTCAATAATCTTCTCAAGTTCGGCAGGTTCGAACTTCGCCGGGTGGCTTCCATCTAAGACTTTCTGGACCAAAAGGCTATTATCGGGATCCCCTGCGATAACAGCTGGTCCAGTCTTGCCGCCAGCCATCAAATCCTCATAGGTTTTTACAGAGAATTCACCCATTGCCCCATGGCATGAACCGCAGCGGCTGGTGACGATATCGCTAATTCCAGTTTCCCAGGTTAATGGGCCAGCCGGCAATTCTTCGGTTGGTCCAGGTGTGGGGGTAGGAGCTGCAGTCGGCAGTGGCGTTGGTGTTTGTGGGATGAACACCTCACCTTCCTCGGGCAGTGGAGGAATGGTCGTGATGGCGGTATCTTCAAATGTTACGAAAGCAATCAGCAGACCTGCCAGAGCCAAAGAAACAATTACGGCAATCGGGAAGTAAATCTTCTTGCGCCGGGAAATCTCTGCCGGTGCACGCTCAACTTTGACAGCGCCGGTTTCAATTTCTTCAAGCTCCAGGCCGTGTTCTTCTTCCATCTCCTCATGGGTCAGCTTGCCGCTGATCATGCTCATATTCCAGCGCTTGATATGCACATGATAGAAATGCCAAAGAATAATCGCCAGCACTGCCAGAACAGCTTCCATTCCATGGGCAACTTTAGCAGCCGGGATGAATTGCCCCGGGAGCAGTTTGGTTGTAAAAATCGGGTTCCAGAGCATTAAACCGGTCAAACCCATGAGCACAAGACCCCAAACCACTGCCAGGTACTCAGCTTTCTCTGCAAAATTGTAGCGGCCCATTTTGGGAGCATCCTTCTTAAATCCCAAATTGTGAGCCATCCCGCCGATAGCATCCGTGACATCCTTTATGCCCGGGATCATGGTTGCCTTGGCTTTTTTCACAAAAAGCAGGTAACCCATATACGCAAAGTGATACACGGCTTCCAGCCCAAAGGTAACGGCCGAAATTCGATGGATGATGCGGACTGCAGGAATACCACCGAAGAAGGTAACAACTGCAATTGAAACGGCGTTATTGGGATATTTCTGGATCAGTCCGGTTATAGCCAGTAAAGTGAAGGATACAAACAGGACCCAGTGCTCGATCCGGCGGCCGGTATCAAAACGTGTGTAGGTTTTCTTATTTTCACTCATTTCGATATCTCCTTCGCCTATTTCGACTCTTGGCTGACAGGCGGCGTGGGATCTTCGCTTCCGCCAGATCGTTTTCGGCGGTTCAGGACCACCTTACGATAGATGTCAGTCAGAATAAACACTGCCATCGCGCCCAAAACCAGAGGAATCAGGATCTTATAGGCCAGTTCGACGTAATATACCAGGGGATACTTGTCAGGGGCTGGAATATAGTGGCTCAACCAGGCATCCGGGAAATTCGATGTAGCGTCCGGATGGCAGCGCTGGCATGCAACCAGCAGGTTTTCCTTCACCTGTAAACCCTTTTCAGGATCATCCGCCGGACGGATATCATGCACCCCGTGGCAATCGTAACAGACTGGCATATTGGTCAGTTGATCCGGGTCTGTCTTTTCAAATAAGGTGACGGTAGTACCGTGGAAATCGGCGATATACGTCTGAAGTACATCGGTCGATATGCCGTACTGATCCATGATGGCAGCATCTGTATGGCATTTCGCACAAATATTGGGGGAGGTCAGCCGGAATCCTGGTTCCCCCGTCGGGCCGGTAATCGTATGCACACCATGACAGTCGGTACAGGAGGGAACATCCGGATTCTTCTCTACAAAAACGCCAGCACCGTGCACACTCTGAGCATATTGCTCAAAAATGGTGGAATGGCAGTTAGCGCAGATGTTCGCTATTCGAGCATGTTCTGCCGGAAGCAGTTTCCCATCTGCATCCTTGCCAAAAGTTTTATCTGAATGTGGGTTATGGCAATCGGCACAGGTAGGCGCATTCGTGTTACCTGCGTCGAAGAGCTTTGTGTGCGCGCTATCCATCAGTTCGGTTGCCTGAACATCATGGCAATTTTCGCACAAACCCTTATATTGAAGCGTGTAATCGCGAATTGTTTGGGCTGTGTTGGTCGGATGGGGATACCCGCTGATGTTGCTGTGGCACACCTGACAGCTGACCGTGGCATGCATGCCATTACCAAAATGCCCTGGATCTATCGTGACAGACAATGCTTCCCCGCCAGGCAGAGTCCATGTTTGGCCCTCCTGGGAATGGCAAAGCAGGCACTGAGTGTTATCCGGCAGCTGCCCTTCAGGGGACCCGATGGTATCTGCATACACTGGTTGCGTGGTAACCAACAACAATGCACAAGCAAGGATCAGTGGAACTAATAGGATCGGGATAATGAATCTGGTGGAAGTTTGACCATGGCTTTTATCTACCATCTTTTCCACTCCTTTACAGCATCAAGATATCCATATCAATGGAAGCCGAGGTACTAAAAAATGTTTTCTTTGGGAATGGGATAAATTATACAATATATTTTAATCTGGCATTTAACTAAAACCGCCCTAATTGGGCGGTTTTAGTAATTTTCTTATTGTGTCAATTGTCACTATTCAGCGCCGGCTTCGATCCAGGCAATAATCTGCGCCAGCTCTTCGGGAGTGAACTGCCCAAAGTGAGGGGTTGCACCGGATTGGGCCTGGACCAACACGCTTTCATTTGGCTGCCCGGCAACCACAATCGGCCCATCGTCACCCCCTGCCATGATTGCCTCATAGGAAGATAGATTAATACCTTTCTGACCGTTCTCAGCGTGACACGCCAGGCATTTTACGAATAAACTTTGTACGGCTAAGTATGTGTTTTCAGTCGGTTCGCTGGCCGATGGCGGTGGTGCCGGTGGAGTTGGAGTGATAAATTTTTTGAGTTCATCGGCCAAAATCAAACGCAATCCTGGGGCATCAAAACCAGCGTATTCCCATTCGGAGCCGTGACAGCCTGAGTTCGAACAGAAGGATGTATTGCTCACACCACCCGGATCCTCGACAGTATGGCAGCTCTGGCAGGTGCTGTCAAAATACTCCCTATGCAGGCTGATCCAGTTTGAACTCAAATGTGATTCAGGCTCGGGCCCGCGGCTGATTTCAATGTTGGTTAAGAATTGCTGAGCATCTGAAACCACCGGGATCGAATGGCACAGGTTGCATTCCAGCCGTACCGCCTCGCCAGTGGTCGTTAAGTGTTTCCCATCATGGCAGCGCAGGCAGCCAGGCGAGAATTTGTGCTGAGCGTTGTCAGGGTGCGTGTCCCAGTTGAATTCCTGTTCCGGAAAATTTGAAATCTCAAAGTAATTTACCAATTGTTCCACAGCCTGGTTTATGAGGTCTGTGTTTGCCTGGTAATATACCGAGTAGTTTTTGCGGTAGAAATCCGCCAGTCCAGCGATGCCCGCTTTGGCCTCATCCACTGATTCGTAGGGCTTGCTCAAGTATTCCACAGCCCGCATTTTTATTTCGGGGATGCCGGTAGAAATTACACCGCGGAATAACATTGAATCGACAGCTTCATCCGGCTGGTAGCTGATATGCGAGGTTCGGTTATGGCAGGACATGCAGTCCATGGTGACCAACTGGCTTTCATCAATTGCAGATGTGTTAAACCCGGACTCCGTATCCACATATTCGGTATAACTGCCATCTGCATTCTGCACACGCACATAAGGGATTTCCTGCTTCTCCTCATCCAGCGCAATGAACTCAACCGGATTTTCGATATGCCAGTGAATGCCGAAACCAAGTCCTTCACGAGACGATCCACCGCCTGTCTTAAGGATCAGATAGGTATAACTAAGCGTGGAATCTTCGTCGTATCCATATTGCTTGAGTTCAACCAACGTATCGTTGGAAAACTGCTGCGGATAGTGGCATGTTTCGCAAACATCGATTGATGGCCGCATATTCCTTGCCCGAATCGGATACTCATAATTTCCGGTGACCATAGCGGACCCGGTCTGCCAGGAGTATTCAATTTTTCGGACTATTTGCTCACCCAGCTCTGTCCTGCCGAGATGGCATTCTTCACAGGTTACGCGGACGTGCGAGGAATTCTGGTGCGACACATATTGCGGCGGCATGGTGTGGCAAGCCGTACCGCAAAAAACTGAGGTATTTGTGTACTGCCAGGCAGACGTCACAGCCAGTAACAATGCCGTACCGATAATGACGATAATCGCAAATGGCAGAATTCGACGAACTGTTGAACTTCCAGGCGGTGGAGCAAAGACATTTTTAACGCCGCGCCAAAATTTAGCCATCCTACCCTCCCAATGATAGATACGGAAAAATATCTGCTTAGTATGGATAACTTCTCGGGTTTAAATTGTACTATTAAAAATAGATAAGAACTACAGCAAGTTTCTTAAATTAAACTATAGAGCCCTCATGTGACCATGAGGGCTCTATTAAGATCCTTACGTTTATGGTCGGGTCATTCCACTTACAGCAGAGGGGTTCAGGTTCTCCAGTGAGTCAAACAGGACCTGAAGGATGTACTTGCCGTTGTGAGCGAAAGCGCCCGGGTCTTTTTGAACATACTGGTAGTTGTACGCACCAAAGAGCATGCGAGGGGTCCAGGTGCCAGCGTACCGTTCAGTGTCGCCCTCATCCTTGACTCCATCGGCATTCGCATCGATGAAGAAGTAAGGATAAGCATGGGCATCGTAAACGATCGGAACACCAGCGGTGGTGGCTGCGTACGCCTGGATTTCGACCAGCAGGGCTTCTTCCATGGTGGCGATTTCGCCTGCAAGGCCTTCGGTGGTGTCACCATCGCCATCGTAGTCGACAGCCGGATCTTCAAATCGAATTAAAGCCGGGTCTTCAACCTGATGGCAGCCAGTGCAAGCGCCGGTATTGACTGTCAGAGCATGGGTATCGTGGCAGTCCACGCAGGTGGCAAAGCCGTCAACGTGCATAAATTGACCGTTGTACTCTTTGCCCTCAAATTCGTAAGCGCCCTTGGCTTCTGTGCCGAACAACGATGCACCGGCAGCAAAGTAGTGCACATTACGGAAAGTGACTTTATCGCTGATTTCATCCAGCCCCAATCCAGCCACTACCCGGTTGACACTCACGGTCGATTCACGGCCTTGATGGCAGTTCAAGCACAGGTTGGCATCGGTATTGCCTTCAAATGCCAGTTTCGCACCGCTTGGGAAGGTAACTTCTTCGGTTACGTAGCGGGTAAACTCTGAAACACTGTCATGGCAGGTTTCGCACATGAATCCGTTGGAGGCCGGTTGAGACAATGTTGCGCCTTCTTCAAGGAAGGTGGGCAGCCCCATAGAGGAGTGGCACTTTGCGCAGCTGGCGGGCACGGTAAATTCTTCGCCGTCCCAATCACGGAAGGCCATTTGCGATCCAGCGAAGTGGCCCGCATCGATACGATTGGCGTTTGCCAGATCAACCGGCGCAGCAAGTTTTGTGTTGAGGTCTTCAACCGAATCGTACAGGAGTTCAATGATGTATTTTCCGCCGTGGGCAAACGCACCCGGGTCTTTTATGCTGACCTGGTAATTGTAGGCAGCCTTAGCAAGCCGGGGAGTCCAGGATTTAAAGGCGTTCGGGAACACTGCTTCATCTTCACCGGTTGCGCCATCGGCATTTGTATCGATGAAGAAGTAGGGATAAGCATCTTTCGAATAGACCAGGGCTGTCCCGGCAACTTCCGAAGCATAAGCCTGGAGCCCGGAATATAACAGTTCCTGAAGCCCTTCGATTTCAAATGCAATTCCTTCATCCAGATCGCCATCGCCGTCATAATCAACCATAGATGACTGCATGCGGATATCCTTGACAGATTCCACATCCGTGACGCCAACATGACAGCCGACGCATTTGTTAACCTGCAGCTCGAGGGAATGCGGGTTATGACAGTCCTGGCAGGCCTGGACACCTTCAACGTGATCAAACATCACATCATAGGCTTTCCCGGCGTATTCGTAACCGCCTTTAACCTGGGTCCCGTAACGGGCAACAGCGGCGGCAAAGTAGTGCACATTGGTGAAGCCAAGATCCTCGACAACGGTATCATCATCCGTTGCACCAGAAGTTGCAATGGCTTCATCAACCGACACCATCGATGCAGCACCCTGGTGGCAGGTCATACAAACTGCCTCACGACCAAGGCCAGTTACTTCTGCGCCTGAGGGGAATACCACACTGCTTAATTCAGCGGTAGCTTCATTATGGCAGGTGGTGCAGTTGATCACGGTCTCGGTGGAGGCGGCAACATCGACAGCGAAAGCTGCTGATCCATCAGCACCAACGTAATCCAGGAAGCCGGCTGAGCTGTGGCATTTTGCACAGGTGACCGGAACTTCCTTCGGGGACTCTTCATCCCAATGCCGGAAAGCTTCGGCGGTCACGTCAGCGTGACCAGAATCAGTCCACAGGGCATAGAACGGTATGTCCTGCGCTACATCCGGACAGGGTACAGCGGTCGGGCATTCTTCCACTGTTTCTTCAACCGGACCAGGTTCCGGAGTCTCTTCGGCTTGTTGGCAAGCAGCCAACGCGAAGGTGAATACCAAAACAAGGCTTGCAAGTAATAATAATTTAAGGAGTTTCTTCATATGCTATTCTCCATTTGATGAGAGGTACAGGGGATTGGGCGAAATCAATAAAATTTCCGTTTTTTGTGGTCATCCTCCTTGGTACCAGTATTTTTCAATCATTAAAAACAATTAAGAAATTATACTTAAGGTCTAACATTAATACAATATTAAGAACCAAATAATAAGGGTAAATAACCCATAATTAGGATATTTGTCATATTCGCAGAATTAAAATGTTCCAGGATGTCTACCCTCAAAAAGCAAAGAGGTAAATCAATGCGGCGGCTAAATCAGGTTGTTAAACGAAACGGTGCAGTGGTACCCTTTAATCCCGAGCGAATCGTGAATGCCATTTACCGGGCTGCAGTTGCGGTCGGTGGCCGGGACCGCCAGACAGCAGAGGAGCTGACTCAACAGGTCCTTCGCTTCCTGGAGGCACATGGAGAAGCGAACCAGCTGCCTACTGTCGAGGAGATACAGGATGCGGTAGAGAAAATATTGATTGAAAATGGCCACGCGCGGGTGGCGAAGGCATACATCCTTTACAGGGAAGAGCGCGCCCGCGCACGGCAGGAAAGGGCCCAGCGCGCAGCAGCCCCCTCCTCAAACATCCCCTGGTCAAAATTGTGGCATGTTCTCGATTGGGCAGTCAGCCATTCACTTCATACAGTTGAGGCGCTTAATTCCCGAATCGAAGCTGGGCAGATAAAATCAATTATTGATGAATCGGAGACCGCATACAATGAGGACATCGATACAGCGGTTCAAATGATTGCTGACCGAGGCAACCAGGTCAGAGTGGTCATTGTTTCGGGACCCAGTTCGTCAGGAAAAACCACCACTACCATCAAAATTGACCAGCACCTGCATCACTTAGGCAATAGACTGGTTACTTTAAATGTCGATAATTATTTCTTCGACCTGTCTATCCACCCCAAAGATGAATTTGGCGATTACGACTTCGAGACCCCCCAGGCACTCGATCTGGAAATGATCAATCAGCATCTTGCGAATCTTATCGCGGGGAAGGAAGTTCAGGTACCGCATTATGATTTCAAAACAGGCAAGCGTACACCGGAAACCACTCCATTAAGGTTGGCACCTAACGAAATCCTTTTGATTGATTCTCTGCATGGGCTTTATGAGCCCATGACATCCTCGGTACCAGCCGAGAACAAATTCTTGGTTTACCTGGAGCCGCTGCTTCAGCTCAAAGATAACCACGGCAAATATGCCCGATGGACAGACATTCGCCTGATTCGCAGGATGCTGCGCGACGCTGCCCACCGTGCCTATGACCCCTCGCAAACCCTGGAACATTGGCATTATGTCCGCTCAAGCGAATTACGTAACATCATTCCCAATATTAACCGCGTTGATTTCATCATCAACAGCGCCATGCCTTACGAAATCCCCTTCTACCGTCATCGAATGCTGAGTCAGTTTCAACTCTGGGCGACCAATTACCAGGATGATCCATTACGGCAGGATGCCTGGCAGCGTGCTCAGCGGGTTCAGAATTTGTTGGAGCAGGTAGTCCCGTCTGCAGACGAACACCTGGTTCCCGGCAATTCAGTCATCCGCGAATTTATCGGCGGCAGCCATTATTCGTATTAGAATAAACAGAACTTACTCGGTAAAGGGTCGCCATTATGGAAAATAAGAATGCCTATAAGAGAATTTGTGTTTACTGCGGTTCAGCTGACAATCTGGATCGGATATACACGGATGCAGCGCGTACTCTCGGCGGGTTGCTGGCGAACCGAGGGATCGAATTAGTGTATGGAGCCGGTAAAACCGGGCTGATGGGTGCTGTCGCAGATGGTGTGTTGGAGGCAGGCGGAAAGGTGATTGGCGTTGTGCCAGAGAACTTGAACCAACCGCAGTTGATCCACGCATCATTGACCCATTTGGAGATTGTTTCCGATATCCAGCTGCGGAAAGCCCGCATGAGTCAGATGGCGGATGCATTTATCGCCCTGCCTGGCGGATACGGCACATTGGACGAATTATTTGAAACCCTCACCTGGGCACAGATCGGTTTGCATACCAAACCGGTTGGTCTGTTAAATACTGCAGGCTACTTCAGCCCACTGCTCGAAATGATCGAACGTGCTCGCAGTGAAAAATTTATTTATGATGAGCATCGAGATCTGCTGATTAGCAGCTCAGACCCCAATGACCTTTTGGCCAGGTTGGAAACCTTTACTCTACCTTCTGGTTTGGAACGCTGGGTCTCACGTTAATATGGGGACCTGGATTTGCCACCTGCGCGTCGCTGAAAAGCTTGCAGCGAGCCTTCCCGGGTTTGATCTGCCTTCCTTTTATGCTGGAAGTATTGCACCGGACTCAGGCTTCCCGAATGATACCTGGACAGAGTTTGATCCGCCAAAATCAGTTACTCATTTCCTGGTGAAGGGCGAAGGAGAAGGCCGAATCCGTGATATGGATTTTTTCCGGGCTTACGAGCACTCTCTTATGGGTGATTACACCGCCCCGGACAGCAGCTTCTTGTGGGGTTATTACTTTCATCTTTTGACGGACTTGCTATGGGTGGAATATCTTGACTTCACATACCTGAGCACTTATACCGACATGATCCAATCGCTGGGAAAACCGATGGCGATCGATATTTTTAAAGAAGACTGGTACGGATTGGATCATCGTTTCCTGCGTGACAACCCCGATTGGGAACCCTGGAAAATCTTTTGCGCCGTCGAAGCAGACTCGCTGCCAGTTATCCATATCCCGGAAAAAGCGATCGCGGCTCAGTTTAAGATGATCAGGCAGTACTACACAGAGTTCGACCCAAACCGAAAGCTTGACAGACCATTCCCGTATCTTAACGCAGTCACCATGCAGCGAATCGTGAAGGACTGCGCGGCAGCCTCTCTTAAGATTTTTAGCATTTTACGCTCGGATTACCGATTGGATTCAGAGCCAAGTGCCCTCGCGCTGTTGAACCCAGAGGAGCATGCCCCATACAATCCGCCTTTGGGCGATGCGGCCTAACACAGCAGGAGAAAATAATGCCTATACGCATAAAACGCGCTTATCTACCGGCCGAACCGGATGATGGCGTTCGCATTCTGGTGGACCGGCTTTGGCCGCGCGGCCTCACCCGCGAAAAGTTATCCATCGAAACCTGGATGAAAGAAATCGCACCATCCAATGAGGTACGTAAAGCTTTTTGCCACGATCCTGCCCTATGGGATACGTTTATTTCTCATTACTTCGAAGAGTTGGACCATCAGCCCGAACTGGTGTCTCAGCTGCGAAATATCGCTGCAAACGGCACCCTCACGCTGGTTTACGGAGCCCGCGATGAGGTGTATAACCAGGCGGCAGCGCTTAAGCTGTATTTGGAAAAACCAGACTAAGCCTGCCAATACACCTCGTTTTTTCCTCTTTGATTGGAGGGTAAAATAGAGATCATGAATAAACCTCGCATCTATACCATGAGCTTCGCCAGAGTCTATCCCCTTTATATTGCAAAGGCGGAGAAGAAAGACCGCACAAAAAACGAAGTCGATGAAATTATCAGTTGGCTGACTGGATACTCCCACGAAGAAATGGAAGCCCAGCTTGAAAAACAGACTGACCTGGAGACCTTCTTCGCAGAGGCTCCGCAGCTAAATCCCTCTCGGGCTCTAATCAAGGGCACGGTATGCGGCGTCCGTGTGGAGGACATCGAAGACTCCACCATGCAGGAAATTCGCTACCTGGATAAGTTAATCGATGAATTGGCCAAAGGGAAAACGATGGAGAAGATTTTAAGAAAACCGTGAGGGCTAAAATCAGACCTAATTTTCACGGTTCAAAAAGATTTAGCAATCTTTTGAAAAAAAATCACACCCCATCATTTCTTTTGGGGTGTGATTTTTTTTACTCAGAAAATAATTAGCTTGGTGAGGTCAGTCTTAATTAACTGAAATCCCTGAACACTGGGATAAACCGCTCACCTTACTCCACCGTCACGCTTTTGGCCAGATTACGCGGCTGATCCACATCCAGTCCGCGCAGCGACGCAATGTGATAGGCAAACAACTGCAGCGGGATTACGGACACCACCGGCGAGAGCATCCAGGGCGTTTTGGGGACCCAGAAAACATGATCAGCCAGGTCCTTCACCCGCGTATCCCCTTCGGTTGCGACCACAATAATGCTGCCGCCGCGGGCTTTCGCCTGCTCAATCTGACTGATCATCTTTTCATACCACGGGTCATCCGGAGCAATTGCCAGGACTGGCATGTCTCGGTCCACCAGGGCGATCGGGCCATGCTTCATTTCGCCGGCTTGATATGCCTCGGCATGGATATACGAAATTTCCTTCAGCTTCAAAGCGCCTTCGTAAGCAATTGGCATATTGATGCCGCGCCCGAGGTAAAGCATATTGCGGATGTACTTCATTTCGCGCGCCACGGGGATGATTTCCTCTTCCCTGTCCAGACACTGCCCGACTAAATCAGGCACCAGACGCAGGTCTGCCACCAGCTGTTTGCGTTTGGACTCGCTCAAAACGCCGCGCATCTCACCCAGGATAATCGCCAGCATATACAAATCGACCAGCGGGGCTGTAAAGGCTTTGGTGGATGCCACACCGATTTCTGGCCCAGTTTGCATTGAAATATAACCATCCGCCACGCGCATTGCCTGCGAGCCGATCGCATTCACAATCGACCATAATTTCGTCCCGCGCTTACGGCCTTCGTCCATAGCCGCCAGGGTATCCGCTGTTTCACCGGATTGGCTGATGGCCAGTACAACAGTTTTATCGTCGACGATCGGGTTGCGGTAGCGGAATTCCGAGGCGATATCCACTTCGACAGGAATCCGTGCGATTGACTCAATCAATACCTTGCCAACCATGCCGGCGTGGGCTGCCGTACCGCAGGCAGTGATGACGATGCGGTTGATATTTTTGACCAGATCAGGCGTCAGGTTCAATTGTGGCAGCCGCACCGTACCTTCTTCAAAATCGACGCGGCCAGCCAGGGTATCCGTCAGCGAGCGCACCTGCTCGTGGATTTCCTTTTGCATGAAATGCCGGTATTCCCCTTTTTCGGCGGCTACCGGATCCCAGCCAATATTATGCTCCTGACAGGAAACCTTTTTTCCATCCAGGTCCTTCACGTCGACCCCCTGCCGGGTGATCACCGCCATCTGGCGTGAATCAAGGAAGATCATGCGCCGGGTATGGTCCAGGATGGCCGGGATATCCGATGCAATAAACATCTCGCCTTCACCGTATCCGATCACAACTCCGCCAGCGTTGCCAATCCGGGCAGCTACCAGTTTATCCGGTTCGCGCGATGAGAACACAACCACCCCATGCGCGCCTTTTAACTGCTTCAAGGCAAGGCGTGTAGATTCCTCCAGCCTGGTCCCGCCGCTCATAAACCGTTCAATCAGGTGAACGATTACTTCAGTATCGGTTTCAGATTTAAACTCAACCCCCTCAGCTGTAAGCTCGTCACGCAGTTCCAAAAAATTTTCCACAATGCCATTATGCACCACCACCACCTCATTTGTGCTTCCCAGGTGAGGATGCGCATTCCGGGCACTGGGTACTCCATGCGTAGCCCAGCGTGTGTGTCCAATCCCCAATGTTCCCTGAATAGGAGAGTTCGCAACCAGTGCGGCTAAATTTGCAAGTTTACCGGCATCGCGTCGTATCTGAATTTCCCCATCCTGAAGGACAGCCAGTCCTGCCGAATCATATCCGCGGTATTCAAGGCGTTTCAATCCATTCAGGATGATTGGTGTTGCGTTTTGCTCACCAATGTACCCAACAATTCCACACATAGCTTGCTCCTCTGCGGCGGCAAACGCCTAACGGCGCAATGCAGTTAGCCATGCCGTCGCGAAGTATCGTCCACCGATAGTCCTCAGTGGATTTAGTTGATTGAGCGAACCTGGGAAAAAGGCAGATGCACTGGCATCTGGAAGGCATCCGCTGATCTTTCGATTTTCCCGGCGACCAGGGCATCAACCTGTTCCCGCCGGTTAACCCTGCTGCGCAGCAGGGAACCTTCATCCTCGTCATCCTGGATGATTTCCAGGACCATGCGCTATTTCTCCCAAACGATAGTTTATAAGGATTGTGTTCACCTCCGTTAAGCCGATTATACCCAAAAGCGCCGGAAGTCGATAGTTTGACCGCCAAATATCATATTGGTCCGCTTTGTCCAGTTAAATTATAAATCCGTGGGTATTACCAATGTTTTGTTAGCTATATTTATTAATATTTTCGCTACAATTAAATTGATTCCACCAAAAACCCGCATTCAATCCACAAAAGCTGATAGATTTTAATAATTTAGGGTCTTTCGCTTCATAATTGCGATTCACTGGTTGGGTTTAGGGTAAGTTCGTATGGTTTCTATGAAGATAGCAGAACAATTAGGCAAACCTACCGGGCTCTTCGCCCTGGTCCTTGGGTGGCTTTGGAACTGGCGCAATCTAGCTTTAAACAAAACTGTTATAAACTTTTTAGATCTAAAACCGAATGATAACGTGCTTGAAATCGGTTTTGGCGGGGGATACTTAATTCGCAGAATAGCTATTTCCCATCCAGAAATCCACATAACAGGGATCGATCGATCTTCCGCTCTTGTAACAATCGGAAAAAGGCATTTCTCCAACCTGAAACGGTTTGGAAGGGTAACACTTCAGCACGCAGTTGTCGAAAAGATTCCGTTTTTGGGTGATCGGTTCAATAAAGTATGCAGTATTAACTCAATTTTCTATTGGACTGATATTGAACAAGGGCTACAAGAAATCCACCGTGTCCTTGCCAATAACGGCACCCTGGTATTATGCTTCACAGAAAAAGGTTCAATCGAAAATAAAAAATTTTCAGGATACATTAAGTTGTTCGAAACACAAGAATTGGTCAATTATATTAATTCGGCTGGATTTTCGGATACCAAGGTATCGGAGACAAATGATCGCTATCGAAAATATATCGTGATAACTGCATCCAAACAGTGATAGGTGGACAAATATATTCGCCCTTCATCCATGCACAAAATAATAATCATCATCTCGAAATAAAAAAAGCCTGGCGCTATCCCCTAACGCCAGGCTTGACAGAGTGGAGGGCAGCTCAGGCCTGATGCCTGGCTGCGAGCTCTACCACGTCCGGATAGTCAATACCCAGCCTTTTAATGGTTTCTAAAGTTGGAACGCCATTGGGTGTCCATCCACGCCGTTTGTAAACAGCATCCACCAGCTTCTCATAGCGATCTTCCCGATACGCCCTCAGCGCAGTCATTTTCTGTTCCGTTGTCATACCGGCCGGTTCCATACCCAGATCGTCCTGCACTTGATTGTCATAGAAGGATTCGCGGTCCAAATATTCTTCCTTCAAAACTGGTCCCATCGCCCGGTAAGGCGGGTAATCATGTTCACGCGTGCCAAAGCCCAGACGTAAGTTAAACAAGCGCTGGAAGTTATACACCTTCTCTGATTCCAGGATGATATCGTCGATGGTGACCTTCTTCCCCAGCACGCCCTCATAGAGCCAAAGGTAATTTTCGACATGTTCGGGCACCTTTGCGGGTTCTTTGGCCGTTTTGTTGCTTTCCGGAATAATATCATTCCACGGCAGCTTGCACAGCCCATGCAGGCTGAACCAGGTGCGCCACATGGGAAAGTAATGCAATGCCTCCGCTTTTGCCTCAAAGGTTGGCAGTTGTTTATGGACCATCTCCATAAATATCAGCCAGGCTTCGTCATGCTGCGCGCCCTTGGATGCCAGCGCATAACCTCCCTGCTGGGCAAGCGACTCTTTAGATAGGTATTCCGAAATTTCCATCCCCTTGACTTCCATGCCAATGTCGCGCAGGAGGCTGGCATCAGCGCCAAATTTCTCGACAAATAAGTTCCGCATATACCGC
>CAYPJS010000025.1:0-18900 GCA_964411135.1 uncultured Anaerolinea sp.
GTTGGAATACTCATGGACACGGCCTGGTTCGCAATGGCAGCCGCCAGATGGGTTTTACCAGTGCCGTAACCGCCCAAAAGCAGCAGCCAGCCGCGCGGGCTGTTGGCGAATTGCTGCGCCTGATTGTAGGCAAACTGCAGCGATTGCACCTGTTGATCGCCCAGCCCCATGCGCCCCTGTACTTTAAAGGAATCAAAGGTCAGACCACTGAAGGCTTCAAGATTGCTCAAACGGTACAGGCGGGAACGTTGTTTTTGGGCGACCTCATTCTGACGGCAAACACAAACTGACAGCTTCCCGAATTCAGGGTGGTCGATGGGCAGATCGCGGCGTACGAAACCAACCCCATGACAAACGGGGCAGTCCGGGTCGCCGCGAAACGGCTGCGGCCGTTCGCTGGAATCAATGCTCGACGAATTCACCATATTCCCCTTCGACGTAGCGGCGGCGATCTTTTTCAGTTTTCCCTCGAGAGACTCCATCGGGTTCCCTTTCCATTCGAGAACGTAAAATGCCTTCGATATACCGCCAGCGGCGGACATTGGCTTCGACCGCGGTGCGGATGGCGTCATTAATCCAATCCATGGGGTAGACGGCTTCGGCGTCACGTAAGGCATCGGCAATCATGGGCGTCAGCGGGCCAATGTTCTGCTCATACAGACGGTAAATATTGGGTCGCTCCATTGCCAGTGCTAATTCCGGGTGGGCAATATCTTCCGGCGCCCATTCTCCCTTTTCCAGTGCGGCGGCAACCGCCTGACTGCGCGGTGTGTTGAGGAAATACAACTTTTCAGTTGTGTCGCTGTCCTCTGTCTGGATGCAGAGCAGCGATCCACGCTGGACCGCCCGTTCGAGGGAGACGATCAGGGACCTTTCAGCTTCCTTTGGATCGGCAGCCAGACTTGCCAGGAGGCGCTCGTCACGAGCAAAATCCTTGAAACGGATGAAGCGGATGTCACCTTCCAGCCGCTCCAGAAACCAGAATGCATACAGGGTTACCTTTAGTTCACCGAGGTGGTCAATTTCTGGGAGCAGATCGGTGAAGAAGGCAGCGGGTATGCGGGTCAGGCGGGATTTGCCGCCGGGAAAACCGGCAAATTGAGCCATGGGGGTTTACCTCGTACCGCCAGGCACATTGTAATCGGTGGCGGCGTTATCGAAGCGTGCCAGGTTGCTGCGGAAGATTAATTCAATACCGGAATGGGTTGGGCCGTTGCGGTGCTTGGCCACGATCAGGTGGGCTACATCCTGTTTGGGGTGATCTTTATCCAGGGCATCCGGGCGATGGATGAACATGACAATGTCTGCATCCTGTTCAAGGCTGCCGGATTCACGCAGGTCTGAGAGCTGTGGAATCTTATCGGCTCGCTGCTCAACAGCACGGGAAAGCTGTGCTGCTGCCAGCACCGGCACATTCAATTCGCGCGCCAGAACTTTGAGATTACGGGAAATGTAGGAAACCTCCTGCACCCGGTTGTCATTGCGCGTATCCCCGGCCATGAGCTGCAGGTAATCCACAATAATCAAATCAAGCTGGTGCTCCATATGCAAACGGCGGCACTTGGTGCGCAGCTGCAGCGGCGTAATGGCGGGCGTGTCATCCAGCCAGATGTGGGTACCGGAGAGCACCTCGAAGGCATGGGTGAAGAGTGCCCATTCATCGTCCTTGAGCTTGCCGGTGCGCAGACGCTGCGTGTCGATGCCAGTTTCCTGAGAGATCAAACGCTGCACAAGCTGTTCTGCGGCCATTTCCAATGAGAACACGGCCACATGCTTTTTGTGTTTTTGAGCAGCATTTTTTGCAACCGAAAGCAGGAAACCGGTTTTACCCATGCCAGGCCGGCCAGCGATGATCAACAGATCGGATTTCTGCAGACCTCCCAGCAAACGGTCAAGATCGGTCAAACCTGTTGGCACGCCAAAGATTTCCTCATCCCGTTTGGAGAGTTCGTCAATGCGGTCGTAATACTGGCTGATGACCGTGTTGATGGGCTGCAAATCGTGCTGCAGCCGACGGTCAGACAGGCCAAAAACCTCTTTTTCAGCTTCCCCGATTAACGTGTCGATGTCACGCTGCTGGTCGAAGGCTAGCCGGGCCATGTCATTGGCAGCGGCCAGCATACGGCGTCGGATGGAGGTTTCTTCAACAATCCGCGCGTATGCTTCAGCGTGCATTGAGGTGGGGGTCTGTGTGATGAGCGAGGTAATGTAGGCAGAACCGCCAATTTCAAAAAGCTGACCGCGCTGCTCCAATTCCTTTTCAACCGTTAAATAATCGATTGGGATGCGGCGCTCATTCAGGCTGACAAAGACCTCCCACACCCAGCGGTTACGCACAATGTAAAAATCATCCGCACGCATTTTGTGGGAAATTTCAAAAAAAACTTCCGGGTTTACCAGGACTGCACCCAGGACGGCTTCCTCTGCTGAACGATCGTGCGGCTGAACAGCTTCGGCGGGGGAATTGTTAGTCTCGAATGAAGGAGTAAAATCGCTCATTGTCACCGGAATTGCTCATGGAATGGAAAGGTTGAAAAGTCACAAACCAACGGGGATATCCCCCATGGATTTCTTTGAAAGACCGGGGTGCTGTCGCGACCCCGGTCTGATCAGGCTGCTACGAGGGATTTTTAGGACCATCCTTGTCCGGGTCCTGATCTCCTTCACCTGAGCCTTCAGACAGGTCGTCGATGTTCAGGTTCTTCAGAAAATCCTTAAATACAGACAGGCGTTCATCGGTTTCAGGTTCTTCAGAACCAGGAGGCCCCTGGTCGCCTGCGGAAGCCTCGCCGGTCGGAACTTCCTGTTCAGGGATGATGCCAGCGGTTTCCATCACTTCGCGGGTCACCATAATGGGTACATGAGCACGGACGGCTAACGCCAGCGCGTCTGAGGGTCGGGAGTCAATATTCAGGGTTTGCCCGTTGTAATCAACCACCAGACTGCCGAAGAAAACATCATCGCGCAGCGCGACAACCTCGACCCGCAGGAGTCGGGCGTTGAGGGTGCCCATCATATTTTTGATCAGGTCGTGGGTTTGCGGCCTGGCAACTTCAATCTCCTGCAAAGCAATTGTTATGGATTCTGCCTCATAGGGGCCAATCCAAATCGGCAGATACCGGTCTGCGTTGACCTCTCGCAGCACAACGATGCGCTGCTGGTTGGTCAGGCTGACACGTACACTGTCGATTACGACTTCGACCATTTTTGGCATAACCATTCCTCGCCAGGTTGGACACTCTGAGGGATTTGGGACCTGTTTGGCGATCATTTCCCGAGGGCAGCGGGACCGCCACTGGATTTATTCTAACACGTGGATTGGATGGATGCAACCGAGACGGACCTGAGCCTTGTTGAGCCCGGGTAGTTCTATGTTAAATAAAATTCAAAAATCGGTGATTTGATCATTTTGGAAAATCATAGGGAAATGTTAACAATTCGGTTTTGTTAAGTTTTGGTATAATTGCAAAGCCTTTCCCAGGGCGTGAAATTAATTGATTAATGGTATCATCCCATTTATTGACCCGGGAAGAACAGCTCCAACGGTGGGATAGAAATCCCTTTTTGGAAAGCGGCTGCTGAAAATTACCTGGGGGAAATCATTATAGCGGGCTAAAAAAGGTTCGCTGGTCCGGTGGGTTGTACCGTTTATTAATTAACCAAACCGCAGGAAGCAGGAACACGTACAATGCAGATGAAAGCCAAGATTTTGCTGGTAGAGGGGAAGCGAGCAGACCGGGCATCTTTCCACGGCGGGCTGTCCAATAAGTCTTACCAGGTCAATTCGGTTTCCAGCGGCAGCCATGCCGTTGCACAACTGCCAGAATTTCAACCCGACATTATTATTGTTGATGCATCTTCTTTACGCACAAGCGGCAAACGAATTTGCGCAGTTTTGCGCGAAAAAGCTGTCAAGATACCGCTGATCCTGATTCTTGACCCGGAGACGCCTGTCAATTCCGACAACAAAGCCGATCTCGTGCTGCAGATGCCGTTTACGCTCCAAAAATTACTTAACCGGCTCAAACCATTTATCTATCAAGAGCCTGTGAACGGGTTGACAGCCGGTCCGATTACCCTGGACCTCGACACGCGGGCGGTGAAATGCCTTGAGCATCAGGCCTCCCTGACGCCCAGGCTGGCTTCTTTGCTGTCAGTCCTCATTGAGCAGGCAGGGAAGGTCATTGGGCGCGACGCGCTCTTCAGCAGGGTTTGGGAGACCGAGTACACCGGAGATACGCGCACCCTCGACGTGCACATTAGCTGGCTGCGCCAGGCCCTCGAAGACGATCCGCGCCACCCGCGCTACATCAAGACCATCCGCGGGGTTGGGTACCGATTGGATGTTGAGAATTAACCACTTTCAATAAAATAAAAAAACAGCCTTCTTTATTTGAAGAAGGCTGTTTTTTGACCGAATATCTATTACCCCAGGGCACCAACTGTCAATGCAAGCAGTAAACCGCCCGCAATAACGCTGCCCAGCTGACCGGCAGTGTTTGAGCCCATGGCATGCATCAGGATGTAATTACTGGAATCCTCTTCCAGGGCAACCTGAGCCGCCAAACGGCCAGCCATCGGGAAGGCAGAGATGCCGCAAGCGCCGATTAATGGATTGATCTTGCCGCGGGTGATGACCGCCATGAGTTTCCCGAATAACACTCCGAAAACCGTGTCAATCACAAAGGCCAGGAACCCGAGGCCCAGGATCATCAAAGTTTTGGTATTCAGGAAGCTTGATGCAGTCATGGTTGAGCCAATGGTCAACCCAAGGAACAGGGTGGCAACGTTGATGATTTCATTCTGCGCCGACTTACTGAGACGATCCACCACACCGCTTTCCCGCAACAGGTTACCCAACATTAATGTTGCGATCAGGGGTGCAGCTTCAGGTGCAAGCAGGCTGATGAGAACGGTAACGATAATGGGGAAGGCGATAACAACCCGGTCAGAAACAGGTTTTGCGGCGTACTCCATCCGGATCAAGCGTTCTTTCCGGGTGGTCAGCAGCTTCATAACCGGAATCTGAATAACCGGGATGAGGCTCATATACGAGTAGGCAGCGACCGTGATCGGGGCGAGCAGTTCAGGCGCGAGTTTGCTTGTGACAAAAATCGCGGTCGGGCCGTCAATGGCGCCGATAACGCCAATCGATGCTGCCTGGTTGAGCGGGAAGCCCAGCAGGATTGCGAACAGCAAAGTGGC
This sequence comes from uncultured Anaerolinea sp., assembly GCA_964411135.1. GTDB lineage: Bacteria > Chloroflexota > Anaerolineae > Anaerolineales > Anaerolineaceae > Bellilinea. The sequence continues at coordinate 5,206 of CAYPJS010000025.1, forward strand.
ATAGATGCCGAACTGACCGGCTGCGCCCAGCAATGACATTTTCGGCATAGCCAGCAGAGGACGGAAATCAATCATCGCGCCCACGCCGATGAAGATCAGCAGCGGGAACAGTTCAGTTTTAATACCGGCTTGATAGAGAACCTGAAACATCCCGTGTTCTGATGACATTCCGAGGTTGGCCAGGATACAGCCAAATCCAATCGGGAGGAGCAGTACGGGCTCGTATTCCTTTATAACTGCCAGGGCAACTAATACAAGCCCAACGACAATCATGATCGCATTACCCAGCGTAAAGGAACTAAAGCCTTTGGTAATGTCAGCGATCAGTTGAGTTAAGTCCATGTTTTTACCTCTCCTCAGTCAGCATACTCGACTAAGGCTTGCCCATGGCGCACCTGATCTCCAACATTTACCAGGATTGCACTAACCTTGCCGTTGCGGGAGGCTTTGATGGAATTCTTCATTTTCATTGCCTCCAGGGTTAATAATTCTTGCCCTACTTTCACTTCGGCGCCTTCCTTGACTGCAATCGCCACGATGGTTCCAGGGAGTGGAGCCAAAACCGCTTTGGATGCATCTCCAGCTTGAACTGCTGCTGCGACCGGTCTGGGTGATGGGGCAGGCGCTGCTGCTGCAGGTCTGGCGACCTGAACTGCTTCCTGTGCCGCAGGTGCTGCGACAACTTCCTCGGGCCAAACTTCAAAAGATTGACCTTCGACGGTCGCGATTACAGGCCGGCTCGACAGGTCCTCAATTTCCACATCGAATGATTTTTCATCTATTTTTACAGTTAGTTTCATCGCGCTGAGCCTCGACTTTTCCGATTTGATATTAAGGCGTTCTGATTGAATTGGCCAGAACGACGGGCAACGAGCCAGGAACTTACCATGTTGGGGGTCTTGGGTGACAGGGTGGAGGTGCTTTTCTGCAGACCCAATGCCACGGCTACCGCCGCAACCGCAGCTTTAAGGCGAAGGTCATTGCTTTCGGGAACATTTGTTTCAACAACCTCGTCTGCCGGGGCCTTAACGGGTGCAGGTGCTTCAAATTTTGGTTCTTTCTTGGCACCCAGGTTCGACATGAAAGCCATCAGCCCCCAAAGCAGAATCAGTGCAACGAACACCAACCCCATGCCAATCGCTGTTATCAGTAAACCTTGATTAAACAGTTCACTCATATCCAAACTCCTTTTGGATCTCGCGATCCTTACAGCGGGATATTGCCGTGTTTCTTGGCAGGGATCGTTTCTGCTTTTTCACGCAGGGCAGCCAGGGCTGCAATGACACGCTTGCGGGTTTCACGCGGCTCGATCACGTCATCGACAAAGCCATCCGCAGCAGCAGCATAGGGATTGAGGAAGGTTTTGCGGTATTCATCAACCATCTTGGCACGTTCGGCAGCTTTGTCCTCGGCAGCCTCAATTTGCTTGCGGTAAACCACATTGGCTGCGCCTTCAGGACCCATCACAGCGATTTCGGCACTGGGCCATGCAAAGGCAATATCTGCACCCAGCAGCTTGGAGCTCATGACGATGTAGGCACCGCCGTACCCCTTGCGGGTGGTAATTTGGATCTTCGGAACGGTGGCTTCAGAGTAGGCAAACAAAACCTTGGCGCCGTGGCGGATAACACCGTTATGTTCCATCGAAACACCAGGCAGGAAACCGGGCGAATCGCAGAAGGTCACCAGCGGAATGTTGAATGCATCGCAGAAACGCACGAAGCGGGCAATCTTATCCGCTGAATTGATTTCCATTGAGCCTGCCATGACAGAAGGGTTCTGCGCGACGATACCAACCGTGTAGCCGCCCATGCGGGACAGGCCGATAATGGCGTTGGTGGCGAATGTGGACTGCAGTTCGACAAATGTCCCGCGGTCAACAATGCCATCGATGACACGGAACATGTCGTAGGGCTCATTGGCATCCGCCGGCATGATGTGATTCAATTCTTCATCCATGCGTTTGGGATCATCCCCAGTTTCAACGTAGGGAGGATTCTCGGTATTGTTGGAGGGGAGATAACTAATAACGTGACGAGCCAGAGCAATCGCCGCCTTGTCGTTAGGTGCAGTCAGGTGAGCGGTACCGCTGGTGCCGTGATGCACCGCTGCGCCGCCAAGGCTTTCCATGTCGATAACCTCGCCAGTGACCGATTTAATGACTTCGGGGCCGGTGAGGAACATATAAGCCTGTTTCTCGACCATGATGATCATGTCGGTGACGGTGGGGGAGTAAGCCGCACCGCCTGCGCAGGGTCCCATGACGATGCTGATCTGGGGAATCACACCCGAGTAGAGTGTGTTGCGGCGGAAAATTTGGGCATAACCCCACAGGCTGCGGGTACCCTCATGGATACGGGCACCGCCGGAGTCAATCATACCGATGACCGGTGCGCCGCTCTGGGCAGCCAGGTCCATAATATGAGCAATCTTACGGCCGTGGTTTTCTCCCAATGAGCCGCCCATAACCGTGAAATCCTGGGCATAAGCGTAAACATTTCGGCCATCTAATGTGCCGAAACCGGTGATGACGCCGTCGGTATCAATACGTTCGCCCACACCAAAGTCTTCGCTGCGGTGAGATGAATACAGTTCCACCTCATTGAATGAGCCAGCATCGAGCAATTCTTCGATGCGTTCGCGGGCGGTCAGTCTGCCTTTAGCTTTGTGCTTGGCAATTCGTTCTTCTCCGCCTGCTTTCTGTGCCTTTGCGCGACGTTCACGCAATTCAAGAATTCGGGGATCTTCAGCCATACAGGTTCCTCACTTGATGAAAGGTGATAAGGGTAGATAACACAAATGGGTCAACGCACAGGGTCAAATAATAGGAAATGACCTCGGTTTTCCCTTCATTTATTGTATGGGAATCAGGCTGGTTTTGAAACGAGGAAAGTACCGAATAACCGACTGATTTTCGTCCTTTATTTTAGTAGATTGTCAGATGTCTGGACAACCCAGATGATTAATCATGGGAACCAGGCGCTACAGCGGAAAGCGCTCCCTCTTCCCGGTTACGGAGCTGGGTAATTAATAATGGGATGACCGGTATTAGCAATAACACCGAACCAATCAGACCGTAGCGGATGCCGAAACGGTTGGCAACAGCGCCCATTATTGGACCGCTGGCAATTTGCCCGATGGAATCAACCTGGCCGGACATGGACAGAATGGTGGCACGAACCGATGAATCGAGGCGGTGGTTGATCCAGGCCAGGTAAAGCGGCCAAATGACCGCGCGCAAAACCCCGATAGCCAGAACGGCTGCCACTGCCAGCCACAGGCTGCCAGCCAGCGCGAACACCAGCAAACTGAGCACCAGAGCGGTGGAAAGGATGGTCAGCCAGCGAATCAAGGTCGGCAGTTTATTGGTGTCAGCCCGCTTTTCGATGGGGCTGACTGCCAGGATCGTCAGCAGTTGGGAGACCATGTCGATGATGCCGAACCAGGTGATCATTTGCAGACCGGGGATATCCGGAAAGGTGAACTGGTCCAGAATGCGGGCTTCCCACAGGCGGTCATAGCCTTCGGAGTAAAGGCCAAAGAATAAGCCGATGAACAGAATGCTGATCAATGCCGGGCGCAGGCGCAGCATGCGTCCACCGCTGCGCAGGGTGTCTGTCATTTGCTGCAGCCGGCTGCGGTCTCCGCGCGCAACCGGTTGAAAACCCGTTTCCGGCATGAACAAAATCAGGTACAACCCCAGCAGCCAGAAGATCATCACGCTGACGTAAATGGGGGTAGTGAGCTGCCCCTGGGCCAACAGGACACTGGCAGGAATGGCAACTAGCCCCCCGTATTGGCTGACGCGCGTCCCTTTCAAAAAGATCGCGCCGGCATTGGCTTCACCAACCTCATCGCTAATCCAGGCTTCCAACGCTCCGCTGGTGAAGGTGTAGCCCAACCCCCAGATTACCTGTGAGAGGATGATCACAGGGAAGGAGGGGATCAGTGCAAAAAAGAGGGTGCCGAGGCCCAGCAGAAAAACGCCAATGATGATGGATTTGCGCCTTGAGAGGGTATCGGCGACCACGCCGGTTGGGATCTCGAAAAGCAGGATCGAGGTTTCTAACGCCGTGCCGACCAGCACCATTTGCAGCGGGTTGAGTCGGACCTGGGTGTAGAAGTACACCATATTAACGGTAAAAGCCAGCGCGAAACAAGCCGAGGTGACGATGTTATAAACCGTATATACGGTGTCAGCAGAATGACGTTTAGGCATGGAAGGACTCGCGAAAAGGTTTCTTTACAGGAATATCGCCAAACCCAGGGCTGCCCCACTGATGGCGCAGGCCCAGTTGACGGCATCATTATTCAACCAGGACCATCCCCTGATCTGTCGTGTAGCACTGCCGCAAATATGCAGCGGGTGGCGTTCAGTTTCTTTGGCGCAGCTTGGGCAGTAATAAATGGCCTGCAGCGTTGCCCCAAGCAGTGAGTCAACCAGCGAGCCGCCCAATCCGGCCAGGGAGATCAGCCCGAAACCTGCCAGTGCGAATGTGAAGGTTAAATTGCCTGCATAATCCGGCCAGACGATTAATGCCAAACCAGCAATGACCGCTGCACCGCTTAAAGCTGCCAGCGTGCCCGTCAGGCTGATGCCGCCGGAAGACCCTTTTTCAACTTCCTTTCCATTGGTGATCAACCGCGGATTTTCGTTGCTGAGGATTCCAAGCTCAGTGGCCCAGGTGTCAGCGTTCACGGCCGCCAGCGAGGCTGCCCCGCAAACCCAAAGCCAGGTCTGTGTGGGGAAGGCTGCCAGCAGGAGCACCAGCACCCCCGCCATGCCGCCGTTCGCGAAAACCTGACCGGCATCGCGCTGGCTGCCTTTGGAAAATTTCTCATCCACCGCGGCTTTGCGGCGCTTGAATAACTTTGAGAGCAGTGAGGATGAAACAAAAAATCCTACCAGCAAGACCGCCCATGGAAGACCGCCCAGGCCAAATATAACGGTCCCAAGCAGGCAGGCCGCAGCTGCTCCGGAGCCCGACAGGCTGCGGACTAAGTATGCTGCGCAGGCGATCCCGGCAGCAAGGGCAAAACCGATGGCGAGTTGAAGCCAGGAGAAATCGGCGGTGAAGGCGTTCATGCGGTAAGAACCATTAGAGAATAATCAATGTTGCAAGGATCAATAGGATTGGCGTAATGGCAGAGGTGATCCACAGCATGAATGCCACCGGGCGTTCCGTCTGGCGCCGGTAAAAGAATACGCCGGCTGTCAAATTTGCAATAAAAGCGAATACACCCAATACCGGCAGCAGCAGGAGCTGTTGAGACGGTACCTGAGCCAGCGGTACCCCTTGCGCGTCGAAGCCCAGGGATACTGCGCTGCGCCCCGGGATGACCAGGGAAACCAGGACCAATAATACGATTGTCAGCACCAGACCGGCGACCAGGAAAATTCGGGCGACGCGGTCGTCCCAGACGCGCCGCGCAAAGGCTGCCGGTTCGGCAGAAAAAGCCTTGAGCGGTGTAATGCTGCCCATTTCAATAGCGTTTTGAAAGGAGCGCACAAAACCGCGGGTGTCTTCGGGCGAGATGGCATAGACTTTGTCGAAGGATGCGATCAACAGCATCGAGTCGACATCCGACGCCATATATTCGACCTGCCCCAGCTCCTCTACCTGCCGTAAGCCGGTAATCGCCCCTGGGAAGGACAATGGCGGCAGGGGCAGATGATACCCAAGATCTGCTGCGGGGCGAACCCACTCGATTTCTGGCAGGGGGATATCCTCGACGCGAAGTCCCCAACGGATGCGCAGCCCGTCGCGCTCAAGGACGTAATTGGCGTTATAGAGCGCATATGCGCGATAGGAAACTACCGGCAGCGGGACGAACAGCGCAATCGACACCAGCAGCAGCAAAACGAAAAGACTTGTGACCTGCTGTTGCAGGGCAAAGAACAGACAACCAGCGCTGCCAGCCAGGAACCCTACCGCCGCCAACCCGTGCAGGAACAATCCACGGCGGCGGGGCGGCAGGAAGGTGAGCGGCAGGCTGGCATTCATCCGTTACAGCACAGCCTGGAGCGTCCGGCATACCAGATCGACCTGCTCCTCGGTCATGACGCCCGAGAATGGCAGGGCCAGGCCGCGGGCACCCAGGTCTTCTGTCACCGGGAAATCGCCTGGCTGGTAGCCGAAGCGTTCCACCATATACGGCTGCAGATGGATCGGCAGGAAGTAAGGCCGTACCGGAATACCACGCTCAGCCAGACGCTGGGCCAGGGAAGCCCGGTCGATCCCGCGCTCGACCCGGATGACATACACAAACCAACTGATACGGGTAGTTGTGACGGTGTCAATATATGGAGGTTCGATGCCGGCAATTTTGCTCAACCTGGATTGATACCAGGCTGCGACGGTCTCACGTTTTACCAGCAATTCCTCCAGCCTGCGCATCTGGGCCACGCCCAATGCAGCACTAATTTCGTCGATGCGGTAGTTGTACCCCAGGTGGGTATGCGACAGCCAGGTATCTCCGGGGGCGCGGCCTTGATTGCGCAGCGCGCGCATCAGCCCGGCAGCCTGGTCGTCGTCCGTGACGATCAACCCGCCTTCGCCGGTGGTAATCTGCTTGTTCGGGTAAAAAGCAAAAACCGCCATCTCTGCCAGGGCACCAGCCTGGCGGTTTTTATACTGGGCACCCAATGCTTCGCACGAATCCTCGATCACGCGCAGGTTGTACTTTCTGGCTATGGCTTGAAGGGCATCCCAGTCGGCAGGCTGTCCGAATACATCCACACCGACCATGCCTTTCAGTCCGCGGGAATTTTCAGCCCCGCGGCGCGGCAGCCAGCGCTGAGATGCGGTGCCGCCCTGAGTCAGGTCATGGGCCGCCTGGGCTACCATTTCCGGGTCAATATTGCCGGTTCGCGGATCGACATCCACGAAAACTGGAATGGCTTGTTCGAAAAGCAGGGTGTTGGAGGATGCGACGAAGGAAAAGGGGGTGGTGAGCACCAGGTCACCATTTCCAATGCCGGCTGCACGCACACAAAGGTGCAAACCAGCCGTGCCCGAATTAACAGCGATGGCATATTTTGTGCCGATCAAATCTCGGAAAGCTGCTTCAAAGGCCTCGATTTGAGGCCCCATACTCAAATAAGGGGTTTGCAGGACATTCATGACTGCCTGGCGTTCAGCGTCAGTCAGATCAGGCGATGACATGGGAACGAATGGCGGAATTGTTTTGCTCATGGCGTGAATGGGCCTTTGAAAATAAGGTGTGGCGAAGGGGATATCAGCGGAGGAACGCTACCCAGCCTGAAATGAAGCGGTATATACCCGGTGCAAGCACATGCTGGGTCTTTTGCATCATCCAACCGGCCAGCAAGCCCTGAACCAATCCGACGGCGATCCCGATCAGGATGGTGTCCAATGGTTCACCCAGCAGGCGGGGAATTTGCCACAGCGCAAACAGCACGGAAGTCGTCAGCCAGCCTGGAATTTTTCCCAGGCGCGACTCGATACGGGGCTGCAGATAGCCGCGGAAGATGGTCTCTTCCGCCAGCGCCAGGGCCAACAGAACCAGCAGGGCGGTCGATTCATCCGGCGTAATCCCGTCGAATAGGAGCGAAATTTTTCCGCGCAGGAAGATGGTGAGCAGGATGATGGCGATCCCCATCTGCAGGGCAGGGGTTAGCAGAGGGCGGTTCCAGCCCGCACTGCGCAGCGGCTGCTTGCGGTAGAGAAGTGCGATAATCACCAGCGCCAGCCCTACAGCGGCGGCCGTCAGGTGCTGCAATAGAGCGTCCAGGGTAGGCACGGATGAAGACAGGCCGGTGTTTGGTGCCGGCGTTGGATCGCGGAAAATTACAAAACCGATGCCAATCACACCCACAGCGATGATAATGGCTGCGATTAGTTCGCGCTTTGGAAAACGGAAGGTGACAGGCGTATGCTTTTGGAAGCGCGGATTGAGCGTCATGATCATCGTAACCGCGATCACGCCGAGCACTTCACTCAGCAGGCCGATACTTTCGCTGGTGGTCAAGCTGAAGGTTCCCCCTGACCATCGAGCGCAGCCGGAAGCTGGTCGATTGGCTCTGAACCTTCCAGGGGAGCCTCGAACTGCAATTCAACCTTTTCTTCCATCCGTACCTGTCCGCGCAGAAAGGCGCCTTCCTCAGTGGCAAATGCGACTGTGGTCACGTCACCCCATACACGGCCCGTGGCACGGATTTCGATCTTCTCAGCAGTGATATTGCCGCGCACCGAGCCCGCCACAATGACTGTGTTTGCGCGCAGTTCCTCGCAGTTGACCCGGCCCGTCTCGCCGACCACAACCAGGCCGCGTACGGCAATCTCGCCGTCGAAGGTACCTTCGATGCGGATGCCGCCGCTGCCGTGCAGATCGCCTTTCCAGTTGATGCCCGTTCCAAGAACGGATGTTACGCGTTCAACCGGCGCAACCGCGGCAGAACTGGTGGGAGGATTTTTCCGAAACATTGATCTCCAAAGAACCAGAGGTTAATGGGTCCAACGTTGACCCGCAGGAATTATAAAGAGATTCAGCCGTTTACACAATGCAGGAGGTATATCACCGCACAGGTCGCAAAGTGCGCCGAGGAATTAATAAGGAACAAGTCGGGTGCCGCTTCGCGAAGCGCCAAAAGCGTAGCGAAGAACAGCGCACCAATTGGGTGCGCAAAGGGCGATATTTCTGGACTTTCCCCTGGTACCGCCCGCCACACCGTCCCGGCGTCCTTCGGGAGGGCAGGGGTGCGCCTCTGAAGTGACCTTCTACCTTCTCTACGTCCTCAGCGGTTGAGAAATTTCCGGCACCTTTTGCACGCCAGGTTTCACCAGGAATCGCCATGGCATGCTGCGCCAGGGCTCTGGCACGCTGTTGATGCCCACCCGCGGTCCAATCACAACATTTTCCTCTGGAACATCCTGCCCGATTTCGATCCATAACCCGTCGTCGGTTGTAGTAAGGTCGACTCCGTTTAGAGATTTGTCAATCCCCAAAGCCTGGGTCAATTTGGCCGGGCCGTTAGTCCAGTCAGCCTTCGGCCGGCCGGGGCGGCGGGCAGAAATCAAGGCAATCCCGTTCATTGGCACGACAGCCCGAATCAACACAGCGGCAGGATAGTCTTGCGGCATGCAAACCGCGTTCAGGCACCAGTGCATGCCGTAAGTGAAGTAAATGTAGGCATGTCCCGGAGGACCGTACATGACAGATGTACGCGGCGTTCGGCCCGAGCGGGCATGACAAGCCTGGTCCTCCTCGCCGCGATAAGCCTCGGTCTCGGTGATGACCGAATGCAGCGGCTGTCCATCCAACAGGCGCACCAGGCGCATTCCGAGCAGCTCGCGGGCTACCACAAGGGCGTCACGGGCATACCATTCTCGCGGCAGGCAATGTGACAGGCTCATGGATGTATTGTACAATAACTCAGAACGCACCTTTTTAAAGAAAATTTTCCATCTTATTCCAGGAGCGGTTTTATGGTGGATGTGGTCATTGTGGATGCAGTACGGACGCCGATCGGCGCTCTGGGCGGGTCGCTGGCTACCGTGCGCCCGGATGATCTGGCGGCGCATGTTATTCGCGCACTGGTCGAGCGTACTAAAGTGCCGACAGACCAGGTCGAAGAGGTGTATTTTGGCTGTGCCAACCAGGCTGGCGAGGATAACCGCAATGTGGCGCGGATGGCGCTGCTGCTGGCGGGGCTGCCGGTGGAGGTCGCCGGCGTCACCGTCAATCGGTTATGTGCCTCAGGTTTGAATGCCGTCAATCAGGCAGTGCGCGCCATCCGTGCGGGTGAGGGGGATATCTTCATCGCTGGCGGAGTAGAGAGCATGTCGCGTGCGCCGTATTCACTGCCCAAAGCTGACCGGGGCTACCCGTTCGGCAACCTGACCGCCTACGATACCACGCTCGGCTGGCGTTATCCCAATCCTCAAATGGAAGCCCTGTACGGCACTGAGGCCATGGGCGTCACCGCCGAGAATGTCGTGGACATGACCGGTATCACCCGCGACGAGCAGGATGCCTTTGCTGTGCAGAGCAACCAGCGCGCCATTGCAGCCATCGACAGCGGACGGTTTACTGAAGAAATTGTCCCGGTACCGATTCCGCAGAAAAAGGGCGATGCCCTGCTGGTGACCACTGATGAACGTCCGCGGCGCGATGCCAGCCTGGAGAGCCTGGCGAAACTCAAGCCGGCTTTCCGCAAGGACGGTTCGGTGACTGCCGGCAATTCTTCCGGATTGAATGACGGGGCGGCAGCCCTGTTGTTGATGAACGCTGAAAAGGCGGCAGAGCTGGGTATGAAGCCGATGGCACGCGTGGTCAGTTCTGCAGCAGCCGGGGTTCTGCCGCGCATCATGGGGATCGGCCCGGTACCGGCCGCCCGCAAGGCGTTGGCTCGTGCTGGAATCCGCCTTGATCAACTGGGTCTGGTGGAATTAAACGAAGCCTTTGCCGTCCAGGCTCTGGCGGTTATCCGCGAGTTGGGCCTGCCCGAGGATATGGTCAATGTCAACGGCGGGGCGGTGGCTCTTGGGCACCCGCTAGGCTGTTCCGGCGCGCGTATTTTGACCACGTTAGTGCATGAGATGGCACGCCGCGCCCCGCAGGCAGCCAGGCCGTATTACGGCATGGCAATGCTGTGTGTCGGTGTCGGGCAGGGCGAGGCGACCATCATCGAGTGTCTAGCCTGACCTAAGTGAACCTGTATAAATGCAGGGGGCACAAAGTGTACAATTTTGTGCCCCCTGTGTGCTTTAATTCCGAATGGGATAACTGACACCCTGTTCGTATGCAGGTGATTTCAGCTGCGGGTATAGCGTGAATCATCTAGCATGTCGCGGAGTTTGTCTTCTTCGCTTTTTTCCGAGACAGGTGAGGCAGACTGTCCGGCTGCCCGTTCGGCAGCTTCAGCCGCGCGCAGCACATCCAGCGGGTAGCCTCGCATAATGCTCCACTTGCCGCAATTTTCACATCGGTCAAGCTTTCCAACCACCAGATTTATGCCAGTCATATGGCGCGGGGTAGGGCGGTTGCATTTTGGGCAAATCGAACCACCGGCAAAACCGTAGCTGCGCTGGGTTCCAGGCTCAGGGCCGCCAGCAGGTTTGCCGCGGCCTGCCAGGAATTGAGTGCCCATGCCAAGCGCCATGAACCCGAACACCAAAGCCAGCAGCGGGATGAGAATCTTTTGCATGGCCCCGCTCTCTTCCTGGGCGGAGAGAAACTTGAAACGCGCCGGTTCAGCGTTCACGGTGGAATTATCCTTGAGCGTTACGGCTGCGCCCAGATCATGGATACCGTCTGAATACGACTGAGTTTTGAATTTAGCCTTGAATGGTGCCTGCGGTACGACCGCCAGCTCCTGACCATCGATCAGGAAAGTTACGGAAGCCACATTGGACTCATCTCCAACCAGAGCAATGGAGAAGTCGCCTCGAATCTGGGAGCCATTGTTAAAGCCAAACTCCTTGTTGACGCTGACCCTGTAACCATCTTGCGCGAATGCAGGTCCGGCAACGGCTGCCAGCAGCCCCAGCGCCAGCAAGAGGCTCGCAAATATAAATATGGGGAGAGAACGGTTTGTTTTCATGGGCTATTTCCAGCGGGTTAGTATGGTCTCGCGTTGGAATAAACGCGCACCGAGATAAATCAGGCCAATGTCAGCGACAATCAGAATTCCGATGACCACCAGCATTAATTGCAGGTTGATCACCAGGACGCCGGCTACCTGGCCGAAGAGCAATCCGAGGACTGGGACGATCAGAATCGCGGCCATCTGCTCGGCGACGCGCGGGTCATTGACGCGCGAGGAAACCATGATGGCGAAGTTGACGGCTGCAATCGACATCAATGGTCCAACCACAATCACGCCTAACAGCCAGGTCGGCCCGAGCACATACTGCCGCACAGCTTCGCTGGCACCGGTGACTGGCATCAGCAGTTGGAAGATCAGGAAGCAAATCCAGGTGGCACCAACCGCCGGGATGGCAGCTGCCAGAGCTTTGCCGGTCAGCAGCTCCTCGGTCGAGATGGGCGTGGCAAGCAGCGGTTCCAGACTGCGGGTGGTCTTCTCGCCCACGATCGAATAAGCAGCAATGGTGATGGGGATGATGAGGGGCATCATCATATACAGCACCAAAAACTGGTTGATCATATAAACCTGCATACAGTCATTGGCGTTCATCGACCCGCACACCGAGGCAAACATGGCCGGGACTTCAGAGGTTCCTCCGCCTTCCATAACACTCCCGGCAGTGACCGATAACATGATCAACGGCAGGGCGGTGAACAGCAGCGGCATTAATACGATGGTGAACAAGACCATCTTGTTCTTGAAGACTTCGGCCCATTCCTTTAACACAATTACGCGGATATGTTTCATAACAGTCTCAAACTTCCTCGGCCTGGATGGTCTGCAGGTAGATATCCTCAAGGGAATGCCGCAGCTCGCCCACGAACTGGATTTCAGCGCCTATTTCCACCAGGCGGCGGATGATGAGTGGATTCTGGCCTTCGGGGTCCGCCAGACTGACCACCAGACGGTTTTCCACGCTCTGAGCGTCAGTGACGAAGGGCAGGCTGCGGATCTGGTCGAGCCAGTCTGGATTGAGGTTGACGAGGTGGAAGACCACCTTACGGCCGTAGAGTTTAGTACGCAAGTTCTCGGGCGTATCCACCGTAATCAGGCGTGATTTGAAGATACCGATGCGGTCACACAGGCGATCGGCTTCATCCAGGTTGTGGGTGCACAGGAAAATGGTGCGGCCGAGGGTTTTTAGTTCCTCGATGAAGTCGCGCACCAGCTTGGCCGCCTCAGGATCCAGGCCGCTGGTGGGCTCATCCAGAAACAACACCTGCGGCTCGTGCAGCAGTGCGCGGGCGATGGCCAGTTTCTGGCGCATGCCTTTTGAGAAACTGCCGACCTCGTCGTAGCGCCGGTTCCACAGGCCCAGCATGCGCAGGTATTTTTCGACCTGACCGGGGATATCCGGCACATCATACAGAGCGGCGAATATGGATAGGTTGCGGTCCGCCGTCAGACGTTCGTACATACCCGGCGACTCGGTCAAAATGCCGACAGATTGGCGCACCCGGCGGTCGTCTTTGCCGATTTCCCAGCGCCCAATGCGGGCGTGACCCGCGGTTGGCGCGATCAGGCTGGTTAACATGCGCACGGTTGTGGTTTTACCGGCGCCGTTGGGTCCCAGAAAGCCGAAGACTTCACCCTCATGCACGTCGAGGGTCAAGTCCTGCACGGCGCGGATCAACGGCTGGCCTTTGCGAGGTTGAAAATATTTCGAAAGCTGCTCAGTTTGAATCATTGCATTTCCTTCTGCCCGATAAATGCCGGGCAGAAAATATTATATAACATGTACGATTGATAACCTGATTTGGTCGCAGGGAATATTGCCCGGTTCTAGAACAAATACATTTATTTTAATTACAAAACTTCGGAGGCAGTTTCCCTCACCCGGCATGAAACAATGTCAACTGATCGCGATGCGCCTGCGGGGAGGAAAGCCTCACATATTCTTCAATTATCCTCAGGTGGGTACCCACTACACTGGCCTGCACACCCGCAGGGGCATAGGATACAGAACGCACATGCCGGGTGGCGGAAGTGATATGCGAGCGGTCGTCCGGCCCGTAGAGGATCGAGCAGCATACGCCGAGCCGGTCGCGCATGAGCATGTCTCCGGCGCGAATGGATTTGACGGC
>CAYPJS010000026.1:0-24769 GCA_964411135.1 uncultured Anaerolinea sp.
CTATCAAAACAGGAATCTGCAACCCACGCCGGTGCAGTTCGTTAACAATCAAGGGCATCTGCTTGCTGGTACTGACTAGCAATGCGCTCAATCCAATGGCATCTGCCTGAATCTCAGCCGCTTTGGAAATTATCACTTCACCCGGAACCTGTTTGCCCAGGTCAACCACTTCATAACCATTATTGGAAAGGATGGTCTTGACAAGATTTTTACCGATATCGTGTACATCGCCGTAAACCGTAGCCAGCACCAGCTTGCCTTTACTCACACCTTCTTTTCGTTCAAGGAATTGCTCTACATGTGCCACAGACTTCTTCATAACTTCAGCGGACTGGAGTACGAAGGGTAAAATCAACTCGCCAGTGCCAAATTTATCCCCCACTTCCTTCATAGCTGGAAGCAGGACCAAATTCAAAATTTCCACAGCAATCTCGTGCCGGGCCTTTCCAGTGTCCCGCGATAGGATTTCATCGATGTCAGCTTCCACGCCTTCCTTCTGGCGGTGCAAAATGCGCCAGTGCAAACGCTCCTCGGCTGTGAAGACCTGTAAGGCTTGCTTTTGACTGTCGCCGCGTTGCGATGCTCCACCACCGGTCCGCTCGATGTGTGAGATCAAGTGCTGTAAAGCATCCGGTCTGCGGTTCAAGATCAAATCCTCGGCGAGTTCCCGTTCAGCAGCCGGAATTTCTGCTATGGGTGTAATATCCGCCGGGTTGACGATTGCCATATCCAATCCTGCTTGCACACAGTGATGGAGCATCACGCTGTTCAAAACCGCCCGGGCAGCCGGAAACAGGCCAAAGGAAACATTACTGACACCCAACGAGGTCAATACCCCTGGAAGCGCCTGTTTGATCAGGCGGATACCATTTATGGTCTCCACCGCGGAATTGGCAAATTCTTTATCACCAGTAGCCAGTGTGAAGGTCAGTGCATCAAAAACCAGGTCTGAAGGCTGAAGACCATATTCCTCGTTTGCAATCTTGAAAATTCGCCGGGCCACTTCCAGCTTTCGCTCCGCAGTTTTTGCCATCCCTTCTTCATCGATGGTCAAGGCGATGACGGCAGCGTTGTACCGTTTTGCCAGGCTGAATACCGTGTCAGCCCGTTTTCGCCCGCCCTCTAGATGTGTGGAATTGATCAAACAACGACCGGGAGCCGTTTGAAGGGCGGTTTCCATGACCTCTGGCTCCGTACTGTCGATTACCAGCGGGACCCGCATTACCGGTGCCAGTTTTTTGACCACCTTGTGCATGGTGTCGGCTTCGTCGGCACGTTCAGTCAGCGCTACACAGATATCCAGGCCATGTGCGCCTGAATCCATCTGGTGGCGAGCTATCTCAAGGACGCTGTCATAATCTTCAGCCAGGATTATATTTTTGAACTTTCTGCTCCCCTGTGTGTTTAATCGTTCTCCGATCAAAAACGGGCGGGGTTCCTGCAGCATCGGTTGTGCCTGGATCGCTGAAGCCAACCTTGGGATTTCATTACCCGGTCGAGCGGGGCTGCTAATTCCGCCCACTTTATCAACCAACAATCTTAAATGTTCGGGGGTTGTACCGCAGCAGCCTCCAACCACATTGATACGGTATTTTTCGACGAACTCTGCCAGAGCAGACGCAAACGGCTCTGGTTCCAGCGGATATACCGCCTGCCCGTCAACATTGAGCGGTAAACCTGCATTCGGAATGCAAGATACCGGCAGGTGGGTCTGCTCGCCCAGGTAGCGGATCGGTTCACGCATGTGATCCGGGCCGGTGGAGCAGTTTAATCCAATGACATCGATTTCCAATCCATCTAAAATTGTCTGAACGGCACTGATGTCCGTGCCAAGCAGCATACGACCCGTAGTATCCAGAGTTACCTGCGCCTGAATGGGAAGGAAGACTCCCGTTTCTTCAAACGCCCGCTGGATGCCCAGGATCGCTGCCTTGACTTCCAGGATGTCCTGTGAAGTCTCAATCAAAATAAGATCAACTCCACCATGGATTAAACCCACAGCCTGTTCACGGAAGATATCCATAAGGTCAGCAAAGGAAATATTGGAAATTTCCGGGTCATCCATCGATGGCAGTTTTCCGGACGGCCCGATTGATCCCGCCACAAATCGCGGATGGGTCTCTGTGCTAAATTCATCTGCCACAGTGCGTGCCAGAACTGCTGCAGCCCGATTAATCTCGTGAACACGTTCCTGCAGGCCGTATTCCGCCAGAGTTAATCGGTTTGATCGAAACGTATCCGTTTCTATTACATCCACACCAACCTCGAGGAAGGAATGGTGGACTTGTATCACAGCCTGCGGATAAGTAATCACCAGGTAGTCATTGCAGCCGTTGGTACGCTCCCCGCCAAATTGCTCAGCTGTCAGATTCAATTTTTGCAAAGAGGTACCCATTGCTCCATCGAAAATCAAAACCCGCTTTGCAAGGGCATCCAGGAATTTCCGATTGGTGTAATGTCGCATAGTTATGCTCTCCCGATAAAGAAAAAACCTCTCAGGATACGAGAGGCCGTAAGTAAAATTTTGGCTGCTCTCATCTTCCAGAATCTCCGCCTGAGCGGACGATCTGCCGGATTTGGCACCAGCTGACTTCCAGTGGTTGCCGAGGTATCATCGGGCCGGTCCCTCCACCTCTCTGGATGAGCGCCGGGCGGCTGCCCGGTTCGTTTATTGTGAAATATTCTATCATAATCGGTCAAGATTTTATAGATACAATTTGATGGTTCAAGCCCCCTGGTGCAGACAGGTATAATTTGTATTGCGATATAATTTCTTCATCGAGGTCGCGTGGAAAACTTAAAACTCCCCCCTTTTAAACCTTTTTTGATCGTGACGCTCATCCTTGGTATTTTTGGTACCCTCGGACTCGGTTTAATTTTTAATTTTTCAGTACCCACCCTGGGTCCGCGATGGTTATTTTTCTTTTTTGGCGCAGCTGCCATAAGCGGTTGGGCGCTGCCGATCGTTTACTTGCTTCATTGGCGCTTTCCAGCCGAAAATCCCACCACACCCGGGATTATTGTCCGGCAGGCGCTTTGGGCAGGAATCTACTTCGACCTGCTGGCATGGTTCCAGTTGGGACGCGTACTTAGTTTACCGCTTGCAGTCGGATTAGCCGCCGGGATAGCGGTGATTGAATTTGCAATAAGGCTGGCAGAACGCAGCCGTTTTAACCCGGGTGCTTCACCCCGCCATGAGTGACTTCAGGAGTCTGCCTTCGGTTGAACGCTTGATGCAGACCGCGCAAGCGGCGGGCTTAATTGCGAATTTCGGCAGACCGCAAACACTGGACGCAGTTCGATTGGTGCTGGTTGAGATTCGCAAGAACTCCCAGCCCGAGACCCCCATCCCTGAGATTGATACCATCCTTTCCCGCGTTTCAAATTGGCTATACGCAATCAATAAACCATCCTTGATGCCGGTGATTAATGCCACCGGTGTTATCCTGCACACCAACCTGGGACGAGCCCCCATCAGCCAGGCTGCTGCTTCTGCTATGCAGCGGATTGCTTTGGGCTATTCCTCCCATGAGTTCGATCTGGAAAATGGCAAACGCGGTTCACGTGATGTGCATGTGGAATCACTTCTCATCCGCCTGACTGGCGCCGAGGCTGCCATGGTGGTCAACAACAATGCTGCTGCCGTGTATCTGGCGCTGAGTGCACTTGCCAGGCGCCGCTCAGTCGTGATCTCCCGCAGTCAGCTGGTCGAAATTGGAGGTGGTTTCCGCGTGCCAGAGATCATGCAGCAGTCCGGGGCACGTCTGGTCGAAGTGGGTACCACCAATCGCGTACACTTGAGCGATTACACAAACGCCATCGAGGAACATAATCCGGCACTGGTCATGCATGCTCATTCCTCCAATTTCAAGCTGATTGGCTTTACCAGCGAACCAGAGCTAGCCCAGATTGTCAAAGCCGCCCACGCCCGCGGAATCCCATTTGTGGATGACCTGGGATCCGGCGCCTTATTGGATACAGCAGCCTTTGGGCTGGCACACGAGCCAACCGTGCAGGAATCGTTGGCAGCCGGGTCAGACCTCGTCTGCTTCTCAGGGGACAAATTATTGGGCGGACCGCAGGCAGGCATCCTCCTGGGGAAAAAACCACTCATCCAGAAACTCAAGAAGCACCCCCTCGCCCGGGCTGTACGGGTGGATAAACTCTGTTTGGCTGCCCTGACCGAAACGCTCCAGCATTATCTCAAGGATGAAGCCCTGAGCCGGATCCCAATTTGGCAAATGATCTCGGCTGCTACGGACCAAATCCATGCCCGTGCTCATCATTGGCAGACAGCCCTGGGAGCCGGAGACCTCGTCGACGGTAAATCGACCGTCGGCGGAGGCAGCCTGCCCGAAGAAACCCTGCCCACAACATTATTATCCCTGGAGTGGCGTCATCCCAACCAACTGTTAACCCGGCTGCGCTGTACAGAACCTCCAGTCATTGCCAGGGTTGAAGCCGACAGGGTGGTCCTGGATCCACGTACTGTGCTGCCAGACCAGGATGAGATGTTGATAAGGTGCCTTACGGAAGTTATCCGGAATAACCCCTAAATAAAGCAATACAAGGAGCGGTTCATGAAATCTGATTTAGATGCCCTGATGATGACAAATCAAATAGATGTTTTGTTGATTACCGGCCCGGCTTTTTACAACCCAACGATGATGTACATGACCGGTGGAGGCCATATCAGCAAAGCCGAACTGGTAAAAAAACGCGGGGAACAACCAGTCCTTTTCTGCGGCATCATGGAACGAGAAGAAGCTGCCAAAACCGGTTTACCCATAAGGCTTTACTCGGATTACCCTTTCGCCGAACAATTGAAGGAAGCCAATGGCGATAGTGAACTGGCGGCAGCCATAACCCTCAGAAAACAATTGCAGGATCTTGGCATTACGAAAGGCCGGATCGCGATTTATGGACAGGTTGAAGCTGGACCAATTTTTGCAAATTTACAGCGCGTCTCAAAAATGCTGCCGGACCTCGAGTTTACCGGCTTCGTGGTTGATCCGATTTTTAATGTGGCTATGATGACCAAAGAACCGGACGAAGTCGAGCGCATTCGTAAAATGGGCAAAATAACTACCGAGGTGGTAGGCCGCGTGGCTGAATTGCTTACCAGCCAAAAGGTGGAAAACGAGGTACTTGTAAAAGCCGATGGGCATCCCCTAACTATCGGCGAGGTCAAGAGCAAAATTGATTTGTGGTTGGCAGAACTGGGGGCAGTTAACCCTGAAGCAACCATTTTCGCTATCGGCCGGGATGCAGGCATCCCCCACAGCGCCGGCACCCCCACCGACCTGTTGCGCCTCGGGCAAACGATCGTTTTCGATATTTTCCCATGCGAAGCCGGCGGAGGCTATTTTTATGACTTCACCCGCTCATGGAGTCTGGGGTATGCCACAGACGAAGCACAGCAGCTTTACGACCAGGTGCATCGAGTATATAAAGATTTGATGACCGGGTTAAAGGTCAACCAAAAATTCACAGAAGTCCAGGAGCGCACCTGCGATCTGTTTGACGCAATGGGGCATACGACTGTGCGCAGTCAACCCGGGGCAATGGAGGGCTATATTCACAGCATCGGTCATGGGATCGGCTTGAAAATACACGAAATGCCTTTCTCTGGCGCTGCTGCCACTCCTGAGGACATCCTGGCTCCGGGCACCGTCTTCACCATCGAACCTGGCCTTTATTATCCATCGCGCGGTATGGGCGTCCGTATCGAAGATTCTATCTATACGCATCCCGATGGCCGGTTTGAAATCCTGGCGGATTACCCGTACGATTTCGTTTTGCCGATGAAACGTTAAGCAAGGACAAATTGGTGTATTGATAGATATCAGGGAGTTCTCTGCATCCCTGATATCTTTTTTCATAGGCAATGACAACCAGCGGCGGCACAAGGGATACTGCAGCCAATTGTGGAGTAAAATAATGATTATGGACAGACCCTTCATCCAATTTCCCCCCGCGCGTATTCTTGGTATTGAATCCTCATGTGATGAAACAGCAGCCGCCGTCGTTGAAAACGGTCGAGCTATGCTGTCCAACGTCGTCGCAACCCAAATTGACATTCATACCCAGTATGGCGGTGTATTCCCGGAAGTGGCATCACGCCAGCACATTCGCACAATTTATGCCATTGTGGATGAAGCGCTCCAAAGGGCTCATCTTGGCCTTTCTGACATTGACGCAATCGCTGTCACACGCGGCCCGGGTCTTCCCGGTTCGCTGGTCATAGGCATGAACATGGCAAAAGGGCTTGCGATCAGTACAAACCTGCCCTTGATTGGCGTAAATCACCTCGAGGGACATCTATACTCCGCCTGGATCTACCAGAATGACACGCCTAACCCGCCCCCTGCGCCAGATTTTCCTCTGCTGGCATTGTTGGTTTCAGGCGGACATACTGAATTGAACCTCATGACCAACCACCTTGAGTACCGCCGACTTGGCGGGACACTGGATGATGCTGCAGGGGAAGCCTTTGATAAAGTAGCAAGATTAATTGGCCTGCCATATCCGGGCGGCCCATCCATCCAGAAAACTGCCCGCGACGGGAATCCCGAGGCTTTCAATTTCCCGCGTGCGCGGCTTGAAGGCACCTGGAATTTTTCGTTTAGCGGAATTAAGACCGCCGTCCTTCGAACCGTTCGCGACCTCGAAAGCAAAGGCAAACCACTACCTGTGGAGGACCTGGCCGCAAGCTTTCAGGCAGCAGTGGTAGATATTCTGGTTCAAAAAACACTGCATGCAGCCCGCGTTTTCCAGGCAAAAGAGATTTTGGTTGCCGGCGGGGTTTCAGCCAACAGCGCCTTGCGCGATGCCTTTCTCTCACAGAAAGAATTTCCCGTCCAGATCCCATCGATCTTCTTGTGCACCGATAATGCAGCCATGATTGCGGCAGCAGGGTATTACCGGTACGCGTATGGTCAACGGGACCCAATTAATCTGGACGTCCTACCAACCTGGGCGTTATCGTGATGATCCCATCCGGTATCTTTTTGGCTCAATGGTCATCTAAATGACTGAAGAGAGCCTTAACAACCAAACGATATCGCTCGAGCTATTGAAGGCTGGGGATCGGACAGAGTTTGCCCGGTTGGTGGAGAAGACCTCCAATCACATTTACCATCTGGCGCTTAAGATTTTGAGGGATCCGCAGGACGCAGAAGATGTCCTCCAGGAAACCTATATTAAAGCCCTACGGGCTTTGCCGGAATTTGAAGGACGGTCCAGCCTCTCCACATGGCTCTATCGGATTGCCGTCAACGAAGCGTTAATGTTGATCCGCAAACGCAGGGTGAATTTGGTGCCTGTCGAGGAAGATCCCGATGAGGATGAGCCGGCTGCGGGCATGGTTATAACGGACTGGTGCTGCCTGCCGGAGAGCGAGCTGCTTTCTGCAGAATCTCGAAAACGGATGGATATAGCTGTGGATTCGTTGCCGGAGACTCTCAAGGTGGTCTTTACGCTGCGTGATATCGAAGGGTTGTCAATTCGGGAAACTGCAGAAATTCTGGGGCTCACGGAAACGGCAGTGAAAACCCGCTTATTACGAGCGCGCTTGCGACTGCGAAATGAGTTGTCGAGTTACTTTTATGAACAAATGACGGAGAAACCTTCCGAATGAGCAAACAACATCATTGTAACGGTCTGGCTGCTACCATTTCGGAGTATATCGACGGAGAACTTACTCCCGAACTTTGCGACGAATTGGAACGTCACATGAGTGAATGTGAAAATTGCACCATTGTGGTCAACACAATGCGTAAAACGATTGATCTTTACCATGAGCCTGATCCGGGGGAATGTATTCCCGATGAGGTAAAATCTCGCTTGTTTAAACGCTTACACCTTGAAGATTATTTAAACGGATAGGCTTTTCGATGCACCATTTTGGGGGATAAGTGCATCAAATGGGTTGGACAAGGCCAGTTCTCAGAACCACAAGTTGGTTTACGATGGACTCGATGACTGGGAGTACAGAGTGTAAAAGCCAGGACGAATTTTGCAGGGTTGTTGAACCTGGGGAATATCAATCCTCAAACCGCCTCTGCCCAAAATGCGGACAGGGAATACTAGATTATGACGGTTTACTAAACCTGGTGTGCCCTGTTTGCCACTATGTTGAAGGCGGCTGCTTTACTTGATAATTAATGATAATAAACCCTGTACGGGCGACAAAAATTGCGGAGAATGTACATGACAGAATTAATCGATGACAGCATTAAAGCACAGGTGAAAGAAGTATTTCAAGATTTAAAGAACCCGGTGGAACTTGTCTATTTTGGTAAATCGACAGGGAATTGTGATTATTGTGATGACACTCTGGATCTGGTGGAACAGGTAGCATCGCTTGCATCCGAGAAAATAAAAGTACAAACGTACGACATCGATAAAGATGCCGCGATCGCACATTCCTATAACGTGGATAAAACCCCTGGACTTGTCATTCTGGGTACCAAACAAAATGGAGAGTTGATCGATTACGGAATCCGTCTGGCTGGAATCCCGGCCGGACACGAATTCACTTCATTGATTAATGATATTCTGGTTGTTTCTGGAGGAGACTCTGGTCTGACGGAAACTACTCGGAAAGCTCTGGCTGAATTAAAAGAGCCCATAAAGCTGCAGGTATTTGTTACACCTTCCTGCCCATACTGCCCCCGGGCAGTTGTTCTGGCGCATCAAATGGCAATGGAAAGCCCGCTAGTGGAAGCTGAAATGATCGAATCCATGGAATTTGGAGAATTGGCAGAGAAGTATAATGTTTCTGGGGTGCCGCACACCGTAATTAATGACGGCAAGTCTGAGGTGGTCGGGGCGGTGCCAGAAACCCATTTGCTGGAAAAAATGCTGCAGGCTGTTGCCTGAGTACAACACTGATCTGGGAGGCGATGTGAAAGCAAAAGTTGTTTGGACTGAAAATCTGAAATTTACAGGCGTGGCTGACTCTGGTTTTGAGGTAGCCATGGACACAAAAAAAGAAAGCGGCGGTGAGGATTCTGCCGCGCGGCCGACTGAATTACTTGCCATGGCGGTGGGCGGATGTACTGGCATGGATGTCATCTCTATCCTGAAGAAAAAACGCCAGGACGTAACCGCCTTCGAGGTGAATATTACAGCCGACCGGGCAATGGACCACCCTCGCAAGTTCACCGGGATGACAATCGAGTATGTTGTAACCGGGCGTAACATCGAATATGATGCTGTACAGCGCGCGATCCAACTCTCAGAAGAAAAATACTGTTCGGTGATCAATACATTGAAAGGCAATGTGGCGTTTGGCCATAGGATTACCATCCACGAGCTGGAACCGGCTAAAGAATAATTGGTGGTCAAAAAAGGACTCGCTGAAAACGCGAGCCCTTTTTTTATTGTTGAATCGAAGCCGCCTGAAGCTGGCTTTCATTGTCGGAACAAACACAGGCGCGTACAGTCCGGCCAAGTTTGGTCAGAGTACCGTCGTAAGCACTCTCGCCTTCACCTGCGATCCAGCCTTCCATGTTAAAAGCAAGCGCGCCACCTGCTGGGATCCACTCCCCGTTGTACTTCCTGGCAATATGAACATGCGTACCTGTTGCCGATCCGCCTTCGCAGGAGGGCATGCCAATTGGATCACCTTTTCTAAATAGGTCTCCCATTTTTGGCAAGGACTCATTGGTCAGGTGTAGATACAGGATGACCCATCCAGTGCGTTCGTCGCCATCACCATCCGTATCCAGAATCGCCAGAGCATCACCCGTGCGCACGATCACTCCGTCAGCGACGGCTACCGCAGGATCCTCGGCGGCAGAACAGCCCCCAACCACCGATGGAGGTGCAAAGTCGAGCGCAGACATGGGATCACCATTCCCCCAGGCCGTATGTGGACCGCCTGTAAATGCCCAGGTCTTGCCAGCTAGAAAGGGTAATGCAAACTCCGGCTGTCGGAGGCTGCCTTCGATATGCGGAGTAACACTGGCCCATGGATCACCAAACAACGTGAAATACGTCTGGTGAACACCTTCCCCGCTTACAGCGTAATTGTAGGCATCGTTCGGGTATATTTTAGAAAAATAATATTGGAGCGCAACCGTACCTGCATTCTGCCAGGGATCTGGACGTTCGGTAAGGCCATCCAGATGATTGAATGTATCCAGGCGGCCTGTCCGCCAACCGTAATACCCATTGTTCAAAATGTTCGCTGCCCAGGTCAACTGACGCAGCAGCCCAATATAATTATTATTGCGGTAGCCAAGTGAGTACCGGTCGATACTTTCCGGAACGTTTGGCGAACTCAATGCGCCAAGCTGATACTCCAGGATTGCCAGGATCAACCTTGGGCTGAGGCTGTAGTTGACTGCGATATGGTTGACAATTTGCCCGCCTTTTAACTGCCCTTCGGCCTGAGCAACTTTGAAATCCTTCAACCACCCAGGCTGGCTTTCGACATATTCGATCGCATCAAAATCCTGCTGTGCGGGACCATTGATGAATAGACTGTCCGGTAGAATTTGATATGGAGTGCCCCATTGCGGTTGATAGTAAATCGGGATCTGCATGGGAAATCCAGCCGGCATGGTGGTCGCGTCGGCAGGGATGATCGGGTTAGCCTTGCGTATCTCAGCTTCCGTTGTATTAAAATGCTTCGCTAAAGCAGGCAGGGTATCACCCATCTGGGCAATATATTCGACCACGGTTCCCGGCGGAAAGGGTTCACGGGTCGGCAGGGCTGTCGGAATGGGAGAATCAGGCGTCGGAGGAGCAGGTGCTTCCTCAACGGCATCCGGAAGGGGAAGAGTTGTCTGATCCAGCGGAATACAGGCTGATTGAATGATAAGGATAAACCCCGAAATCATTAGCAGGGCTTTGAAAATTACACGTTTCATTCGATCAATTGCTTTCTCGCGGGCGCAAGATCCGTGTTTCATACGATCCGCAAGTACAGGCTTCGATAATGACGCCGTCACGTGTCAAAGTACCTTCGTAAGGTTTTTCCCCGGCCTGTGCGACCCAACCATCCATTACGAAAGGCAGCGGTCCGCCTGCCATAACCCATTCTCCGTTGTACTTACGGGCAATGTGGACGTGGGTGCCTGTTGCAACACCGCCCTCACAGGAAGGATGTCCAATTAAAGTCCCTTTTTCGACCCAGGCTCCCAGGGCAACCCTGCCCTGACTTTTGACATGCAGGTACATCACTGCCCATCCGGTTTGTTCATACCCATCCCCATCCAGATCAATTACGACCACCCCATTGGCAGAGCGCACCACAAGGCCAGTTGCCACAGATGCGATCCAATCATCTGAGTCCACGCAGCCCGATTCCATTGATGACGGAGCAAAATCCAGGGCAGCCCGCGCACCATTCGGCCCCCATGCTGAATGGGCACCGCCGGTAAAACTCCAAACCCGTGCGGGTAAGAACGGCAGCTGAAGATCCGGTTGGGTGAGGTTAACTGGCAGCAGTGGTTCCACGGTCTGAGCTCGCAGCCAGGGATTCCCGTACATACGATCGTAAAGACTGCCAAAATTTTCATTTCCGAACAGGACGTTGGTCCAGGTATCCCGGGTGTTCAAAACCGCAAATAAATACTCGATGGCTGCAGTGCCAGCATTGATAGAGGGAGAAAGCCGCATCTGATCGCCATTGTTGAAGATGATACTGGTGAGAATGCCCTCTCGCCAGCCATAATATCCTATGGAAAGCTGCTGAACCGCCCAACTTAATTGCTTGTAAAGTCCCTTCTTCTCGCGGTTAACATATCCCATCGGGTAGTCAGTCAATGCCAGGTTGCCTGGTTGACCATAAACCCAGCCAGCCTGGTATTCAACCAGTGCCAACAACAGCCGGGGGTTGATTGAATTTTCAATCGCAACCTTCATGACCACATTTGCACCGCTGGTCCATCCATCGGCCATGTATTCCCGATACGTCGAAATGTACCCACCGGCATCCTTAACAATTGAATCAATGTCAAACCCAATAGCCGACGGAGAAAAGACAATTTCCGAATCGGGAATCATTTGATCGGACGGGCCGATTTCGCCCAGTACATTCGGGATGATCAGCAATTTTCCTGCAGGGATGAAACCCGCCACATTAAACTGTTCGTTGCTGGTAATGTCAGCTTGCTCAACGCCAAAACGTACTGCAATAGCAGGCAGGGTGTCTCCGGCTTGCGTGTAATAAAGAATAGGAGGAACCGGCGTGGTATTTGTGGAAGTTAAAGTTGGTTGGATGTTTTGCGGTGTGGATGAGGCGGTTTCTTCAGCTGCCTGAGTGGTGGCAAGTACCGGTTCGAGGGTATTTTCCGGGGTGGCTGCATCAGCCGTTGGAGTTTCTAATTGGGGATCTCCACCACCCACTCCACCGTTCGAAAACAAAGCCGTTGCTGTTAAATCAAAATTAGACACATAGCCTTGAGAACAGGCAATGGTTGAGAAAAGCCAGGCGATAAGGACAAGCGCCGTCCCGATTTTTCTACCGTGAGATTTGATTTTGGGGTACAAGCCGATCCCAGGCCTCAACAACAGCATCATTTCGATTTAATGTTCCATTATATTCTACACCGGTCCCCTGAGACACCCACCCATCCAGAACGAATGGCAGGCTGCCGTCTGCAGAAATCCATTCGCCGTTGTAGCGGCGGGCCAGGTGGACATGCGTACCATTAGAGACCCCGCCCTCACAGGAAGGATGCCCTATCGGGTCGCCAGCTTTCAGGTTGGTCCCATTTTGGACGCGTCCGGAAGATGAGATATGCAGGTATAAAACGGTCCAGCCGGTCTGCTCCAGTCCATCTCCGTCCAGATCCTGCACCACAACACCCAGTTCAGAACGGATCACCGGTCCATCGGATACCGCAGTCACCCACGCATCGCTGATGATACAGCCCTTCCCGCCACCTGGTGGAGCGAAATCGATTGCGGCCCAACCGGATCCGTCGCCCCAGCCGGCATGAGGACCGCCAGTGAAGGACCAGGTTTCACCTTCTTCAAACGGTAATTGCATTTCAGGTTGGGTTAGATCCGCAGGGAACAGCGGCTCAATCCGTAAATCAAAGGGAGACCCGAAAAACTGTTGGTAAGTGCGGTACACCCCCATTTCGCTTACAGCCTCATCCCATTCAGGACGGGTGGTCAATTTGGCCATAAGCGCTTGTACCCCCGCAGTCCCGGCGTTGATTGTAGGGTTGGCCGGAACCATCCCATTATCAGAAAGCGAAAAGTGTGACATCCCCCCAACTTTCCAAAGGTAATATCCACGGTTGAGCTCATTTGCTGCCCATGAAAGTTGGCGGTTTAAATAAGACCGCTCTGCATCAAAATACCTTAATGGATATTCAAGAGTCTCATCAGCAGGGGTTATATCCGTCAACCACTGGCTCTGATATTCCAGGATCGCTAGAAGCAGCCTTGGGTTTACAGAATATTCACGCGCTACCTTCAAAATAATCTCGGCGCCGGTATAGGTCTGGCTGTTTATCTCCTCACGATAAGTACTCAAATAACCGCCGGCATCCTTGATAAAGGAGAATACATCCAGCGTCGAACTCGCCGGGCCAAAGACTAACTCGGAATCCGGGATAATCTTAAAGGATGGTCCGCCTGCCTGCGGAGAGGGAACTGGGATGAGGATCTGCTGTCCGACCTGCACCAGGTTCGGATTGCTTATTTGGTTCGCACTAACCAGTTCTTCCAGGCTGACCTGGAATTTATTTGCCACCTTGCCCAGTGTATCCCCGGGTTGAAGCGTATAAGCATCTTCACTGACACGGGTCGTGGGGAGTATGTGCGGGGCGTCGGGGGTAGGCGAACTTTGGAGTTCGCCTGGTGCCCTGGTGGGGGGGAGAAACGTTGCTGATTGCGGTGTGGCGGCACCTTCAACCGACAATGAGGAGGTGTCTGACCTTCCTGCCCGCCATAATTCCGATTGAGGAGCAGGTTGTACACACCTCATTAACAGGATTGCTGACAAACCGAAAAGGAGTTTAATCGTGCGCCGCTTCATATCAGAAATCCTGGTTGCCAAGCCTGGCTGGAAGAAGCGCACCCCCGATTAAATGCATGTGGAGGTGCATGACCGATTGACGGGCATTCGGACCGGTGTTTACAACCAATCGGTAACCGCTTTTACTGACACCGTGTTCGGCTGCCAGTTTGTTGGCAACGGTCAACATTCTACCCAGGATCGGCTCATCTGCCGGTGTCAACGCGTTGACTGATTCCAGGTGCTTGTTTGGGACGATCAATAAATGTACGGGGGCAATTGGCGAGTAATCCGGGAAGGCGGTCACCAGTTCGTCGCGATAGAGGATCGTGGTTTGTAATTCTCCATTCAGTATTCTGCAGAAGGGGCATAGATCATTTACCATCGGTCATGCACCTCCGTTTCATCAGGTGTGAGGGGGAATGACATCGGTGGATAGCCAGTACAGTTAGCCTGAAACCATTCAATTTCCTGGAATTTTTGAGCTTCTGCCTGTGCCTGGGCTGATTTTCCGATTTCAACTGCATAATCAAGGTTCCTGTACAGTGTGGTGCTCCAATAACGCGGCAGCACGATTAGCGGATTTTTCATCTCGCGTTCGGGTTCGCCTAATGGTATCCAGTTATGCATTATCGGTCCGCGCGCAAAGACAGTGAAACCAACCTGATAGCCCGCTTCCTGGGCCAGATCCACAGAGATTTGGTTGAAATTTCCTCCTGGCCAAATAAATGCGAGGGGTTCCTGCACGGCATGTTCATCGAAAGCCTGAAGGGGGGAAAACAGTTCCTGTCGGATGATTTCTTCAGAGGTCCACTTGGTAATGTAGGTTTCTCCGTTGTGCATAAAACCATGCGCCTGCACCTCAACACGCCCTGTCTCCAGAACTTCTTTGAGCTGGGACCATTCCTGTTCGTTTATTACCCCTGTGATATAAGCCATGGTCAAATGCCAATCGTATTCTTCCAGGATCGGTAAAAAGTGTTCCTTGACCGTCCCCAGCCGCCGATCATCTATGATCAACAGCAGCGAGCGGGGTGGAATATAGGCGTTGTGATGCAAGAAATCCACCAACTGCTGGATGGTGATTGTTTCAAATCCCAGGTCTCTGGCTTTCTTCATACTGGCTTTGAAATAATCGGCACTGACAGAGATATTGTCGCCTGCAGAAGGCGGCCGTTTGGTAACCCCATGGAACATCACCGGTACCACAACCGTGCCTGGGGCGGCATTGGCAACATTCCAGCGCTGAGAATAAACCATGCAGGTATCTTCTAAATAAGTCACCGGCAGGACATTGTCATACAGTGTGTCTGTATTGAATCCAGGCGGCGGAGCCAGGGTTGGCAGATTGGTGGGTGTGGTGGAAGGGGCCGCTGTCGGTTCAATGACGGTCGCAGTTGCGGTTGCAGTTACCTTTGTAGTAGCGGTTATCGTGGATGTTACGATGGCAGCAGCAGGATCAACTGAAAGGATCGTAGGAGTCGAATTCGATGCGGTTAGTGTAGGTACCGAGTTTGAAGACGCCAACGAGGGAGAACAGCTAACCAGAAAAACAACCACCATTAAAGCGATCAAACGGCCTGATTGCTGGAAAAGTTGAATGGATGTCCTGTTCCCCATTACTCCCTGGATCCCTTTTATTAATACCAATGATTTATGATTGCTTATCAATTTTGAGCCTGGTTAGAAATTGGTACCCGGGGAATTATAAACCAAGTTGCCCGATCCCAATTCTTGCGGCGTTTACACTTATTCGGTATCTACACCGAATCTTGCCAAAGATAACCCACCTGGGGTATAATGACCAGCGTTCGGGGCGTGGCTCAGCCCGGTTAGAGTGCACGGTTCGGGTCCGTGAGGTCGGCGGTTCAAATCCGCCCGCCCCGACAGACAATGAGGATGAACCCGACATCCTCTTTTTTGTTTAAGCCCGCTCTCTGCGAGAGTGCTGCGCGACCACCAACACACAATGAGGATGAACCCGACATCCTCTTTTTTATTTAAGCCCGCTCTCTACGAGAGTGCTGCGCGGCTGCTAAATCTATTTTAGGCACAATTTTCCGTCGAAAATACCTTTCGGCACCTGTGTAATGAAAATTATAAATTAGGACGAATTATGTTATATTTCCTGATACAACCGGAGGGCTCGCTTTATGAAATTAAGCCGTTTATCAATTTTGACTGGTTTGCTCCTGCTCTTCTCTTTGGGTGCCTGCAACATGAGTTTGTCAAAAGGAACATTAACCATTCCTATTACGTTGGACGAAAAAGCAGTCACCCGCCTGGTGGAAGGTGTGCAGGGAATTATTACAGCAGCCAGTCCAGACCAGCCCAATGTCACCATCAACCATATTGATTTCATCGTACCGGATTCCGTCCGCGTTGACGGCACCTACGAAATATCGGAAAACAATTTCACCCAGGGTCATATGCAGATCGCCTTTGGTGTAGTCGATGATTTGCCGAGAATAGAGGTAACGGAACTTAATGCTCCGGGAATTGAAAACTCGGATAGCCTGTTGAGTCAAATAAATCAGACCTTAACGGACTCCCTCGTCCGTGAGGTCGGAGCGATTCAGGAAAAGGCTGTTTTCAAGTCCATTTCGGTCGAGGAAAATGCCATCAAGATCATCGTTGAAGTCCCCCTGACCAGTAAATCTGAATAACATCCGGTCCTTACCCCATAGTTATTCTTTGAGGTTGGTCAAAATTTGCTGTTCGTCGATGTGTCTGGCCGTGATCACCCGATTACGGCCTCGCCTTTTAGCCTGATACATCGCCTTATCGGCCGCCTGAGCAAGTTCCTTGGCTGAATCGTATTCCGGGAAAGCAGCTACACCGCAGCTAAAAGTTAACGAGAAGGTCGCATCTGCTGTCCGATGATGGACATTGGCAAATCCCTCCCGCAGATGATCCATCACAGAGGCAGCTTCATCCGCAGAGGTGTTCGGCATAATTACCGCAAACTCGTCTCCGCCATTGCGCCCCACGAGATCCGTGCGGCGTAAACGCTGCTTGAATAAACGGGCAAAACTTTTCAAAACCCGGTCACCAGTGCCGTGACCATACATGTCATTGAGCTGCTTGAAATCATCCAGATCGATCATGGCATATGCAAGCTGCTTTTTTTCGCGGGATGCCCTGAGGATTTCGTTATCCAGCCGTTCCTTGGTTGTCGTATGGTTCAATAAGCCCGTCAAACCGTCATTAATCATCATCATACGTAATTTTCTATAGCGCTGCACTCTTGAAGTCACAACCGCTACCAGGTGATTAGGATTGACCGGTTTCGTCAGTAAATAGTCTCCCCCTAATGCCGAAGACTCCAGCTTCCCGTCCTCGCCATTTTCCGAGGAAAGGTACACCACAGGCACCGATACAAAATTATCCATTTGGTGAATTACCTGGGCGAGCTCATACCCGGAACATTCTGGAAGGGAACGCTCCATCAGGATCAAATCCGGGTTGAATTCAACCAGGGGTTGGAACAGAGTGGGCAGGTCCGTTACGATGCGGGTCTGCATCCCGACCCGCTCGATATGCATGGCGTAATAACTTGCCTGAGATATCGTCTCTCCAACAATCATGATCCGATACGGGACACGCTGTTCAGGATTGGAAAACTCATCCACGGCTACAACCAAAGCGCCGGCATCCACTGGGTAAGAGAAAAAAGCCGAGGCACCAGCCTGGACTGCTTTCAACCGGACTCCAATACTGTCATCCTTTGCGACTACTAATAGCGGTACAGGGTTAGCCTGGCGGGTAGCCAGGCGCGTCAGGTTGTGCAGGTCCTTGAAATCGACATGGCCATTTTCTAGAACGACCACCATGGCTTTGGGGGTGGTCATTCTGAGGGATTTATTTAATACAGTATGGTCTGTAAATATTTTTGTCTGATATCCGTAATAATTCAACTGCCCCGCCAACTCTTCTGCTTCCGATTTATTAAAAATGAACAGGAAAATATTGAAGGGCGTCGCCGGCGGACTAACTTCCGGCTGAAAAAAAGTTTCGTTGGACATTAAGTAGTCAGACATAGGGCTGCAAAAAATCAATATTAATGGATGGTAGAAGACGCGAGCTCAGTTCTGGGCTCTGCAGACCGTGGATACCGTGCAGGATTGTTGCTCATCGAATGGAAGTCCGGTATTTCAAGCGACCTCTCTCCCCCTCTTCAGATAGCACTAAGGTTGGTTCCTCTTGAAATGAAAATAAATATTAACAAAGCTAAATGTCAGAAAGCTGACCACAACTACTTTTTCATTATAGTGAAATCCGCCGGGTTTAAATGCATCCTTGCATATTTGTGAACCGCGTGAACGAGCTGGACGCGTGGTATTATTATAACAAATGTTCTAAATCCAGGTGGCATTGTGTCCTTCCTTCGCTTCATGTATTCTTTCTGGCCAATAATCATCATCGCGGGCTGGCTGCCAGGGTTGTTCGGGTTCAACCTACCCCGCCTCTCCCTGCGGATCTGGTTAACCCGTGTCTTTATCGCCTGGGTCCTTTGGTTGGGTCCGGGCATCCTCCTGGCGGTAAATCATATCCATTCACTGCTCATCCCGGAACCGCTAAACTCGGTGTTGTTTTTAACTTGCGGCATGCTGCTTGGTTTTTACCTGGCTTACCCATCGATTAAAAAATCACGAATTGAACGGATGCTTATCCGACAGGCTCGTGAGATTGAGGACCTCCAGATTATCCCGCCCAGACAATTTGAGTTATTAATCTCGGCTGTCTTCGAGCAATTCGGGTTTCACACCGAAAAAGTTGGCCGCAGCGGGGATCACGGCATCGATCTGATCGTCTTCAACAAATCAGGCGAAAAATGGGTGGTCCAATGTAAACGCTGGAGGGGCAGCATTGGCGAGCCGGTCCTGCGCGACCTTTACGGCAGCATGCACCATGAGAATGCTGAACGCGGCTTTTTAATGACCACTGGCACCTTTACTCAGGCTGCATCCAGATGGGCTGAGGGGAAACCCATTACCCTGTATGACGGCGCCAATATGATCCGGCTTTTGAGGTGTGTCCAACGGCAAATGAAGATCAAAAGGTAGCTTTAGTTCTCAATACCAGGGATATTAGCCGAAAGGAGCACAAGCTCATCTCGCGGGATATAGCTCTGAGCTTTCCAGAACTTAAGGGCCTTCAGGTTTTTGGCATAGACAAAGATATGCACCTTATCAATTCCTTCCTGGTGCAATGCTCCATGGCATCTCTCAACCAGGAGCTTCCCGATCCCACGTCCACGGTATTCAGGATGTACCGCCAAATGATGCAGAAAACCCCGCCTTCCGTCATGACCGCATAGTACTGCCCCGACCAGATTTGCCCCTTGCCAGGCAGTGAAACTTATGCCCGGATTACGCGAGAGGTAACCGCGAATCCTTGAAGGTTCATCCGCCGCGGATAATCCTATACCCTCGCAGGATTTCCATAAAGCCAGCGCTAGATCGATGTGGTCAGGATCAAATTCGAGGATTTTAATCTCCGCCATACTGGACCCTCCCGGCTAATAATTTTCAGGGCGGAGTCACCGGCCTGAGCGCCATTCACGTACCATGTTTTTTTGTTCATCCGACTCTGGAGCCTCCCGCCAATACTTGGGGGTTGCTTTCCTCATATCAGCCAGTTTTTTCAATGCTTCTTCGCCGTCCAACCCATGCCGGACCAGGAAACACCCAACCACGGTCCCTGTCCTGCCGATGCCGCCCCAACAGTGAACATAAACCCGCCTCTCTCCAGCTACCGACTCATCAATTTTATCGAGAATGGCTTTCATCTCAAGAGGTGCCGGGATTCCATAATCTTCTATCGGGAAAGGATGAATGTCGACCTCCAGGCCAAGATCTTCTGCCTCCCGGGAGACAATTGCGTGGTAAGGCGCTAACCCGTCCATTGGATGAGTGAGATCGATAAAAACCTGGATACCAGATTGGAGCATATTTACCAACTTGCGCCGGGCGCGACTGGGTTCGGGATCTCCCGGGTATTCACCAGCCAATATCCGCCCGGGCAGGACCCAGTAAGAATTTGGAAACGGGACAGGGATGTGTGTGTTTTCAGGCTCCATGTTCATATTTATCCTCAAAGTTAATTCTACTAAATATCCAGAAGCACTAGTTTACTAGGGCTCCAATACGGCAGTGATCCGCTTTCGCCGGCCAAAAATTGCCGGCAGGAGCGGAATGGCAAGCAGATTAAGGCCAGCCAGGATCCCAAAGGTAAGCGGAAAACCGACGCCGTCCACCAGGCTACCGGAAAGCCCTAATCCTATTCCAGTGCCAATGTTGGCCACAGCCATCAAAATCGAAAACATCGATGCGGCTATCCGAGGATCGGTGCGATCCATCGCGACCGCAAAGTAGACGGTCTCATAGAATCCGTAAGCCAGGCCAAATAAACCTACCAAAGGCCAGATCAACCAACTCTGGGTGGTAAAAGCCAGAAACAAAATACTAACAAATGAGAGCAGCATGGCACGCCAAACGGACTGGTTTTGCCCCCATTTATCGGTTAGCTTTCCTCCTGCCACCGATCCTGCCACCACGCCAATACCCCATACGGTTGTCACCAAGCCGGCGGTGCTTATATTGATGCCAAATCGTTCGGTCAGGTAAGGATTGACGATCTGGTTGGCTCCGTTGATCACGAGCGAGTAAATTACCCCGACGAGTCCGAGTGCGATCAAAGGCCAGGCCTTGAAAGCATCAAAGGCTTTCCACTCAAAGGTGTGCTCCTTGTTACGGGCCGCCTCATGCACTTGCAGAACCAAGGGGAGCGGGATCAGGCTGAGAACAGCCAGCAGGACGAAAGCCATCAACCATGATGTGTTTTCAACCAATAGGCCGATGACACCCGAAATTAACACAACTCCGAGCGCCCGACCGCCCACCATAAATCCCTGGATTGCACCTTTCTCGTCCAGCGGCGTGGTATCCAACGCCAGACCATCCGTTGCAGTATCGTAGAGGGCCATCCCGGTCATTAAAAGGAAAGCCAGCCCGGCAAACAACCAGTACTGACGTGATGGATTAAGAAGCGGTACCAACAACAAACAGGCCGCTTGGATGAGCAGTCCAAAGATGATGTAGGGTTTTCGGTGCCCCCATTTGAACAAATTAATACGGTCACTCAACATCCCCAGAAAAATCTTCAGCACCAGGGGAATCAAACCAATCGTGCCAATCAGGCCAATCTGACTCATGGTCAAATCAAATCCCAGGAGATAAATGGAGTTCAATGCGGTAAAGTAGCTTAATACGGCACCTTGAGCAAAATAAAGGAGTGCGAACATAGCGTAGCGGGCAGTTTTGGACAATAGAGCACCTCGGAATAAATTTTCGCGGAGAATGCGTTCAGTATAGGGGCGGCTCAGAGCCGTGTCAACTTCGACAGACGGCGGTTTCTGCCAGGAAGCAACAAACCTTGTCAGATTATCTCCTTTAAAGTATAGTCAAATACACTATTTTTAGAAAACTCATTGCGAGCATACAACGACCCTATGGACAATACCGCAAATTCCCCTGAAGCGACCTCGTGGTTAGACCGGCCTGTCTTTAACTCTCTCCCCCAATTCCGAATTGAATCTTTACTCATAACCATCTTGCTGATTCTGGCAATTGTCAGTCGTTTTGCCATTCTTGGCGAGAGGGTGATGAGCCACGATGAGGTTAATCATGTAATTCCCTCATTCGATTTGTATTCGGGGATTGGATACGAGCACAATCCGATTACGCACGGACCGATCCAATTCCATCTGCTAGCATTGTCCTATTTTTTATTTGGGGATTCTGATTTTACATCCCGCATTCCGGCTGCGCTCTTCAGCCTGGCAACAATCATTTTCGTCACATTCGCCTTCCGGAAATACCTCGGCAGAGTCGGTTCGCTGATCGGCGGGTTCCTTTTTACAATTTCACCGTACCTGCTGTTTTACGGACGTTATACACGGAACGAAGCTTTTGTTGCCCTGTATGCGGTCGTCACTTTGTGGGCAATCCTAAAATATCTGCATGACGGCAAACCAATTTCGCTCTATGCCTTAGCCATCGCGACAGCCCTGCATTTTGCTACCAAAGAGACCTCATATATTTATGCCGCCCAACTACTGTTGTTTTTGGCATTTATCTTCATGGAGCGGATCGCCCGGGCAAACTGGCCTCAGCCTAAATCCCGCAGCGCCTTTTTGATGTCCTTATCGAGTGGGTTGATCGTCCTCGTGTTTACCTTAGGGCTGGCAGCCTGGAATGCCATCGCCAACCGTGCCACAGCCGCAGCCCCAGATTCTTCAGAAACAGGCGTGGTTGTAGAGACAGTCGGCTGGATCAAAATTGCCGAAGGTGCAGGGGTCATCCTGGCGGGGATTCTGCTTTTTTTCGCAATTGTAGTGTTGCTGCGTTCGATCGGTTGGAACGCGCTCAAACAGGAACGCTCCTTCGACCTGCTCATTCTTTCAGGGACATTGATTTTGCCGCAATTGACGGCGTTTCCCATCAAGATGGTTGGGTCGCTATTAGGGACTGATTGGAATCCGCTGGATTACACACAGCCAGGCATTATCCGTTCGGCGATCTTTCTGGTAATTATCACTGGTATCGCAGCCTGGATTGGGCTCAAGTGGAAACCGCGATTATGGCTGACGAATTTTACGGTTTTTTATGCCATATTCACCGTTTTTTACACGACGTTCTTTACCAATGGCTTCGGGTTCTTCACCGGCATCATCGGCGGACTGGGTTACTGGCTTTCACAGCAATCGGTTTACCGCGGCGAGCAGCCTTTTTATTATTACTTCCTGATCCAGATCCCAATTTACGAATATATTGCAGTTTTCGGCAGTATTCTGGCAATCTATTTTGGCAGTAAATATAACAAATGGACCCAAATCCCCTCCGATAGCCCCGCAAACACTCTCGATGGATTAGAAAAAACCCCTGAGGAAGACATAATCCCGGATTTTTCCGATGATACCGAGGAGTCTGTCGATCAAACAGAAGTTGCAAGCAGCCTTGAAGGCGAAATTGACCCATCCGTGACAGAGATTTCACCAGAACCGGTGATCTTCGTCCAACACAAGCAATTGCCTGTTTTGGCTTTGCTGGTTTTCTGGTCAATTTCTGCATTATTTGCTTACACAGCTGCAGGTGAACGAATGCCTTGGCTGACCGTACACATAGCGGCCCCGCTGCTATTAACAGCTGGCTGGGGTTTTGGATGGCTGGTGGATCGTGCGCCCTGGAAACGCCTGAAAGATCACCGCGGGTGGGTAGCGCTCCTGCTGCTGCCAATTTTCATTACCAGCCTGGGTGGTGTGATGGGAGCGCTTTTCGGCACCCAGCCGCCTTTTCAGGGGAACACCCTCGATCAATTGAAATCAACCAGTGTCTTTATTTTTTCTGCTGCTGCACTGGGGCTTTCTGCCTGGGGCATCCTAAAAATGTTGGCCCATTGGACTACGGCTGAGATTTTCAAGATGGCTGTGGTGGTTCTAACTGCCATTATGGCTGTATTAACTGCACGAACAGCCTATACTGCATCTTTCGTCAAATATGACACCGCGCAGGAATTTCTGGTTTTTGCACATGCAGCCCGCGGGCCAAAAGAGATCCTCGCACAGGTCGAGGAGATCTCACGGCGAACTACCGGAGGGCTCGACATGGCTGTTGCCTACGACGGTGATGCGAACTATCCATTCTGGTGGTATTTCAGGCATTATCCGAATAAGCGCTGGTTTGGCGACAGCCCGACCCGGGATTTAACACAAAGCCCGATTATCATTGCCGGTTCACCCAACTGGGGCAAGATTGACTCGATCACCCGTGGTGATTATGAATACTTTACCTATAACCGGCTGTGGTGGCCCATGCAAGACTATTACAACCTGACCTGGCAGCGCATCTGGGATGCTCTCAGTTCAGCTCCGATGCGCTCTGCATTGTTCCAGATATGGCTGAATCGGGATTACACCGAATACGCTCAAGTTACTGGCCGCACAGACCTTACCCTTGCTAACTGGAACCCGTCTCAACAACTGCGGATGTATGTGCGGAAGGATGTCATCGCCCAAATCTGGAATTACGGCGCCTCACCGGAGATCCAGTCTGAGGAAGAAATTAATCCATACCTGGCGGGTATGATCGATCTGCAACCCGACCAGATCGTAGGGGCATCCGGTTCTGAGCCGGGACAACTGCAGGCGCCGCGCGGCATTGCTTTTGCTGCTGACGGCACAATGTACGTAGCAGATTCGCGCAACAACCGCATCCAGCAATTCAGCGCTGAAGGGCAGTTAATTCGTTCCTGGGGATCATTCGCCAACCTGGCAGATGGAAATGCACCCGGCGGCACTTTCTATGAGCCGTGGGGAATAGCGGTCGGCCCAGATGGCTCGGTCTATGTTACTGACACCTGGAACCACCGCATTCAAAAATTCAGTCCCGAAGGCACGTTTATCACGATGTGGGGTTACTTTGGGCAGGCTGAGGCTCCAGAAGCTTTCTGGGGTCCGCGGGACCTCGCATTTGACTCGGTCGGTCGCCTGTACGTAACCGATACCGGTAATAAACGGGTTGTGATCTTCGACCAAAATGGTGGCTTTATCGCCCAGTTCGGGTTGGCGGGTTTTGACCCTGGCCAATTTGACGAGCAGGTCGGTATTGCCATCAACTCGCAGGATGAAATATTTATCACCGATACCTGGAACCAGCGCGTGCAGGTCTTTGCACTGGACGAAAACACCCTGGAAGCCGCACTGGTGCGCTACTGGGATGTGAC
>CAYPJS010000027.1:0-6970 GCA_964411135.1 uncultured Anaerolinea sp.
GGCTGAGACAGGCTGGATGGATGCCCACAGAAAGGCAGCCGCCAGCATCGTTACACTAAGAATCCTCCCTAACATGATCCACCTCCCATTAAGCTTAGTATAGCAATAATTAACTGAATGGAGGGCGGGGTGACCCGCCCCCCATTCGTTTTCAGGTTCCGATGCCATGATTTAGCATCAGGTTTGGGTTATTAAGTGTTATGGCAGGAACTCTCCCGGTTCCCACCACCATTCGATGTAGTGGTCGCCGTTATTGTAGCCATCCAACTCGTACGCCAGCGCAAGGATCGATGCCCGATCACCACTGGTGATTTGTGTATTTACCAGGGCAATGATCTCAGCCGTCGTAAATGGATAGTAGCCTTCTACCGTACCATGCATCTCCTCGTGGAAGGAAGCATTCAGCAGAGCAGCCGTGGCAGCCCGCAGCAGGATCTCCATCGCGCCTGCCAAATCAGTGCCGCCCTTCAAGCTGAGTGCCTGCAGAAGTGTCAGGGACGCATAAGACCTGGTGGAAGCCTTGTAGGTGAAGGAAGCCCCGACCAGAGCCGGGAATACCTCACCTAAAGTATCACCGGTGTCATAGGCTGTGTACTTCCAGGCATTCCGCGGTTCTTCGGTGTGGTTCTTCCAGAAGCCAGGTGTGAAGGCCCAGTACTGGACGCAAACCGTAACCGTTTCATCCGCAGACTGCCCCGTCTCAGTGATCGTCGCTGTGTTGTCGTAATCAGTGCAGAGGCCAGCTTCGCCGAAGATCTCTCGATCGTAAGTGAAGGAAGCTGAAGCCCACGGCATCGCATCCGTTGCGTTTACAGTGCCAAGGTCGCCAGCGTACGTATCGGTGACATGGATGGTCTTGTTGGTCGAACCGACCTGGGTAAAGGTAACCGCTGCAGTTCCATTGGCCGTTCCATTCGGTGTGAAGTACAGTGCCTTAGTCCAGGTTGCTGTGGCGGTATTGGTGCCGGTGTAAGCTGGCTTGGCTGCGAAAGTACAGCTGTAATTCAGCTCGACTGATCCACCAGCAGGTACAACCACATCCTCACCGCCGGTTACCGTGCAGTCACCACCGCCGCCATAAACATCCGTTATATCGGCTGTAATGTCTTCCCAATCGTTCGGGTTTGCCACGGTGATCTTGCCGCTCATCGCCCAGTTGCTGTCCACTATGCCGGTCTGCCAGACACCCACTGTGTAGTGGAAGGTCCAGGACTCGCCGATCATGATGGTGACCGAAGTCTTGTCGGCTGCTTTGCTGATGTCCCACAGGTAAGTACGGTCGAAGGTGGCAGCGGCTGTCTTGCTCACCGTCAGATCCAAACCGACACACACCGTTACTTTCTGCGTGTCAGACTGCTTGGTCTCGACGATCTCAGCTTTGTTGTTGTAGTCCGTGCACTTCCCGCCTACACCAGCTTTCTCCAACGAGTAGGTGTACTCGAATGGCCCTGTATAGTAGTCAGGAGTTCCCAGTGTTACCGGATTCAGCGGATCCGTCTTGTCATCCACCACTGTAATCGTCCGGTTCGTCTCACCCTTCAGCCCAAGCACTACATCAGCTTGCCCACTGGCTGTGCCAGTTGGCGTGAAGTACTTGGCTGCGTCCCAGACCGCTGTGGCTGTGTTCTTGCCCGTGTACCCAGGCTCGCCAGCGAAAATACAGCTGTAATCCAGCTCGACCGATTTCCCAGCCGGTACAACTACATCTTCTCCGCCTGTCACTGTGCACACACCACCGCCCGCAAACGTGTCTGTCACATCCGCCGTGATGTCTTCCCATTCGTTCGGGTTCGTCACGGTGATCTTTCCGCCCAGCACCCACCCGCTGTCCGTGTAGCCGTTCGGGGTGACCTTTACAGTGTAGTTAAACTTCGCCAGTCCGCCCGCGGCGATCTCGATCAACGTGTCATCCACGCTCTTGTCGATCAGCCAGTGGTACGTCCGGTCAAAGGTCCCGGCGGCTGTCTTGCTCACCGTCAGATCCAAACCGACACACACCGTTACTTTCTGTGTGTCAGACTGCTTGGTCTCGACGATCTCAGCTTTGTTGTTGTAGTCCGTGCACTTCCCGCCTACACCAGCTTTCTCCAACGAGTAGGTGAAGGTGTGCTCGCCACCTGCCCAGTCCCAGGTCCCTAGAGTTACTGGATTCACTGGGTCGGTTTTGTCATCAATGACGGTGATCGTCTTGTTGGTCTCCTGGTCTAACCCGAAACTTACAGCAGCTTTATCAGATGCCGATCCATTGGGCGTCCGATATAGAGTTTTATCCCAGGTGATATTTACAGTATTCTCGGTAGTGGTCCCGTCCGTTGTGCAGGTGTAATGCAGCACCAGAGAACCACCTTTCGGTACGATGTAAGGCGCTCCCTCGGTTATGCTGCAGCTGCCGCCCTGGTCCAGCGTATCGCTAATGCTTAAAAGGGTGATATCCACCCAATCATTCGGGTTGGAAACGGTAATCGTTCCACCGAGCACAAAGTCGCTGTCGGTGTAGCCGTCAGGTGTCACCTTCACACTGTAGTTGAAGGTGGCTGTCCCACCCTCGGCAATCTCGATCCGCGTGTCGTCCACGCTCTTATCGATCAGCCATTTATACAATCGGTCTTTTGACGCAGTAACAGTCTTATCGACCGTAAGGTCCATCGCCAACCGATTGTTCGTGAACGTACAGGTGATATGCTCGCCTGCACCTAAACCAATCGATGCAGGAGAACTGCCATCGGAACATGTGGCATTTGCCAGGCTCCAGCCGGCCGGCACAACTTCAGCGACGCTGTACGTACCCGGATTCAACGGCCCACTGAAGTTCGATTGTCCATCGCTCAGCGAGAAACCATCCGCATCATAGGAAGCGGTAAAGTCAAAGATCTGCGTGCTTCCATCCGGGTCGGTTTGTTTGATGATGGTGATGTCGCCTGCCTGGAGTGAATCGTAGAAGGTGCAGGTGATTTCATCCGCCTCGAGGATATTGACCGTCGCGGTCGCGCCTGCAACGTCAATAACCGGTTCGCCGGTTGAATCGACACAGACGATATTATCCAGCTGCCAGTAGGATGGTACTAATTCCGTGATGGCAAAATCGCCGAAAGTTTTTACTTCGAAGGTTTGCCTATCCGTTGATGTCCCATCATCGATCAGGCTAAAATCACCAAGCCCACCGGTGAAGGGGAAGGGGGTTGCGCCTTGCGGGTCCGCCTCTTTAATCACGGTGACATGTGCCGGGTAAATCACCGCCTCAGCGCTCAGGCTGCGGTCCATTTCACCAACATTCAGGGATTTAACATTCGTAATATCATACCAGGCATCAATATGCATGTGATACGGCGATCCGGTAATGAAGACAGCCGAATTATCCATGCCCCAATCGGCGCGTTCGCCGATGTGACCTCCCCAGGCCAGTACGATATCTGTCGAAGCCGCGGTAAAGGAAATCGTGATTGATGTAGCGGTATTTCCGTCGTAGGACGCCGGGGTGTTATATTCACTTACACCCGTGATATCCCCACCAAACATGGTGAATACACCGGGATCCTGGACACCTCCGTTGGTAATCCATTCCGGATCGGATTGCATAAATGTGTCAGCAGGAATTCCCCAGGTACTTGGAGTTCCAGAACACAAACCTGCTGGAAGCCCGACCAACGATATACATGGATCTGCATTGGTCATGGTGGCGTTGAAGGTTTTTAAGTAATCCAGCGCGTGTTTGCCGTCCTTAGTGGTATCCCAACCAATTGTTATGGTGTAATGGTTTCCACTTATGAGGTTCTGCAGCCGGGTCCGGTACGGAACTGTGTCGCCCTCATACAGCGGACCGTCATTATTGCCTGAAACCCAGCCCGTCGGACCATCCGACACGCAGGTGTAGGTGCTGGGATCCCAAATAGATGGCGGATCGCACTGCCAGAGTTGTTGAATTGAAGGCGGTGCGGCATCCGTGAAAGCGCCGCTTTCCACAAATACTTCAGCGCTCTCAACGATCTGGAACACGTCATAGGTGTAAGTACCAACGGCGATTGCCGGATCAGCTGATAAGGTCACCTGGCAGGACCAGGTGCCTTCCGCGCTAACCTCCGCGGTACAGTCGGCATTGTAATCCAGCAGTGGATCCGGCGCATCCGGTCCGTAGACGTACACTTTGAGTGTGGCGCCAGGGATATATCCGGCGCCATCGGAGTTATCTCCCAGAATCGTAACAATTTCCCCTGGTTGATAATCCGGTTTATCCGTATACGTGTACGCATTGACTCGCATCGTGGGGGCCAGGGCCATGGCGAGTATCATGATGATACTTACGACCCGGTATCCCCGACTGAGCCATCGATATGTTTTTGGTTTCATTTCACCACCCCTTAAAGTATTTCTGATTCGCTGCGGGTGCGGCTGTGTGTTCCCTCCCGCCGCGTTTATGGATCATCGAGACAAGCAGTTTTGTATTTTTATGTCAGAGTCATCCTTTGCTCAGGTTTTGGTTCAGTTCGATTGAGGTATTAGTTCTGTGAATGGGGTCTTTGAAAGTGGAATTCAGCGCAAGCGGTTAGAAAGTGGTTAGATATCGGTTAGCCTATAGTAACCCTCCCTT
The DNA here is from genome assembly GCA_964411135.1 of uncultured Anaerolinea sp. Taxonomy (GTDB): domain Bacteria; phylum Chloroflexota; class Anaerolineae; order Anaerolineales; family Anaerolineaceae; genus Bellilinea. Next base: position 4,586 of record CAYPJS010000027.1, read on the forward strand.
AATGAAAAACCGACCCTATGAGGGCCGGTTTCGCCACTTGCTCCCCGACGGTTCAGCCTTTTCCCCAGGCTTGGCGACCATTTTAGATGGTTCGAACCGCCGGATCATCGCATCCCTTTGATCCAACAATGATTGCTGCAATGTCGTATTAATTTCCGGAAGTTTTCTCCCCTTTCCAGACTATATTCATATTAGCAGTTTAAGTTTGGTTTGACATCCGTAACACTACGTATTTTGTAAAGTATTTTTATACGTAGTTGCCCTTATTAGGGTTTTCTCGCAGGTTTTTATGTTTTATACACGCCTGCCGCCAAGCAGCGTGGACTGCAAGGCTGCCAATTCATCCCATTTTCCGGCTGCTGCCAGCCGGGCTTGCTCGGGCCAGGTTGACGGATTGGAGATGCGGTTTCCGGCTGCCGCCAGCAGCGCTTTGATCTCTGCCGGTGTGGTGTTGCCCAGTTCCTGGTAGCGCCGGATGCCGGATGCGTTGAGCACCGCCGCCACCTTAATCCCGATGCCTTCGATCACGGTCAGGTCTTCGGGCGGGGGCAGAATGCCGCCAGGCAGCACCTCTGGCAGCAGGATGGCGGGGCTGGGCGCTGACTTAACAGCGGGCGGGTCAATTGAAGGTTTGCGCCGGCTGCACAGGATAAAGGCCAGCACGCCCGCCAGAAAACCGATGAGCGCCCCAAAGGCGCCATACGGGAATTTACAACAGGATCTTTCAGACATGAGACCTCCTCCTTGCGTATGAATCCATTATAGTGACAAAACAATGGATTAATGCAACGGATTTGAACCGGTCTGCGGCGGCCCCGGCTGGTCACAGCCCTACAGTAAATCGGTGTCGTAGGCTGTGACGCAATCGCGCCCGGCCTGCTTGGACGTGTACAGCGCCTTGTCGGCGTACTGCAGCAAATTGTCCAGGGTGACGCTGCCCAGGTGCACGCTGCTGGCCACCCCAATGCTCAGGCTGACGGGCACATCCAGTTCGGGCAGGTTCTCGGTGGCGGCAGCCATAGCCACCGCCGCACGCAGCCGTTCGGTCATGCGGCGCGCGCCCTCCTGCCCGGTCTCGGGCAGCAGCACCACAAACTCGTCGCCGCCGTAGCGCCCCAGGATGTCTGACCGGCGCAGCACGGACTGCATGCGCCGCGCCACAGCCCGCAGCACCTGATCGCCGGTGGCGTGGCCAAAGTTGTCATTGATATGCTTGAAGTTGTCCACGTCGATCATGACCACCGACAGCGGCCGGTTATAGCGCTGCGCCTGGTAAAAGGCGCGTTCAGCCGTCTCCAGGAAGTAGCGGCGGTTGGCCAGCCCGGTCAGGGTATCGATGGTGGCCAGGCGTTCCAGCGCCGATTGCGCCCGCTTGCGTTCCTCGATCTCCTGCTGCAGCTCCACGTTGCGCAGCTGGTGAATCTCAGAGTCCTTGCGGGTGTTCTCGACCTGGTGAATGATCTCGATGGTCTTGAGGCGGCGGTCGGATTCTTCGTCGAACAGGATTCGCTCGCACTTGTAATACTCCTCGAAATGCTGCAGCGCGCGCTGAAAGTCCCCCAGCTTTTTATACACTTCGGTGAGCGCGGAGTGACACTTGGCATACTCGCGCTTGGCGTCCGCCTCTTTGGCGGCTTCGAGTGCGCGCTCCAGGTAGCCAAAGGCCATCTCGATGCGCCCCTCGCGCAGGTGCAGCGTGCCGATGCGGCGCAGCGCGCGCGCCACCTCCTGCCGCCGGCCCAGCTTCTGCGACACCTCGGCGGTGAGCTGCAGAAAGTTGAGCGCCTGCGTGTAATCCCCCATCTCAAGGTACAGGTCGCCGACCGAGCTGAGGGCTTCCGCCTCGCCCGGGTGGAACCCGAGTTCCTGGTAGATTTCAACCGAGCGCAGACCGTGCGCGCCTGCCGTGCGGTTCTTGCCCACCATGCGCAGCGCGTTACACAGATTGTCGTGCACCTCCGCCTCCAGGCGGCGGTCGCTGGTGCGCTGGGCCAGGTCGAGCGCCTGCTCCAGGTGCGCCAGCGCCTTGGGGGCATCGTCCAGCAGCAGGTAAAGCCGGCCCACATTCGACAGGGTCGCCGACTCCCCGGTGGTATCCCCCAGCTCGCGGTACAGGTTGAGCGCGTGCAGCAGGTGCTGCAGCGCCTCGGGGTAAGCGCCAATCACCAGGTAGCAGCTGCCCAGGCCGTTCAGTGTAGCCGCGATCAGCGCATCGTCCTCGGCGGGCACGAAACACTCCAGCGCCTTGAGAAAGCGCGGGATGGCCTGGTCGTGCGACTCAAGTTGGGCGCTGGCGCGGGCTTCCAGCAGCAGAGCCCGGCCAAGCGTGCGCCGCCCCTCCACGCCGCCCGGAAAGTCAGCCGGAGAGACCCGGGTCAGGTCGTT
>CAYPJS010000028.1:0-2025 GCA_964411135.1 uncultured Anaerolinea sp.
GCCCGCGTTTATAATTCAACAACTGAATATTGACTATGATGACCATTCCTCCTGAAACCAGCCGCGACCTCATCATCCTTGAACGCATCGAGAAAGATCCCGACGCGACCCAGGCTTCGCTGGCTTCGCAATTAGGGGTGGCAGTCGGTACCATCAACTGGCACCTCAAGCGCCTGGTGGCCAAGGGGTATGTCAAAGTACGGCGTGCTGAACGCCGTAAATTGCGTTATATCATCACCGCTGACGGTCTTGCGCTGCGCGCCCGCCTTACCATCGATTACATCCAGAATTCCTTCAACCTCTACCGCCTGGTGCGCGGCCGGGCAATGGAGGCGATCAGTGAAGTACGTGAGAAGGGTCACACGACCATCCAGCTGGTTGGGGCGGGGGATGTGGCGGAGGTCTGCCGGCTGACCTGCCTGGAGCAGGGGCTGACGATTGTCGAAGATTCGCATGCGCCGCGCCTGGTGGTGCGCGACCTGAAAGTATTCCTGGAAACAGAGGAGCAGGCTAAATCTGATGACTGACAATAATTTTTGGAAAGAACGCCGGGTATGCCTGACCGGCGGCGCCGGATTCCTGGGCTCTTTCGTTACTGAAAAACTGCAGCAGCGCGGCGCTAAAGAGGTCTTCATCCCGCGCATTGAGCAGTACAACCTGGTCGATCCGCAGGATATTCAGCGCATGCTGGACGACGCTAGACCGGATGTGGTCATCCACCTGGCGGCGCATGTGGGCGGCATTGGCGCGAACCGGCTGCACCCTGCTGAATTCTTCTACGATAACCTGATGATGAGCACCGAGCTGATGCACCAGTCATGGAAGCGCGGTGTGGAAAAATACACCGCACTCGGCACGGTCTGTGCTTACCCCAAGTTCACGCCGGTGCCGTTTAAAGAGGACGATATCTGGAACGGTTACCCCGAAGAGACCAACGCGCCTTACGGGCTAGCGAAAAAGATGCAGCTGGTGCAGGCTCAGGCTTACCGCCAGCAGTACGGATTCAACGCCATCTTCCTGCTGCCAGTCAACCTGTACGGCCCGCGCGACAACTTTGACCTGGAGTCCTCGCATGTCATCCCTGCGCTGATCCGCAAGTTCCTTGAGGCTAAGGATGCCGGCGTCAGCGAGGTAGAGGTGTGGGGGGACGGCTCGCCCACGCGCGAGTTCCTGTATGTCGAGGACGCGGCTGAGGGGATCCTGCTGGCGACGGAACGCTACAACGGTTCGGATCCGGTCAACCTGGGCTCGGGCTATGAGATCAGCATCAAGCACCTGGCTGAATTGATCCAGCGGCTCACCGGCTACGACGGCAAACTGGTGTGGAATACCAGCAAGCCCAACGGGCAGCCGCGCCGTGGTCTAGATACCACCCGGGCTGAAAAGTATTTTGGTTTCAAGGCAAGTGTATCTTTTGAGGAAGGGCTGCGCCGTACCATTGATTGGTACAGAGCACAGCGCACTAAGGCATGACGACCACTGATTCCGGTCGGTTGAAGACTGCCGGATCGAAGAAAGGACCTATGGCGGATCGCTCCGATACATCGGTTACCTATATCCGACCGCCGCGCGGCTGGCTGGCGTTGAACCTGCGCGACCTGTGGCTGTACCGCGAGCTGGTGTACTTCCTCACCTGGCGCGATATTAAAGTGCGCTACAAGCAGGCGGTGCTGGGTATCGGCTGGGCAATCCTGCAGCCGATTGTGACCATGGTGGTCTTTACTGTGATTTTCAATCAGTTTCTGGATGTAAAACCCGATGCTGGTATCCCGGAAAGCTGGTATCCCATTTTTACCTTTGCCGGTTTGCTGCCATGGCAGTTCTTTCAAGGTGCGCTGCAGCGCGCCAGCATCAGCCTGGTAGCCAACTCGAACCTGCTAACCAAGATCTATTTGCCGCGCCTGATCATCCCTTCGTCGGCGGTAGCGGCTGGCCTGGTCGATTTTGCCTTTTCGTTCGTGATCATGATCGGGCTGATGATCTATTTTGGCGTGCCATTCTCTCTGCAAATGCTGTGGCTTCCGC
>CAYPJS010000029.1:0-12509 GCA_964411135.1 uncultured Anaerolinea sp.
ACCCCCAGGTTGAGCGCCAGGCTGTTCCAGCTGAGGGTCGGGTTGGCCCACAGCAGCAGCATGGCAAAGCTGTACAGCGGGTGGCGCACCCAGCGGTAGAGCCCGCCCGTCACCAGCCGCGGCGGTCGCTGCACGGCAGCCGCGCTGAGCACGCGGTCCAGCCCGATGAAGTTGAAGAAACCGGTCTGCAGCACGCCGTACGCCACACCCAGCAGCCCCATCAGCTGCAGCAGGCGCAGCCAGGAGGACCAGGGGTACGGCACCGCGTAGATGGTGCGGTCGGGCAGCAGCCAGGCCAGCGCCAGAGTCGGCACCAAGGTCAGCCCACCCAGCAGTGAGAAGGCGAAGCGGTGCCAGCGCATGGCGGCTGGACCGTAACGGCGCACCAGCCCCGCCTTGAAGCGCCGCGACGCCAGCAGCGAGTGCAGCGCGCCGTAGAGTGCCAGCGAAAGGAGGACCCACCAGAAGCCTGCTGTCATAAAGTCACCTGCGACAATTATAGAGGAGGTTTCCGGATACCGCCAATTTCCGTTTTAATCTTAACCGAGGGGAAAAATCGTATGATGAAGGGAGGATACAGTGCTGCAGGTTTTTCTGCCCCTGAACCCGCAGCATCAGTTTGGGCAATTCATCCGGAAAGGAAGGGACCCATGCCCGCGGAGCCGAATTCTATCTCAGGCATCCCAAAACCGGGTGGGCTGCTCAGTAAGATGACCATGACACGCTGCCGGGAATTGTTCGCTGAATTCCCGATTGATTTAGCTACCGCCCGCAAAGCGGTTCCGGTTCATTACGATGTCCGCGTTTACCCCAATGGACAGGCGCTGCTGCTTCTGATGGTTCAGGAATGTGAGCGCTGCACGCTGGACCACCTCATCGTTGTCCGCCCAATGCGCATGGCTCATTTTTGGATCGAGCTGAACGGTCCTGAGGAAGTGGGCGCTGCCGTCCCGGGGACGACCGCCTCTTTGCCGACCAGTTATTATTATGCGCTGCCGCATCAGCTGGAAAGTCCTCTGGGAGCCTTTGTTTTCCGGGCGGTGGGCATCGATATTCAACGGGTTACCCGTATTCGCATCGGGGGTGATCCCGGTGTTGAGCGTCAGGGGGAGATTCTCGAGAATCAGATCACCGGTAGCGGGTGCAAGTTGGAAGACCGCACACCATTGTGGAAATCTCCGCAGGTGTTGACCGGCAGGCGCTGGTTCTTTCGGGAATACGGACATTCCATTCAGCGCCGGTCTGTGGGGCGCGTGGTGTGCAGGTCAAGTTTTCTGGGTGAGGGCGAAGTCACACTGACCGCCACCCTGGACTCTGCCGTGACCCGATTGGGTTTTGGTACGACTCTGCACGGCGTCTGCAAAGCCGTTGAGATGTCCTGCAAGGCCAATATTTGGGTCGCGCTCGTTTAACGCACAAACCCATGTTGGGCTGTACCGCAAATCCAGCGCTTCTTAATCGTCCTCATCCACCCGTTCCAATACGGCATCCGCGTCCAGGCTGAGGGTGATCTTGATCTGCCCGTCCGCCTTGCGCCCCACCACCTTCACGCGGGACTCACCCGGGCTGAGGCGAAAGGACTGGCTGCCGTCCATGCTGCCGTTCACCAGTACGCTTACCCGCCCTTCTGGATCGATCAGCACCACTTTAAAATCCCCGCTTTTGACCTTGGACGAATACTCAAAAGCCGCCAGGCTCTCGGAGGCAGCCGTCAGCGTCCAGATGGTTTCCATGCCCGAGAACTTTGTGTAGGTCAGGTCGAGCTGGTTTTCACCGGTGGTCGGCGCGTTACGGATGGCGTAGGAAAAGGTATCGCCTGCTTCGGCGATGCGGGCGTCATCCTCGAAAATACCCGCCTTTCCCGAATCAGGTGCGCAGGCGGTTAGCAGCCCGATCAACAGGGCAATCGAAATCGCTAGTAGAAAGGTTTTTTGCATATTTCACTCAATTGTTATTTTTCCTCATGGGAACTCCCTCCGTTCCCACCCTGCGCCAGCCGGTGGAGGGCCGTCCAAATCCAGACGGACACAATACGCATCCGCGTGTTCGCTGCAGGGGGTTATTCCTTTAACGGATTTTACACCCAGCTCGTTGCTGGCTGCCTGACTTTTTCACGTCCAGCACATCCAGCATCCGGCGGGATTATGTTTACTAAAATTGTATATAATTGAGGTTCAACGCGCCCCTTTTTGCTTACAGGTTCGCTTTTCAGACCAGAGGGTCCCGTATGATGAAGAACCGTTCCATGCCAGCCAGTGTCATTATCCCCGAAATCCCCTACCCGGACGTGCTCGAGGCTGCCGAGTGGCTTTGCCGCGTTTTCGGCTTCTCCAAACGGCTGCAGATCGGCAGCCACCGCTTCCAACTCAACTTCGGCGGCGAGGATGTGGTTGTTACCGGACCGTCAGCTCAGCCTGCGTCGGTGTCAACCCTGGTGCGCGTGCCGGACGCGGCTGCGCATTACGCGCACAGCCAGGCCCTTGGCGCACGCGTGCTGAACCCGCTGCAGGATTATCCCTACGGGGAACGGCAGTACACCGCTGAAGATTTGGCGGGGCACCGCTGGACTTTTTCCCAATCCATCCAGGATGTTGACCCGGCAGCCTGGGGCGGGATTGAGTTTCCAATAAATAAATGGGAGAAAAAAATGGCTGAACTGCGAGACTGGCAGGAGATGAGGGACATGATGCTGCGCCTGCTGGAGGAGCGCAGCGGAGAGAGTTTGGATGTCTGGAACCGGCGCGTGCGCGAAACCGGATACGCGGATGAAAAAAGTCTGCGCGGCTGGCTGGCAGCGCAGGGAGTGACAGGTTATGCCCAATCCCTGCTGGTGATGGAGCGCTTCGGCTACCCCGACTATCTGGTGACAGCTGCCGAGGATCTGATCAGTAACCAGTTTACCGACCGCCCGGCTCTGCGCCCCATCTACGATGCGGTCCTGGCTGCAGCCTCAACCCTGGGCGAGGTGTCGGTCCAGGCGCGCAAAACCTATACTTCGCTGGTCACACCGCGCCGTACCTTTGCCCGCATCCAGCCCACCACCCGTACGCGCCTGGATGTTGCACTGCGGATCGAGGGGCTTGCCCCCGGCGGCAGGCTGACCACCTCCCATATTCACGAGTCCATGCCGGTGCAGATCAGCCTGAAAGCCCTGGAGGAACTGGACGATGAGGTACTGGGCTGGCTGCAGCGTGCCTACGATGAAAACAGCTGAAAGTCCCGGGCTCGAATTTTTCCGGTAATCTTTAGAAATTTGAGCGAATGCTAAAAAACCCTGCTACAATAAAATGACCTGTCGCTTGGACAAAGGACAGATTCCCACCTCTCCACATCAAAGCAGCACCAGGTAACGAATGCCTTTAAAGGCTGGATTTTATTATTCGATTTATGAAGGGGGAGAGGCACCGCGCAAGCCCGTAATCCTGATCCATGGAGCGGGCAGCAGTCATTTAATTTGGCCCGCAGCAATCCGCCGCCTGAGCGGACAGACCGTCATTGCACTGGATTTACCCGGGCACGGACGTTCGAGCGGCGTCGGCTGTCAGTCTATCAGCGATTACACCGCTGCGGTGATCGAGTTCCTGGCGGCCCAGGGGATCTTCCAGGCGGCATTTATCGGGCATTCCATGGGCGGCGCGATCGCCCTGCAGCTGGCGCTGGACTTCCCGCAGCATGTGATTGGCATCGGGGTGATCTCGGCTGGAGCCAATTTCAAGCTGCCTCCGGGGCTGGTCGAATACTTGAGCAGCCCGGCCATGGCGACAGCCGGGTTACGCATGCTCCAGGACGGTCTGATCAGCCCTGCCACGCCTGCCACAGCCACCGGCGCCGGCATGCAGGAATTTGCCTCTGCGCGCCCGGGCGTCCTGTATTCCGACTGGCTGGCCTGCAGCCGATTTGATCTTTTTGGCAAGCTTCCAGGCATCAATACGCCGGCTTACGTAGCCTGCGGCAGCGGCGACCGGCTTACTCCGCCAGCGCAGTCCGAGGTATTGTCTGCTGCGCTGCCCATCTCGCGGCTGGAGCTTATCCGGGAGGCTGGGCACCTGCTGCCGATGGAGCAGCCGCTGGCACTGGCAGCCGGCTTGCAGCGCTTTGTAGACGACTTGATGGACTGGAATCAGCAATCCCCGCTGCGCAGCGAGTTCCCGCAGACGGTCGAGCAAGGCCGGCTGCGCCCGCCGCAAAAATTGAGGTAACCATTCAGATCGGTATCCCCGACCATTGTCATCCTGAGCCGCAGGCGAAGGATCTGTTTAGATTACAGATTAAGATGTCTTCTGTTGCGGACCGGTCTCGATATTTCAATAATCGTGGGTAGACCTGAGTGCTCCCCACAACATTTGGCGGACGAGCACTGCACGCCCCTACGCCGCCTGCGGCGGTTTGAATCTGTTTGCCGGTCTCCAGACTGTGCGCGCCTCTACTCTGCCTGTCCCGACACCATCAATCCATGAAGATCACGTCCAGCAAGCTTCCCAGGTCGTTGCGGCCGCGCAGGATATCCAGGTTGAACACCTCGGTGTAGCCGCAGTTTTTGCAGGAGACGAAAGCATAGCGGTAGGGTTGGATTTCGAGCAGGCGCGAAATGCCGGTGCCGGACATGGCCAGCTTCTGAGTGACGCCGCCTTTTTGATGGCAGCGGGCACAGACAAAGGCTTCACTTAATTGATCAAGTACGTCAGCCATATATTCCTCCTGTGAACAGCATAAATCTTCAGAACGGTGCCGGGTGGATGCCTTAAGGGGCAAACTACTGGTCAATCCATTTACGGCAAAAGGGCCGCTTCGGTTGTGCGATGGGCAAGCTTCAGGCGGCTCAAAAAAAAGATGGCGACCAGGTTAACGAATACTGCAGCAGCAGCATTCACCGGGAAACTCCAGGTTGAGAAGAGCAGCGGGCCGACCAAGGCACCAAGCGCACGCCCAATAGAAAAGCGGGCGACTGCGCTGGCCATGACGGTGGCACGGAATTCCGGCAGGGTTTCGCTCAACAGCGGCAGCGAACTGACCAGGCTGAATTCATAGCTCAGATAGAAGACAAAAAGCGCCAGCATGGCACTCCAGACCGCCCCGCTGGAAAAGATCAGCGCAATTGCCGCCAGCGAGTTGATCAGCAGACCCGCCCGCACCGACCACTCCTTGCCAAGTCGGTCAACCAGACCGGCAGAAATGCCCTCACCGCCCAGTTCTGCAATACCCAGCACCGCCGAAGCTGCCCCCAGGGCTGCCAGTTTGAGTCCGAAGGCATCCTCAAGCCAAAGGCCAAACACCAGTGTGACCGTCTCATTGCCCAGGTTCATCATCAGGCACATACCCAGACCGAATAATACTGCCGGTACCGTAAGGGCTTTGCGCAGCCCGCCGTTATTGGCGCCGGCAGCCGCCTGGGCTTGAGACGGTCGATCGGCAGGAACCAGCAGCAAAATGGCTGTAAATCCCGCCGCACCGAGCAGCGCCAGCAGCGGAAAGGGGGAGGTCCAGGAGCCGGTTTTTTCCAGCAGCCATCCCACGGCTGGCACCCCAAGGATGAAAGCCAGCGACCAGCTGAGTTCGGTCAAGCCCATGGCGCGTCCGCGGCGGTCATACGGCACCCGGTCGCTGATGTAGGCCTGCACCGACGGCAGAAAGACCAGGTAGCCAAGCGACATCACCAGTACAGCCGCGAAGAAGGTAACCACTGACGGCCATAAAAAGACCAGCAATGCTCCCAAAACAAATACCGCCAACCCGGTCAAAATCCCCAGCCTGCGTCCGCGCCGGTCAGCCAGCGGAGCTGCCAGAGGACCCACCAGACCAAGCAGCGAGCGCAGCGTGAAAAGCAGCGAGAAAGTTCCCAGTGACATCCCCAATCCGCTCTGAAAGGTACTCAGAAACGGATAAACCATGCGGAAGCTGGTATTCAGCACCGTACGCGTCAGGGTGAATATTGCCAGGTGCAGGCCAGTGACGCGTTTTTCCTCATTCATGCGCGGTGCTGCAAGCTGCGGTAGAGCAGCCAGGTAATTTGGGCGGCAGCCAGGAGGGTCAGAACCGTCAGCAGAATAAAAAAGAGCGGGATGGCAGTCGACTCGGAGCCGAAGACAGGCGAGTCAGGGTGCAGGACGTTGGTGATGCCGCCCAGCTGACCCCACAGCACCACGCCAAAGGCCAGGTTGGCCAGACTGGTCAGGCGCGGCTGGTTGATAACCCACAGTCCCAATTGAAGCAGCAGGCCCACCACGCCAAAGGTGAACGGGATGCGCCAGCGCGGTTCATCCCAAAAAATGCCGCCCCAGTTCTGCATCTGCACGATCAGCGACATGGGCAGGTAGGTCAACCAGAAAAGCAGGCCGGTGCGTCCCAGTACCAGCGAAAGGCGCGGCCAGAAAGACCGCGTCAGGATCAGGCCGAGCAGCCCGGCTAGGGCGGCGGCCGCAAAGACGAATTTCCCGGTCCAGACCCAGGCGCCGTGCAGGATGACCAGACGCAGGTTCTCGCCCAGGGTGCGTTCAGTGGGACCGAAGGCTGTACCCAGCGCGATGACGACAATGGTGAGTGCCAGCCAGACAGCCGAGTAGCGGAACCGGCCGGTTTTGGATGCGGGGGTGGGAGACTCCATCCGGATGCTCAATCTACGGATTCAGGCTGGGATGCAGGTTTCAACTCGCCGCCGGCCCAGACGTCGAACAGGTGCATGTAGAACTGCACCATGCGCGCCAGCTTACCGACGTGTACCCGCTCATTGATGCCGTGCATGCGCTTCATATCGTCCCGGGTGGTGAGCAGCGGCGTAAAGCGCATGACCTGGTCGCTCAAATCTGCGTAATGGTGGGCATCTGTAGCACCCAGAACCAGGTAAGGAGCCACCTCTGCGCCGGGGTAAACCTGTCGGATCGCGGTTGCCATGCTCTGGAAGGCCTCGCCCGAGGGGGACGTCAACGCGGACGCCTCGCGGGCATCCAGTGGGTCGACCTCGACCGTCACACGCGGGTCATTGATCACCAGACGGGTATATTCGGCGATATCCTCGACCGAGTCACCGGGCAGCAGCCGGAAGTTGACCAGCGCCTCGGCACTGGCGGGCAGCAGGTTGGATTTGATACCGCCGCTCACCATGGTGACGGCAGTGGTGGTGCGGATGGAGGCGTTGGTGGTCGGATCGGCGCTCAATCTTCGCTTGAGCAGCCCGCCGAACAGCCAGGAGTTGGCAAAGGCAGCCTGATAGACCGGTTTGACGGCTGCCCCCAGCGCGCTGTATACAATGCGCAGGAAGTCCAGACGGGCGGGCAGCGGGTTGGCTTCCACGCGCGAGATGGCCTGTGCCAGAATTCCAATGGCGGTTGTCTTGCCCGGCATGGCCGAGTGACCCGGCTCTGCCGCCGCTTTGATGCGCAGGGAAAGCGAGCCCTTTTCAGCGATGCCGATCAGCGCCACCGGACTGTCGCAGCCGGGAATGGTGCCTTCCATGATGCCGCCGCCTTCGTCCAGCACAGCCTCTAGATGTTCGCCGCGTTCCGCCAGAATTGCCGCAATTCGTGCCGCGCCTTTTGTGCCGCCGATTTCCTCGTCCTGCCCAAACGCGAAGTAGATGCTGCGTTCGGGCCGGAAGTTGTTCGCGATCAGAAGTTCGGCAGCTTCCAGCAGCGCGATTACCTGACATTTGATATCGAAGGTGCCGCGTCCCCAGATGTAATCATCCGCGATCATACCGGAGAATGGCTCGTGCTCCCATTGATCCAATGTACCCGGGTCAGCCGGCACGACATCCAGGTGTGCGCAGAAGAGCACAGGCGGAAGTTCCAGGTTGGTGCCGCGCCACGAGTAGAGCAGCGAGGCGTCCGAGACAATCTCGCGCTCCAGGGTAGCATGTACACGCGGATATTGCGACTCCAGCACCCGCCGAAGCTCACGGAAAGGCGCCAGGTCGGTGGTCTCGACCTCGCTGCGTGAGATGGTCGCGCAGCGTACCGCCTCAGCCAGGTGGTTGGCGACGAAGTCGGGGTCGACTTCCTTCAGTTCAACCGGTTCAACCGGCTCGCTCGGCCGCAGAAACGGACTGGTGCGCACGAGGATAAAGGCAATCAGGAAGATCAGCAAAACCAGCAGAATGATCAGAATGGTTATAGCAGGCATATTTTTCCTTTTCGGATCTTAAATTTCAATCCATTTCGATGTAGATACGTTTGTTAATTTTCCCTTTGCTTTTGTAATCCGTCACATGAATTCGGCCGACCTCGCGGGTGTTGGCGACATGTGTGCCGCCGTCCGCCTGCAGGTCCAGCCCCACCAGTTCGACTGTGCGTATCTCCTGGATTTCAGGCGGCAGCAGGTTGATCTTGGTACGGATCAGGTCGGGGATGGCGAACGCCTCCTCACGCGGCAGGATGCGCACACGAACTTCATGAGCGGCCTGCACCTCGCGGTTGACTGCCTCCTCGATGACCCCTACCAGCTCTTTGCTGAGGTTCTCGAACTCGAAATCCATGCGCCCCTTGAGCGGTTCCATATCGCCGCCGGTGACCTGGGCGCTGTAGTCGCGGAAGACCACACCGCACAGGATGTGCAGCGCGCTGTGGGTGCGCATCAATTGATAGCGGCGCTCCCAGTCGATCTGACCGTGGACGCTAGTGCCGGAATCCGGCAGGGGTGTTTCGCCGCCCAGCAAGTGCCAGACGCCCTCGGGTCCCTTTTTAGCGCGCAGCACTGGCCAGGAAATGCCGCCGGCAGTCAGTACGCCAGCGTCAGCCGGCTGACCGCCGCCGCCCGGGTAGAAAGCGCTGCGGTCGAGCAGCACGGTACGGGCATCGGCGTCCACAGCCGTCACGACGGCGTCGAATTCCTTCAGGTAGCTGTCAGTCTGGTAGAGAAGATCGGTCATGAGGCGCCTCGCATTGAATGAGTTAACCACGAAGTACACTAAGGATACCAAGGAAAAACAATAAGTATTTTCAGTAAACTATCTTTGCGTGATCTTTGTGCCTATTGTGGTTTATTGGGTTCAAATCCAGTGAAACCACCATTAAGGGAAAAAAACGGGTTTTATTTAAAGCTCTTCTTTGTGTTCTTCGTGCCCTTCGTGGTTAATCCTTCCTAAACCTGACGTGATTGTAACACTTGCCTTGCGAAGCGTCAGGCTGACGCCGCGATCACCCGGCGCAGGATTGGGCGTTTCGGTTTGGGCCGTGCCACCTCGATGAAACCGGCTTTGAGGAAGGCATCTAAATTTCCCATAAAGGTACTGACTGGTGCCGCGTTCTCGCCGGTAATCATGGGATAGGCTTCGACCATGGTTGCACCGTGGGCGGCTGCAAAATCGACGGCTGCCTGGATCAGCGCGGACATTAGTCCACGACGGCGGGCTTTGCGCCCGATGTAAAAACACACGATCGACCAGACCGGCTGGGCGTCGATGCGCTTGAGGACCGTCGAGCGTTCCAGCGAGGCGAAATCCTCGCGCGGCGCCACCGCGATCCAGCCGGAGGGCACACCGTCGAGGTAAGCCAGCAGGCCGGTCGGGCTGCCGCCATCCACCAGCGCTTTGAGCCCCAGCCGATTGCCCTCGCCCTGTTTGGCGCTAAATTCCTTGCGCGGCAGGCGCCACCACATACACCAGCAGCCGCTGTATGCACCGTGCGGTCCGAAGAGGACTTCAAAGTCATGCCAGCGTTCCGGGGTGAGCGGGTAAATCTCGAGGTTGGTCAAAGGTTCAGCCATGGCATCCTCCCCTGGCGGTTGGAAATGGATGCCCTGATTGTAGCAAAAATACAAGCCGAGTTGGAGCCATGGGCAGCGATTTCTACCCAATAGCATGGGTTTGCGCAACCTGGCTGGTGGATCCGCTGGTTTATAATATGTTGACTAAAATAGTCTTATATTACAAAACAGCAGGAAAGGAGATTTTCATGAGAATCAAACTATCCAGTATCTCAGTGAATGATCAGGCGCAGGCGTTGGATTTTTACACCCGCGTGCTGGGATTTGTAAAGAAAATGGATGTACCTGTCGGAGAGTTTCGGTGGTTGACGGTGGTATCGCCGGAAGCTCCGGATGGCGTTGAATTGGTGCTCGAGCCGAGTGACAAAGCCGCAACGCGCACGTATAAAGAATTTTTAGTAAGCCAGGGCATTCCGTATACCGCCTTCGCGGTCGAGGATTTACAGAGGGAATATGAGCGGTTGACCGGGCTGGGGGTCAAGTTCAACATTCCGCCCACACCCATGGGCCCGGTCAGCATCGCCGTGTTCGATGACACCTGCGGAAACCTGATTCAGATTTACCAGGAGATGCCGGTCGGGTCCTAGACCGAGCGCATGGTTCCTGTAGGGAACGATCTTGATAGCCCCGCAAGCAGCGAGCGGGACCGTGTCCTTCAGGTGAGATCTGGAGACCTTCGGTCCAATCGCGGGCTCGGTCAGAGACCGGCCCGAACAAGCTTTGCGTGGAGACCTTCAGTCAAACCACTGGCCCGGTCGGAGGCCGGCCGGAACAGGGTTGGATCGGCAGTAACATACCCGAGGTGCTGCAACGCCTTAGTCGCCTTGGTGGGTGCAAAACCGGCACCCACCAAGCATGCGAAGCATTTTTGCGGGGGCCTTTAGTAGCTGGAGGATGAACCGGGCAGCGGCTGCGATGGATTCTCGCAGTAGAACGGATCCGAATCCTGCCCGGCATGGTAGGTGTATTCTTTTGCATCGTAAGACATGCGCAGCAGATAGCCTGGCGTGAGGACCTGCGCGTAAGCCATGCCATCCTGCGGGCAGCCCAGGCTCGAGTCGGGCCAGGTCACGGTGGACACTTCCAGCAGGTCGATCTCGTCCACTGTTATGGACAACCTCTCAGCCAGGTCGGATTTGGCTTTTTCAATCAGGGCTTCGATCACGCTGTCCATGGGCACGGGAATGGCGGGTTCCGTGATGCCCTGGTCGGTGGGCGTGGTTATTGGTTCAACAGGCCCAACCGTCGGTACGGCCGTTTGGCCGGCCGCGGGCGTGCATCCGGCAAGAATCACCACGGCGGCGACGATCAAACTGGCGATGGCAGCTTTATAGATTTTTTCCATTTCTTCACACTCCTTATCAATATTAAGGTGTAGACGATGGCTGCTTGCCGCCGGTTCCCGGGATAAACGCAAGGCGGTCGAATTGCTCCCTCAGAATCACAGGTTGTGGGTGTAGCCAAAGTGAACGCTTGACCGAGTTAAGTCACAGCTATCGCCAACTTAACAGCTCCGATCCCCCGATCAATCCTTCCGTGTGGAAAAAATCTCCCCCGAAAACATTGACATTCGGGGGAGTAGGTTATGTTTCCTTGCTTCCTTACCGCCCGATAATGGGCAGGAACACCTTCATTCCCACCGACAGGTCCCAGGCCAGGCTGGCGCGGGTCTCATCCAGCTCGGGGGCAATGTCCACCAGGGTGAACGTGACACTGTGTACGCCTGGCTTAGCAAAGGTCCAGCGCAGTGCGATGGTCTCATCATACCCCGGGTTCATGGGAACGTTGTACGGCGCGGTCAAATAACCCGCCACGTCCGGTCCATCCTGCTCGAGGTGCACCGCCATCCATGCCAGCCCGAGGGGGTAGGCCTCGAATTGCGTGATATCCGCCAGCAGAGTGTCCGTGATACGGAACTGGATTACCCCGCCGTTTATGATCTGGCTGCCGGTTGGGTTTTGTACCCGCAGGTTAAACTCATCCGTTTCACCCGCCCACTGCACTGTCGGGTAATCTGTCGAAGTCAGGCTGGCCTGCGGGGTTTCAAGATTCAGCCCTACCAGCACCGGATCGTGGTCGGAGCCGCGGAAGAAGTGCGCGGCATAAAGATCGGGGTCTTTATACTCGGTGTTGTAGTCGATGTGCGACGGCTCGTCGGCGTTGATGTGCCAGAAAGCCGAGTCGGTCACCTGTTCTGCCAGTGCGCTGGTTGCCAGGGCGTGGTCCAGGTAGCCTGCCTGCCCGTCAAAGACATAGCTGTAGCGCTCCACGGCAGGTACGTTGACCGCCATCAAATTGATCAGTCCACCGCCGGTTAGCACATCCACCGGGTCCTCTTCGCCGTAAGCGTTCAAGTCGCCGATCACCAGCACGTCCGGGTCGGATGTATTTGTTTGGATGGTCTCGATGAAGGTCAGCAGTTGGGTAGCCTGCTGTATGCGCAGCGCATTCCAGCAGCCCTGACCGGTATCGAGGTTATCAGGATCTACATCAGGATCCGGGCAGGAACCCTTGGATTTCAGGTGGTTGACCACCACCGAAAAGACATCGTTACCAGCGTTAGCTTTGAAGGTCTGGGCTACCGGCGGGCGGGAGTAAATGGCGTCCGCGTCCACCATGGAGGCTCCCAACGGCGTTACGCTGGCAGTCTTGTAGATCAGAGCCACTTTGATCACGTCACGTTCATAGGGGAAACCGGCCGGGTCGGCTACAGCAGCGTACGTTTCAGCACCCACGGCAGTATTGAGGGCACTCACCAGGGCATTGACGGCATTGGCGCCTGCCCAGGTCTCGATCTCGGTCAACCCGATCAC
>CAYPJS010000030.1:0-6991 GCA_964411135.1 uncultured Anaerolinea sp.
GCAGTAAGCCGGGAGAGTCGACGATAAACACAAACATGCAGGTTCAAGGATCTGCATGTTTTTTTTATCCTGCCTGCTGTCTGCCGGGAAAAACGCAAATCAGGTCCCAGATTTCACAATTTAGATAACAAAAGTCAATGCCTTTGCAGGATAATAGATTAAAATAATCTGAGTGGCATCCCCTCAAACCAGAAGGAGAACGATGAAAATTCCCCTGATAATCGGACTCGTCGCGATAGTGGCTGTCCTGGGTGTGGGCATGTACACCACCGAGTTCATCACCTACCTGGGAAACGACCCCACCACCTGCAACAACTGTCATGTGATGGACGGCGTTTACGAGGGCTGGTACCACGCCGGGCATCAGGTATGGGCCAACTGCGTTGATTGCCATACCCCGCACGCGTTTATCCCCAAATACCTGTATAAGGCTAAATCCGGCTTTAACCACGTGCGGCATTTTACCTTTGGCACCATTCCAGACCCCATCCGTGCCAAATTGGAAACGGACAATATCATCCAGGAGAATTGCATCCGCTGCCACAGCGAGACCGTCTCGGCGGTTGCCGATGGGCAGATGGATGCCGGACGCTTCTGCTTTGAATGCCACCGCAGTGTTGCGCACGGCGACCGCGGCATTTCCATCCTGCCGCACCAGGATAAGGGTATGTATGACCCTGAATCAGTTCAATTGTACGAGGAGAAAACATCCCCATGAACCGCACCCGCCTGATCCCAATTGTGCTCGGTGTCATCATTTTCGTTCTGGCAGCAGCCGTCATCTTGCTGCTCATTTTCATGAAAAATCAGCCCATCGAGACTCGCGGTGTGCCCGCCCTGGTCGAAATTGCTGCCATGGAGCCCGACAGTGAAAAATGGGGGGTGAACTTCCCCAACCAGTACACCACCCTGCTTAAGACCGAAAGCAACAACACGCCAACGGCTTACGGCGGCTCGGAACCTGTGCAGAAGCTGGAAGTAGATCCGCGCCTGGTGGGGCTGTTCGCCGGGTATCCCTTCAGCAAGGATTACAAAGAAGATCGCGGGCACATGAACTCGGTCACGGACGTGCGCGAGACCCTGCGCATCAACGAGAAGACGCCCGGCACCTGCTACTCCTGCAAGAGCGCTTCGAACCCCATGCTGTGGGCTGAAATGGGCATGGCTGATTATGATAAGACTCTCTTCAGTGAGCTTGGCGCGCGCATCGAGGAGCCCATCGGCTGCGCCAACTGCCACGAGGCCAACACCATGCGCCTGATCGTCACCAATCCGGCGCTGGAGGAGGCGTTGGAAGCGCAGGGCAAGGACTGGACAACCTTCACCCGCCAGGAAATGCGCTCGATCGTTTGCGCCAACTGCCATGTGGAGTATTACTTCAAGGGCGACGGCAAGTACCTGACCTTCCCCTGGGCCGGCGGAACGTCCATTGAGGCTATCGAAGAGTATTACAACAATTACGAATTTACCGACTGGACTCATGCAGACAGCGGCACGAACATGATCAAGATGCAGCACCCGGATTACGAGCTGTTCTCGGCGGGCAGTACGCATTTCAATGCCGGAGTCGCCTGCGCCGACTGCCATATGCCTTACACGCGCGACGGCTCGGTCAAATTCTCGACCC
Organism: uncultured Anaerolinea sp.; assembly: GCA_964411135.1. GTDB lineage: Bacteria > Chloroflexota > Anaerolineae > Anaerolineales > Anaerolineaceae > Bellilinea. The sequence goes on from CAYPJS010000030.1 coordinate 1,628, forward strand.
ACGACGTTCACAGCCCTCTCCTCAACCCGGCGCAATCCTGCGGAGCCTGCCACACCGATTATGATTATGTGGTCGGGCGGGTCACGACCATTCAGAACCAGGTGGCGGCTACCATGTACGCCGCCGAGGACGCCATCCTGGCAGCCATCGATGCCATCAAGGTCGCCGCAGCCGATGCCAAAGCGGATACTGCTATGATCGAGGAGGCGCGTGCGCTGCACCGCTCGGCGCAGCTGCGCTGGGACTTCATTGCAGCCGAAAACAGCATGGGCTTCCACAACCCTGAAGAAGCGCTGCGCATCCTGGCTTCCGCCACCGACCTCGCCCGTCAGGCGCAGCTGCTGGCTGTCCAGGCATTGCCGTAAGGATTGACATCCTTCTCCAACAGGCACGGGGATGGCTTCCATCCCCGTGTTTTTATACGTAGGGGCGCGCAGTGCGCGCCTGCTTTGGGGTTAGGTGACATCCCAAATCGTGCGCGCGGTTAGGAAACTGGCGCACTCGCAGGTCCGCCCGTTATTACCCTTACCCCGTGATCTCCACCACCACGCCGTCCTCGGCCCAATCGTACAGCCATTCCGCGTCATCCAGATCGAGGATGATGCAGCCGAAGGAAGCCGGCCGCCCCAATATGCTGCCCCAGAGCACTGTGCCGTTGGATAACGTCGGCAGGCCGTGGAAACCGTTCATGAAGCCCGGCCAGGCTTCGTAAATACCCAGGAAATGCGGCATGGTTAAATCCCACACCGAGGCATAAGCTTCGATGTCATGCGTCTGCACCTGGAACACCCCCGGCTGCGTCGGCGACTTGTCAATGCCCGTGCTGACCACAAGCTCACGAATCTGACCGCCGTTCTCGAACACGCGCAGGCGCTGGTCGGTTATCGACAACTCCAACCGCTTGCCCAGCACCACCGGCAGCGGCAGCAGGTCGTTCTTCGAAGGCAGGTTGATGACCGAACCAGCCGGAATATTTTCCATATCCATGCCCGGGTTGGCGTTCAAAATCATCCAGAACGGGATGCCTACCTGCCAGGCAATTTTGAGTAGCGTGTCGCCAGACTGCACCTCATAGGTGGCAGGCGCGTGCCGGATGACCACTGTGTAGGCATCGCCGCTCTGCCAGCGGTCGGTCAAGTTGTACGCCACCGGCGGCAGTATAAAGCTGCGTCCCTCTCCCAATTCCTGTTCCACTGATACCAGATAATCGTCAAACTCCGACTCATCGATGGTCACATGCAGCTGCCCGCTGGTAGTATCAGCCCGCAGCCAGGAGGAAAGTACCTCCTTTGGAACCGGCCACTCCAGCGTTTCGTCACTGACCGGGTCATAGGCATGCACCAACAGCGGACGGTCGAGCATGGCCTGCAGTTCAGCCACCTGCTGCTGCAGCCCTTCCGTAGAAGACGGCACTGTCCGCGTGACCAGCTGCAGGTGCCCGCTGCGCAAAATCAAAGCCGGCTGTTCTGCCAGGGTCTTGAGCGTGGCTTCAGGGTCGTACACCTGCCCGTCAGCGCCAGGTTTTGCCGCCCATTGACCGTTCTCATAGGCAACGGTTGCCGGGGAAGGTTCCCGGTCCACCAGAGCTCCCCAGTTGGACAGCTGCGCCGCTGCCACCTGCGGGCTGAAGACCACCTCCGGCAGGATGTCGGGCGCTTGAGCCCCCGTGAATAAATCCCATAATTCCGTCCAGCGTTTCTCGCCGCGGCCGTAGGCAAAGGCTTTTTTTGCCGTGGCATTAGGGTCGACCCACAGCCCAAACTCGAGCGGATTGCCCTCCCAGTAGCGGTCGCCGTCGGTGACCAGCAGCACCCGGTCGCGGTTCCAGTCGTTGTCGATACGGATAGCAGCCTGCTCGACTGTCAATCCCCCGACCCGGGTGTCCCCCACGCGTACACCCGAGACGATTGGACCTGCGAGTCGGAAATATAAATAGACGCCGATCAACAGCCAGCCGGCAGCCAGCACAACGGCTGCCAGCGTGAGCAGCAGCGTCAGCGGCTTTTCGTTGGAAGAGCGGGTTTGAACGGCAGGGGCTGCCTGCCTTGGTCGTGGGGTCGGCACCAGATTCATACCTTTAGGACGCAGATTTCGAATAGAGGTTCCCGCATTGATTATACAGGTTCACCAACGTGCCCGGCGTGGAAAACCCATGCGGTGCAGTCCCACTGAAAGCGGATCTGCAGGCCACACCCCGGCGATGCGCGTACCGCATTTCGGGCAGGCGCTAAGACCGGTCAGATGATAGCCAGTCACAGTGTAGCCGCGCCGCTCGACCAGCACTTCGCTGCAGGTCGGGCAATAGGTATTCTCCAGTGAGCCTACCCTCCCGGGCAGGTTGCCGGCATAGACGTAATGCAGCCCGGCTTCCTGTCCAATTTCAGCGGCTTGCTGCAGCGAAGCAGCCGAGGTGGGCGGAGGGTCGGTCATTTTATAGTCCGGGTGAAAGGCAGTCACATGCCAGGGAATATCCGGCGAGACTGAGGTGATAAAGCGGGAAGCCTCCCACAGTTCTTCGGGGCTGTCGTTGAAGCCGGGGATGACCAGCGTCACCACCTCTACCCACAGGCCAAGGTCGTGGGCATTTTGGATGGTATCCAGCACATTGTTGAGCACGCCGCCGAGCTGACGGTAGCGCTTATCCTGCATGGTTTTCAGATCAACTTTATAGGCTGATATGTAAGGCAGGAGGTAAGCAAGCGCTTCTGGCGTGGCATTGCCGTTGGAGACGAAGGCACAGGTCATTCCGGCAGCTTTTGCCTCTTTAAAGACGCTCACCGCCCATTCGGAAGTGATCAGCGGTTCATTGTAGGAGGAAATAACCGCCTCAGCGCCGTTGCGCACGGCGTACTCGACCAGCTGCTTTGGCGTCAGTTGAATAATATCAGTCATTCCGGGGCTGATATGCGGGTCGCGAAGCGCCTGCGAGGTAACCCAGTTCTGGCAGAAGTCGCAGTGGAAATCGCAGCCGAGCATACCGAAGGTCAACGCGTCACTGCCGGGCAGGACATGCGAAAAAGGTTTCTTCTCAATAGGGTCGATTTGCAGAGCCGCCACGTACCCCCACGGCGCCAGCAGCTGGCCATCCCTGTTAAAGCGCACCTTGCAGATGCCGCGCCGGCCGGGTTTAATCAGGCAGCGGTGTGCGCAGGCAACGCAGCGTACGGCCCCCTGTTCCAGTTGTTCGACCAGTTGGGCAGGGCGGGTTAACGCGTCCAGGCGGTCATATAGGGTAACCATCATGTACCTCTTTCGCTACCGGTAAATCATTAAGAGGATTATAACAATTTCAGTGGATGTCGATTCGCCGGCGGTTGATGTAAGGTCGGTTGGCGGGTAATATTTGGCTTTTTCCAACCATAACCTGTGCCGCCCAGAAATCCAAGAGCCAAAATGTCTCCCCTATTTTCGGTTTGTTAAAATGGGGCCGCGGTTTCTGCACTCCCCCACGAAGTGTGAGGACGCGATTGGAGGGGGTGGCGTTCGTGCCGATCTTATCATCACACACCCAGTGCGCGGGTTGACCGAGCATGTTGAATGACCGATCTGGCATCACCCACCTTCCCACCTTAGCGATGGGGGTTCTTATGGTATATTAATCAAAAGCCATCATCCGCGGCGTTCGTTTTTCGCCGGAATCCCGAGGAAGATCATGTATTTTGCGATAGAGGGTGTGATTGGGGTGGGAAAGACTACGCTGGCGCGCCTGCTCCAACCCCGTATGGATGCCAATTTATTATTGGAAGTCTTCGAAGAAAACCCTTTCCTGAGCAATTTTTACGCCGACCGGGCTCGTTACGCCTTCCAGACCCAGATCTTCTTCCTTCTCAGCCGCTACCACCAGCAGAACCGTAACGTCCCGCAGCTGCTCGAGACCGGGCTGCCTCTCATCAGCGACTACACCTTTGAGAAGGATGCCCTGTTTGCCTCTATCAATCTTAAAGGCGACGAGCTTGAAATGTATTATCGGGTGCACGAAGCCCTGGCAGAGAAGATGACCCCGCCCAGCCTGGTGGTCTATCTGCGCGCATCCACACCGACCCTGCTGGCGCGCATCACAATGCGCGACCGCCCTTACGAGCGGAACATGGAGGCTGCGTACATTGAGGAACTCAACCAGGCCTACGATGATTTCTACATCACCCGCGGGCAGCGCAAGACGCCCGTACTGGTCATTGACAGCAATACCCTGGATTTTGTGCATAATACCGAAGACTTGGACTGGATCGAGAACCGGATCCGCCAGGCGCTGGAACTTGCGCCCTTCCAACCGGAATTGCCGCTGTCCGGGGGCCAGAACCAGTCAACCGAGTAATCTTTCCGCCAGCCCGGGGGTAACAAAATGCGCATCACGAAAGAATCTCTGCTCAATACCGCACGCGACACGGCTGAAAAGCACGCCCGGCGCAATCGCGACCTGTCCTGCATCTACCTGACTGGCTCGCTTTTAAGCGACTCGCCCTTGCTGGGCGGGACAACCGATATCGATTTAATCTTCGTGCATTCGTCCACACCGCCGTACACCCGCGAGGTAGTCCATGTATCGGACGAGGTGCACCTGGACATTGCCCATTACTCGCAGGCGATCTACCGCCAGCCGCGCCGGCTGCGCACTGATGCATGGGTCGGTTCGCACCTGGTGCTGAATGCCTTGGCTTTGTATGACGCGCAGCACTGGTTTGAATTTACCCAGGCCAGCGCCGGCGCTCAGTTCACCGAGCCGGAAAACGTTATCACCCGGGCACGCAGCCTGTCGACTGCAGCCCGTCAGAGCTGGACGGACATGCACATGCAGCGCCCGGATGACCCGGCGCAGTTGCTCTTGCTCTATCTTGAGGCGCTTGAAAACGCCGCCAACAGCATTGCGGTTGTTACCGGCACTCCGCTGGCTGAGCGCCGCTTCATTCTGGAGTTTCCCGAACGCGCCCAGGCACTTAACCACATCGGCCTTTCCGGCGGACTTTTGGACCTGTTTGCCCCGGAAAACCTGAGTTCTTCTGACCTTTCCAGTCTGATGGAAGATTGGAAGGCAACTCTGACTACGGTCAGCCAACTCGAAAAGGCTCCTGCGCGTCTTTCAACCCCGCGACTTCTTTACTACGAACGTGCTGCAGCTGCCCTGAATGAGGAAAATACACCCGCTGCCCTGTGGTTGGTACTGCGTACCTGGACGCGTGCCATTCTGGCTTTGGATGAGATCGATAAACCCTTCAAACACTGGCAAAACGCCTGCCATATGGCAGAATTGGACACTGAACACATTGATCAGCGCCTGGAAATGCTGGATGCCTACCTGGACGCCGTTGAGGAAACGCTGGACGGGTGGGCTGAAAAATATGGCGTATAGCCGTCCAGATATGGGGG
>CAYPJS010000031.1:0-2791 GCA_964411135.1 uncultured Anaerolinea sp.
GCCAACAGCACCGCCAATTTGCCCATAGGCGGATAGCATAAATTCTGAGAAAGTCCGTTCCACATGATAATAGGAGGATGCGGCTTCCGTTTCAGTGGTTAAAGGCAGGTTGGGGTCATCTCCCAGGTTGGCAAGAACCGGATTAGAAACATCATGGCAGGTCTGGCAGTAATATTTACTTTTATGATACCGGCTGTAAAGGAAAGTATGCCGGGCAGTGGCATCCGCGAATGAGGCACGTTTCTCAGTGCTGGTGCTCATGAAAAACTGGCCCCCGCCGTTCTCAAAGTAATTTACCGGGGGAAGAAAACTGGTATAGAAATTATCCCCGTTGAATAATTTGATGCCAGCGGATAGTGTCCGGTCAGCATTGACCATTGCAAGTGCAGCCGTATTGGAAGGAGTTGTACTCAGGTTTGTTTCATCCCAGTACGATGACCAGTTGCTGCCCTCGCGTGTTCCGGCGTAGGTGGTTTGGAAAAAGGGATCGAATTGGGTGTGGCAGAAATCGCAGTGGACTCCGTCGTAGTCAGCGCCGGTCATGGCTGAGGCGTTGGTCGGGTCCGAACGGCCTTCCAGCCAGCCTTTCGGGAAATGGCAGCGTTCGCAGATATCCGTCGCGTTGGGTGTGCCAACCGCCCAGATTGAATCCTGGGCTGCTACAGTCATACAGGCCCAGAAAAGGAAGTCCCGAGAAGCCTGAGCCATCATGGACCCTTTCCAGTTGAACCCGGGTTCGACTGCAGTGTTGTAGTTTTCGTGACAATTCAGGCAGCGGGTAGGTGCTTCGAGGATGGTCTGACCCGGCTGAGTTCCTGGCATACGCACAAGCGGATCTGAAGTCGTCTGCTGCGGGTTCCATGCGCTTACGCTGCGGGTGGCGGAAAACACTAGAATGACCCCGCCGATGATCATTGATGCCAGAGCCAATCGCTGCAATTTCCAATGCGGCCAACCGGGAAGATTATTCATCTCGGCAATCCTTTTTGATTTAGCTGATAGGAAGAAACGATTGAGACGGTTGCCCGTGAAATTCCCCACCACGGGTCAATTTGAGAAATGGTTTTCAACCTTGATATATTTTATGGGGTTTATCTGTAAATTGAAAGTGAATAAAATCACATGTACATACACATAAATGGAATGAGAAGCGCCAGGTTCCTCGAACGAAGCGGGTCTGGCAGGTATTGGAGAAGGAAAAGCCTACAGTTTTATCCGCTGGATTTACGACCGGCAGTTTTTCGCCGTGCCGGCGTTGACCCTGCCAGATACGCAGGTGCGGTTATGGCGTAAATGGTACACAGGCGTTTATCCAGCATACGGCTGCGGATGCGGGGATCGATTTCATCCAACCGCTGGGCGGTAGTAATGATGGTGGGCAGTTTGGCGTTATAACGGAAGTTGAGCAGCTGATAGAGCTTCTCGCGCGCCCAGGGCGTGGCGGATTGCGTGCCGAGGTCGTCCAGGATGAGCAGCGATGCGGAACGAACCTCCTCGAAGCGCCTGTCATAAGAAGTGGGACTGGTGGGGCTGAAGGCAGCCCGCAGATGATCGAGCAAATCTGGCACAACCACAAAGATCGGTTCCTCCCCCATGGCCTTGCGGTAGTTCCCGATCGATGCCGCCAGATGGGTTTTGCCGCTGCCGTAACCGCCCATAAACACCAACCAGCCCTCAGGGTCCTCGGCGTAGGTTGTGGCGGCTCTGAACGCCTTTTGAAGGCTCTGCTGGTCTTCCTGAGTCAACTTCTCATATTCGCGCAGCGAGAACGAGCCAAATGTGCGGTCGCTCAGCAGCGATAGCGATGAGATGGAATTGCGGGACTCGTCAGAGACTGGCGAGCGGTAGTCCGGTGCGTTGATCTCCAACAGGGTCACCAGGTCCGGATCCTGCAGGCGGGAAGCAATGCGCCCATCGATCTCGTTGAGGGTCAGATTGGTGGTGACAACCATCGGCATCTTGTTGACGTAGCGATAGTTAATAATCTGGTAAAGTTTTTCTTCTGCCCAGGGGGTGGCGTTCTGGGTACCCAGATCATCCAACACCAAAAGTGTAATCCCCCGGATTTCCTCCAGGCGGTCCTCCAGCGATAGGTCGCTGCCCTCGAAAGAGAAGCGCAGCCAGTCCAGCAAGTCCGGCACGGTCAGGAAAAGGGTTGGAATACTCATGGACACGGCCTGGTTCGCAATGGCAGCCGCCAGATGGGTTTTACCAGTGCCGTAACCGCCCAAAAGCAGCAGCCAGCCGCGCGGGCTGTTGGCGAATTGCTGCGCCTGGTTGTAGGCAAATTGGAGGGATTGCACCTGCTGATCGCCCAGCCCCATGCGACCCTGTACTTTAAAGGAATCAAAGGTCAGTCCACTGAAGGCTTCGAGATTGCTCAAACGGAACAGGCGGGAGCGTTGTTTTTGGGCTACTTCTTTCTGGCGGCAACCACAAACAGACAGCTTCCCGAATTCAGGGTGGTCGATGGGCAGATCGCGGCGTACGAAACCAACCCCATGGCAAACGGGGCAGTCCGGGTCGCCGCGAAACGGCTGCGGCTGTTCGCTGGAATCAATGCTCGACGAATTCACCATATTCCCCTTCGACGTAGCGGCGGCGATCTTTTTCAGTTTTCCCTCGAGAGACTCCATCGGGTTCCCTTTCCATTCGAGACCGTAAAATGCCTTCGATATACCGCCAGCGGCGCACATTGGCTTCGACCGCGGTGCGGATGGCGTCATTAATCCAATCCATGGGGTAGACGGCTTCGGCGTCACGTAAGGCATCGGCAATCATGGGCGTCAGC
>CAYPJS010000032.1:0-18917 GCA_964411135.1 uncultured Anaerolinea sp.
CGGGCTGCGGCACGAAGTTGAGCACCAGTCCGCTGACCGCCGCGTCCACTGAGCCGTCGTCCAGCTGCAGCGCCTGGGCATCCGCCACCTGGAACTGCGCTGCCGGGTGATCGATGGTCTGGCGGGCGTATGCCACGAACCCTGCCGAAGAGTCCACACCGGTGACCTGCTGCGGCTGGTATGCTTCCAGGATTAGGCGACTCAATGTACCGCTGCCGCAGCCCACGTCCAGCCAGCGCTGCCCAGGCGGCACGTCCAGCCAGGCCAGGAACTGCTGCGCCACCAGGAGGCTCCAGCGCCCCATGAAGGCATTGTAAGCTGTTCCATTCGACCAGTTAAAATCGCCCATTGCGCACCTCAACACCGATAAAGTCAGGCGAAACCTGAGCTGTTGGCGAACAGGATATCACTTACTGGCCAGCATTTCGCGCAGTCTGGCACGGATCATTTCGCGGGTTGGCGCGCCCTTCAAGCCGTCCGGCGCGGCATACACCCGGCAGCTCAGGCTGTACGATTCCCGCTGCTCGGGCCACAGATCAGTCTCGTCCATGCGGATCGACGGCGAGCCGAGGAAACGCTGGCTCTCAGCCTGTTCGGGCGTATCAACCTTCACCAGGCTGATTTCGCCCGGGATATTTTCCTCATCCAAAACCTGCTCCAGGTTCTCCAGGGCGGGTCTCCAGGACGGGCAGCCGTCGAAGTAAAGGAAGGTAAATGTATGCATGCCGAAATTGTACACCATCCTGCAACCAATAAACTACCCGGAGGATCTGCCCTGTCCGGTGTAAACCAGGTGTGCGGCGGACTTAATCGCTTTCAGGCCCAATAATCCTGATTGCCCCGTGTCGAGCGCAAGCTGCAGGCGGCTGCCGTAGCCCATGCCGGGGATTTTGGCTGCAGGCAAATAACTCCCCCGGATTTTGGTTCGTAACAAAATATTGCGATCTTATGACCGCTGTTTTGGTTCAAGACCGGTTTTGGGAGATGCAATAATGCCATCCGTTCTTCTGGCAGGATTCAGGAAGAAATAAGCGTTCTCTGCCCTTAGCCAATGGAGTCAGGCGTCCGTGGACGGGCCGTCGCCAAGAATGTCCTCGACTGCCTGCCTGGCCCAATAGGATGTTTGACCCTGGCGGGATAACCGGCGCACCCCCGCGAGGTCGTTGCCAAGGGTGACGACAGCCGGTTCCTCGCTCAACTCTCCGGTCTGGGTACCGGTTTGGCCCAATCCGACAGTCGCCAGCAGGCCGTTGCACAGACAGCGCTTTCCCTCGGTATTGAACGGCAGGCCGCGCTTGTGAATGAAATCGTTTTCGGGTTCGGCCGGGCAGCGTTGAAACATCCGCCGGGTCCCATCCGAATCAGGTTTGGTTAAACCGCGTTGGCGCAGAAAGCCGAGGTCGCACAGCCGGCGGCGGCCGGCATACACGTCTGGCTCGGACAGGGTGCCCGCAAGTTGAGCCACTTTAAAGGGAAAGCCAGTCGGTGAGTAGAGCGAAGTCCGCACAAGATCTTCGTCTGGGACGCCTGTTTTGAGTTCCTTGAAGATGGCGCTGCGGTAGACCGGGCTCATCCCCGATTCTTCTGCCAGGGCAAAAACGGTGCCCGCCTGGATTCCTGCTGCGCCGAGTTGGAGGGCTTTTTGCAGTCCTTCGCGGCTGGCGTACCCGCCTGCCAGCCAAAACGGCAGCCCTTCACCCCGGATAGTGGATAGATCCGGTTCGTCCAGCGAACTGTACATCGGCTGACCCAGGGTATCCTTCTGCATCGGACCTTGCGGTGGTGCATTGTGACCGCCCGCCGTGTGGTGTTCGATGATAAAACCATCCGGTGGTTGACTGGCACCTCTGGCTAAAGCACTGACCAGGTTTTCCAGCGAAACTATTGCCAGAAAAGCAGGGCGCCTCAGAGGGATTTGCGCCAACCTGCCATTCGCCACCCGCGCTGGATCAAAACTGAGGAGAAAAACCTCACCCGTTTCGCTGTACAGCATCGAAAGATCATTTTCCACAGGCTGATGGTGTGCCAGTTGCGAGCAGATGGCCGGCAAACCGTAGGGATTTCCTGCCCCGACCACCACCCCATCCACGCCAGCAAGCATCGCGCCATACAGGGTAAACATCAGGGGCAGTTCAACCTTTTTAAGGAAATTGATAAAGATTTTCCCGTGGTGGTCTTGTTTGGCCAGCCAGACTTCGGCGAAGCCGGAGGCAATTAATAGCTCGATCAGGTCCTCATCCAGAGTGAAGGTGACCGGTCCCGGGTCCGTGCCCGGGGCGGGGAAACTGTGGCTGCCGTTTTCAGGATGGGGATGGTGCACCGGTCCATACTTGAACCGCTGTGAGGGCGTTTTTCCACCATCGATAAAGTATCGCTCGGATATCTTTTTACCGATATCTACGCCGAACTGGGCATCGAAAGCTGCATAGGCGCGGCGTAAATACCCGCCCGGATCGCCAAGCTGGAGCAGGCGCACATGGATCACATCCAGTGCCGTGCCGGAGACGGTGCCGGCGGTGGTGCCCGGCTGTTCTGTAGCTACGGCTTTTGCCAGCCGCCAGTTGGATACATATACACCCATACCACCCTGGATCAGTTTTACTTCGTGCAGCCAGGTCATACTGGATTTCCATTTTTGTCGGCCATACGTTAGTTAACACCAGGAAAACTGGTGGGTTATGCAGCAAAATCCAAACGCCCGGCCAGGATCGCGTCGATTTTTGGTTAATCCTGGACCTTAAAAATGCCCAGCTCGGGCCATCCGTAAGCTACATCGATTAATGACGTTCCCCCAATTTCAATCGTTTTCTCTCCCACTGGTTCGCCGCCGAGGTGCTCATAGAAGGCGCGCGTCGGATTATCACGCAGCACCCAAAGCAGCATGGAACGAAAGCCGCGCTGGATCAGATTGTGCGCGGCATGGGTGAACAGGCCGCGTCCGATGCCGCGTCCATGCCAGGCTGCCAGCAGGTACAACCCGTACAGCTCGCCGTCGAAGCCAGGTACGGGCTCGCGCAGCGGTCCGCAGGAGGCAAAGCCGATGACCACCCCGGCCGGGTCGAGCGCCACGAAGGTAAGTTCGCCGCCTGGCTGCTCCAGGTGCTGCCGCCAGCGGGCTCCAGAGGCGGCGTAACTCAGGCCAGCCAGGTACGCGTCAGGCACGATGCCGGGATACGTGCTGCGCCAGGTATCCACATGCACGCGCGCGATGGCAGGGGCATCTTCTGGCACCGCAGGGCGGATGCTATTCATTGATCGCTGGGGCTGTCCGCGGGGTGCTTCTTATTCAAAATTGCCACCCCCGTATGTTTGATCAGGAAATATGCCACTCCAAGCGAGAGTAAAACTGCTCCGAGAGCGACCGGCATCATCGGGTCCAGTGTCTTGATGTCCAATGTGATTACTTTTCGCGCCACTGCAATCATGGCTGCCAGGATCACAATTTCAGCATGCACCACGTGTTCTTTTACATAGGCTTTGATGGTATCCAAAAGTTCTAGCCCAACCAGTACCAGCAGGAACATGCCGAATATTTCCAACAGGGTTTCTAGGGTAAATAAAAACAGGGGCGGCGTTGTCAACTCCTTGATTACCGTCCATATCAAATCCACCGTAGCCACAATCAATACCAGTGCCATTAACCCCATCAATACATACAGAACCACATTCTCAATAGTCGTAATGATACGGTTCATACGTTCTCCTCCGCTGTGCTGTCCCCGGTAAATGTAAGATCCCCATCACTTTGGTGGATTAATTATACGGAAGGATCCGCCAGGAGTCTAAGGTTCAACCGATAGATAGGATGGGTAGAAACGCTGCGGATTAATAAACGAAAAGGGACGGGGTAGACCCGTCCCGGCAAAGACGATTATTCCATCCCCTCATGCGGGTTCCCGAATGAGTCCGATGGCTTATACGGTTGTACGATCGGCTCATTGGCCTGACCCAGTCAGCTTCTAGGGTTTTTTGGCTGGCAGCTTGGAGATTTGCTGCTCCTTCTTCTTGTCGGTCTGCTGGCTCTTTTGCTTTTGAGCTTTTTCCTTGTTCTTCTTACCGCCTTTATCTCCCATCTCTGCCTCCTGAATATTTTGGGCAGCCCACGGCAAATTTCCTGCTTTCATGCCGCTGCCTTGATGTACAAATTATAACGCTTTCATTTGTAAAGGGCAGCTTTACACCCGGGTGGAAAATAGTGACTTGACAAAGCTGACCATAATCACTATATTACTAGAATATATGTACTAAGTTTACTGATTTGCTCAACAATGCGATTGGGTGTATAATCGCAGCTCTTTACGGAAAGGTACGAAATGGAACAAAACTTTAATGGTGTTCAAGTAGATTCCGGCTCTCAGGCCGATTGGAAAAAGAAAACCGTATTATTTATCGCCAGCCAGACTTCGTCGATGTTTGGCTCCATGCTGGTGATGTATGCCATCATCTGGCACGTGACCCTGACCACCGAGTCGGGTTCGGCCATGATGGTTTCCACGCTGGTCAGTGCGCTGCCGATGGTGGTCATCTCGTTGTTCGCCGGGGTATGGGCAGACCGCTTCAACCGAAAGGTGCTCATTGTCGGTGCAGACGTGCTGACAGCGGTCAGCACCCTTGTGCTGGCGATCGCCTTTATGCTGGGTTACAGGGAGTTGTGGCTGATCTTCCTGGTGGCTGGTATCCGCTCCATCGGGGGCGGCATCCAGGCTCCAGCGGTGAATGCGCTTATACCGCAAATTGTGCCTGGCGATAAATTAATGCGCGTCAACAGCATCAATGCCACCGTGCAGCCGTTCATCCAGATCCTTTCTCCCATCCTCGCGGGAGCCCTGCTGGCACTGGCGCGCGTGGAGTACCTGTTCTTCATCGATATTGTCACGGCTGGGATCGCGGTTGGGCTGCTGCTGGCGATCAAAGTTCAGCCGCAGGCCCGGGTGGATCTCCAGGCGAAAGGCTACTTTGACGACCTGCGGGCCGGGTTGGCCTACGTGCGCGAGAACAAACCTATCCGCTCGCTGTTTACGTATTTCGCCTTCACTTTCTTCCTGGTTGCACCGATAGCTTTCCTGTCTCCGCTGCTGGTCGCCCGTACCTACGGCGAGGAAGTCTGGCGCTTGACCGCCAACGAGATCACCTTCTTCGGCGGATCGATCCTGGGAGGCATATTAATGACAGCCTGGGGCGGTTTTTCAAACCGCTTCCGGACGCTGGCAGTGACCACCCTGGTTTGGGCCGCTTTGATGACTGTGCTGGGGCTTTCCAGCAGCTTTATCATGTACCTGGTGTTCATGACCCTGGTGGGCATGCCCATGCCTTTCTTCAATGCCTCGGCGGTAACCCTGCTGCAGGAACTGGCAGCACCGGAGATGCACGGCCGGGTTTTCGGGGTGCAGGGATTGATCATCAACTCGGTCATGCCGCTGGGTATGCTGGTCTTCGGTCCAATCGCTGACGTGGTGCGCATCGAGACGCTGCTGGTCATTTCCGGTGCGTTGATGGCCCTGCCGGGTCTGTGGCTTTTCTTCAACCGCCACGCAGTACCTGCAGCGCCTGAATACGAAATGCAGCCCGGCGACTGATGCCCGGTTTTCATCCCCAACCGAGGGTTTGAAAACATTTATCAGCCCCCGACCTCTCAAAGATCAGGCAAATTTGTTAGGAACCATGATAATAAAACAAGCGCTTGCAATTTGCAAGCGCTTGTTTTATTTCTCAGACTCCAGATCCCGACTGTTGGTTTGGAGTCTTGGACCGTGAACCTTCAGAGAGTTTACTTCGTTATGGAAATCATCGTACCCGTGCTGTCTCCATCGATATCTGTGTTGGCAGCGGCGTCATAGGTGAACCCATCCAGCGCTACATTGGTTACTGTAAACGTCACGCTGGTGGTTGTCAGCTTCATACTGCCGGTGGTCAGGCTGCAGGTGCCCGCGCTGCCGGTGGTGCAGGTGGCAGTGCCCGTGTAACCGCCGCTCCAACTGCCGGAAATTACTGCACTGGCCAATGCTGTACCAGCGGCATCGACAGCTTTTGCGGTGACGGTGGCGGTCCATTTGCTTTTGAGCACCTTAATGGTACCTTCCAGATCGCCAATGTGAACGGTTCCAGTTGGGGGAACTGTGCCGCCCAATGCCTGAACGGCATCGTACGCCTGAACCAGACCGTAGCCATAGGATGTATCCCGGCCTGCAGCACCGAGGTCATACGCGGTAGATGCCAACAAATTCCGGATCTCGACATTTGTCTTGGTCGTATCTGCGCTCCAGACGAGAGCAGCAACTGCAGACACGTGCGGTGTTGCCATCGAGGTTCCGTCATAATATTCATAACCGCTGGCGGGTTGGGTAAGGGTGCTTGTCACCGTGCCGAGTGAGCCAAGTTTATTGGCTGCCAGGTATTGACCATCCTCCTGGCTTAGACTGATGGCGACGATTTGGGATGAATACCCTTCGCCCAGCGTGCCGATGAACCCGCCCGGGACGTTATTGTAGATGATCGCAGCTGCCCCGCCGCTGTTCTGGACGTTCATGACTTTATCGTAGAAGGAGATATCGCCGCGCTGGCAGAGTACAACTTTACCTGCCCAACTGCCCGTCGCAGTGCACAGACCGCCGTCGGCCAACGCCCCAGACACTGACCCACGCGCAGCATATTCAATATGGGCACCTGCGTAGGTAACTCCATCAACGCTGATTGTGCTATTGTCGATGTAGGGCACGGTGCTCAGAACCGCCACACCGGGCGCAGCCAGCTCGACCTGATCATTCTTCTGAGAAAAGTCCGCCACTGCCATATTTTCGTCAATGGCAGCCACACTTACAACCGAACTATAGGAAGCCGGGTAGGAATAGGCGGTCGTTCCTTCGTTGCCTGCAGCAGCGATCGACAAAATGCCCTGGGCATAAAGCGAATCAAACCCGCGGCGTTCGGTCACGTTGGAACGGCTGCCGCCAAGGCTCATACTGATGATATTTGCCCCAGCGCTTGCACAGTGATTGGCTGCATCAATTAAAGTGGATGAATAAGCCCAGGCGCCATCATCGCCAAAGACTCGGACGATGTAAAGATTGACGGTACCGGGTGTAACCCCCACGACTCCTAGAGCATTGTTCATCGCTGCGATGGTGCCGGCTACATGAGAACCATGGCCCAGCCCATCTGTTGCCCACCCGCCCGAAATGGTTGTGTATCCGCCCTGAACGGTCAATCCCTGGAAGTCCTCATGGCTGGTATATAGACCTGAGTCGATGATGCAAAGTGTACGGGAGGCGGCTGTTGGTGCGCCGGCATCAACCGAGCCGTCCCGGTTGGCATCCCAAACATCACGCGCCTGGACCATGTCAACGCCGAAAGGAACAACCTGGTTTGTTAGGGTTACTTTTTCTCTCGCTGCGGCACCGGATTTCTCAATACTGATTGGGAACCGAGGGGCATCCTCTTCAATCAGCAACACATTCGGGTTTCTGGAGATCCCATCTAATGCGGGCGCGGGAATGGAAATTACGAAAGTATCCAATTCTTCAAAAGTGTAATGGAATTCTGCTCCGATTGCATTTAGCGCATTTTCAACTGCGCCGCGGGCACCTGGCTGAAATTGAACCATTACCCGAACTTTGCCATCGGCTTGTGCGGTTTGAGCAGGGGTGGCAAAAATGACACCCATGACGAGCACGGCAATGAGAGCCAGACTCACTGGAAGGACGATGCGTTTCATATACAATTGTCTCCTCTCCTGAGGTAAAAAGAAAATTAATACAAAGATACTAATATTATGACGGAATAATGCAAAAACAGGTATGGGCAAAAAGCTCAAAAATTATTAGAGTTTCACCAGAATGGTCGGTTTTGGAGGACATTCTGTATAAATTCAGGTCATGGTTTCGATTTAGACCTGATTCCTGTCCAGCAGCGAACCCTTCATTGAGAAATGACCCCAGAGTAGGATGTGGAACTTCCGAGAGGCCGTTAGAAACTCTCCGTCAGGCTGTGTGAATGAAACCAAAGAAACTGGAATCTGACCAAAGGGATGGGTGATGGACCATCAAACCGGTCAGACTCCAATGCTGGAACCGCTAGCGCAAGGTATCCGCCAGTAATGCCTCGAAGGCAGGGAAATCCGTATACAATTCCGCGTTCCAGCCGAATTTCCGGGCAGCCTCCACATTTTCCGGCCGGTCGTCCAAAAACAGCAGCGTTCCACCATCCAGGCCGAGGTGCTTCTGAATATGCCTGAAGAAGGCTGGATCCGGCTTTTTACAGCCGATCTCGCAAGAAATAAACAGCGCATCAAAAATGTTGTGAAAACCCATTACCTCGCGCATATATAGGGCGCGGCCGCATTCCTGGCTGGTAGCCAGGCAGCATTGGATTCCCTGCTTGCGCAGCGTTTGTATTGCGGCAGTGAGGCGGCGGTCGACGCAATTATCCTGGTCATACCAGGTTTGGATGAATTCTCTCAAGGTCCCAGGCCAGCCCCAGACCCGCAGGTAAGGAGGTAGGACATCTTCAAGGCTCCTCCGACCCACAAGGCATTCCTCCATCATCCCATTGAAAAAGGGAAGGGTCATCTCGGGGGTGATGCGATAGTTTTCAGTGAGGAATTTTGAAAATTGCATTTGCGGGTAAACCACCACCCCGTCCGCGTCGAAACATATGGCTTTGATGTTCATGGGTCGATCCTATTGACCAGGTTTCGGCGCGTGCCTATGCAGTCGGCGAAGTAGCGCCAGCCTGCTGCCCGGGAGTTAACTGCTGCGGGATGGCCTGCGGACCGGCAGCGAACCCCTCCTCGATGCCGCGGCGAAGCTCCTGCCAGTATCCACGGGCAGCTTCGGTTTTGTCGGTGCGGAAACGGCCCAGCCATTCTGTCAGGGCCGGGTCCTGCAACCCATAACGCTCCCATTGTTCCAAATGGCCCAGGATCAAATCGGCCACCCGCTGGCTTTCCCAGGGGAGCACCTTCAGCCCTTCCCGCTGGTTGATCTCTCTGGCCAGGTTAAACTGGTGGGCCTTGTAATCCACTGTCAGATTGTAGTGGGCCGAAAGGATTTCATCCGTAATCAATTCGGACCACTTGCGGTGAAAGCGGCAAATGCCGCTGTTTTCATTGAACAATTCGTAAGTCATACGCTCGACATTCTTACGACCCAGCTCGTACGGCGGGAGGAATTCGACGCCGTAGAAAATGAAGTATTTACCCATCATGGGCATCGGGCTGAAAACACCCGGAGTCCAGTACTGGTTGGGCGTCATATAACCGTTCTCGCCGTGCGGGAGATACACTGCCCGGTCCCGGCTGTTGATCCCGTAAATCCGGTCCAATTCAGCGGCAGCAGCCCGGATTCCTTGCCGGAACACCTCGCAGTGCGGATCGGTCAACATTTGCTGCACCACCTGGATGGCGTACCGGGCATTCATCAGGCTGTCACCCGTGACATCGAATTGCCCGGGATTGTCAACGTATGCAAAGCGCAGGTCGCTGGCTGGCGGGAAGCCGAAGTCCTCGGGCGGGATCAATCCCTGGCTGACCAGCTCCATGATCCAGGCCAATGTGCAGCCAGTTTCGATCGCGTCAAAGCCCATCGAATCAACGAAATCGTTGAGCAGTTCGGCGGCGCGCTGATCGAAAATGCCGCACTGCGGACCGAGAGCGTGGTAAGGCTCGTAATCCTTTTTGAAGCGCCCGTTCATCTTCTTACAGGCCACAGCACAGGGCTCGCCGCAGTGCTGGAACTGACGTGGTTTGATGGTTTCCTCGTTGAACTGGGCCAGGAAGTGGTCGAGGATAAAGTTTTTGTGCTGGCGCAGCCGCGAGTCCTCGTCCGCGTAAATGCTGGTGTAATTAAAACTCAGGATGCGCTCGTTCAACTCCTGCATGTTGACGCCAAACGTGCCGCCCGTGTCGAATTTGGGCACGTAGCGGTACTTTTCTGTGGCAGCCAGGTCGGTTTGAATGGTCTTTTTGCCGAAGTGCTCGAGGAAATAAGCATCGATCTCGCCCGAATCGCGCAAATCCGGGTCTTCCCATTCACCGCCAAAGACAATCGCGGCGATGTTGTGGTACTGCAGCAGGCGGCTGCCGAGTCCGCCGCGGCCTGCCCAATCCGTGACGGAGGTGAGGGCGCCTTTGCGCACCGGATTCGAGCCAATAGCTCCTTCGCGTGTATGGCGGGCAGCCGGACCAACTGCCATGATCCGCACGCGGTCGGGTTGGTACTCAGAGGCGTATCGGTCGAACAGAGCCTGCTGCAGCGCAAAGAAACCGGTCAGTCGTTCACCCTGTGGATCGGCGTAGCCAACCCACAGGGAATCCACATCCACTGCTTCGATCCTGCACAGGATCTCACCTTGCTTGTGGTTGAGCAGCAACACGCTGGGAGAATCGGCACGGTTTCGCAGGGCAATATAATTTATCCCAACCCCATGGAAGACATAAGCCGCCCCACCCAGGCTGGACACGTAGAATCCGTCCCACTGCGGACTCCAGGCGCATGCCACCAGGCGTCGCGAGCCTGGAATACTGCTGCCCGCCAGCAGCCCCTCCCCAAAAGTGAAGCTGTCCGGATAGAGGTTGTAGCGGCGCCAGCCGTAATCAACCGGGCCAAGGATGGTAGGGTCCTCAAGCGGGCGAGCATACCAATTGCCGTTATTGAGGTGGACGGTCATTTCGCGCTGGATGATGGGGTAAGTCATGCAGATTCTCTTGAATTGGAATGGGCTCTTCAGGAACTATTCTAGCTGTTTCTCTGGTGATGCGGTAATAAGAAATCCTGGTCAGTTTTTAACCGGTCAATTTAGAAATATT
Source organism: uncultured Anaerolinea sp. (assembly GCA_964411135.1). Taxonomy (GTDB): domain Bacteria; phylum Chloroflexota; class Anaerolineae; order Anaerolineales; family Anaerolineaceae; genus Bellilinea. The sequence continues at coordinate 10,802 of CAYPJS010000032.1, forward strand.
ATCCCCATTTGAGCGGGTGATCCTTGATCGGAGGATTGTTCAAGTAAAAAAATGCTGAATCGATGTAAGCGTTTGTTTATTGTTGAAAATGGAAACATGGCTGCAGCCGTCGATCCGCTCAAGCTGAACCTGCGGGATCAAATTTGCGATATGCTGGATGTGCTCCTCGCGTACCATATCATTTTCAGCATACAGGATCTTGACGGATGTCTGAATGGAACGAAGCTCCTCATCTGTAATGCCGACATCACTCAGCATCATTTCGAAACACTTTCGGTACCGGTTAATCGGAATGCCAATACGTGCTAAGCCGGTCATAGTCCGATGTATTTTCCGGATCATGACCAGGCTGTCTTCGGTCATGCCCGTCACCAGAGTATTGGGAGAAATCGCGACGACCTGTGTGAAGAGTTCTGGTGCGTCTCGTGCCAGAAGCAGCCCAACGTTCCCGCCATCGCTGTAGCCAATCACATGCACCCCGCTCAGGTCGGCAGCGTGGCAGAAGGCGATGACATCCCGGCTGATCAATTCATAGGTGAGGTGTTCTTCGGAACTTTGACTCTGTCCGTGTCCGCGGCTGTCGAGTGCAAAAGAATGAAACTCTGGAAAATATTTCAACTGATACTTCCAGAAAATCGCTTTGTTGGATGAATTTCCATGCAGAAGCAGCATCGGTTTTCCAGATCCGTGCTGACGGTACGCAATGCGGATGTCTGGTAGATCAAGGTATTCTGTTTTCATTGCACGCATAGTGCGCACTTGCTCCCTTGGTAAATATTATTGAGAGATCCGGGGTAGAACTTTGTCTAATCATGAGGCAAGGCTGTTTTATTCGCCAGCCATGACCGCAGCGGTTCATGTATGTCGATATCGTTCACAGCAGCGGGTTGGATGGTCCGGTCTTCATAAGTGAAGCACACCAACTCATTGAGCGAGCCGACCTTGTTAGGTTTTATTATTTGCCTGTAAAGGTTGTAAGGATAGTTGTAGACCGGGGGAAGGATGCGGATTCGATCCTGGTCGACTGAGGAAGCAAGCAGGGTGCTAAGCAGAGCTTGAAAAAGGAATATCCTGTGGCGTCCGTCTGGACAGGCGGTATTTTGAAAATCCTGATTTGAAATCAGGTGTTCAAAATGATCCTGCCATCGCTGAAGGATGCCAAGCCGTGGATTTACCGCGAAACCGTGGGAGTTAAAATACGCATGCAATGTCTGGGAATCTAGAAACGACTCAACCGCAAATTCCAGCTTCGGGAGCCCAAGTTCGTCAAGAATTCCCTTCCAAAATGGATCAAGTGGCTCGGATGTTAACGCTCCTATGTTCCGGTGATGAACGGGCCGAACCGCTGTATCAAAATAATCGTCCAGGTCGAATAACACCGGAGGTTGGACGACCAGGCATTCAGGATCGAGCCAGATTAAGGATCGGATCTCAGGGGGTAACTGACTTTCAGCCTGTGCGCAAGCTGCAACTTTATTTTTGAAAGGGTATTTCAGATCCGGCAACAAGGCTTTCAAGGGGTGAACGTCTACTCGCAAGAAAGCCCAATCATTCAGGTTGCAAAGTGAGAGGTCAGAAACGAAAAGCCAAATCGGACAACCCCCCATAGGCCCGCCAAATGTCCGAATGCTGTCAATTAACAACCTGACCGGGGTGATTTCAACGGGATCGTTCACAAGGGTTATAAAAAGGGAGGTCTCATTCATGTTAATGGCTGTTCTTTTATGGAATTGATGCCAAATGGCTCTAATCAAAGCTGAAGAAATAGAAAGGACACCTTGCTGTGATTGATGGAATAGAAAAGCGAGTCAAGATTTTTAATGGGTGAATATCCTGGATGGATAAAATTCGCAAAACAGCCCCATGTAATGTTTCAATCTGGAGCTGTCTGGATTCGAAAACTCAAATGTGAGTCCATTGCATTTTTCGATGAATAGGTTGTGCAGGCAATAGGTCTTGCGGAATTTACACAATCCATCCTTTTCGTTATGACAATGGTGGCAATCGCCAATTGGTCCAATGAAAGGTTCCTGTATGAAATCAGGCGCCCTTTCCAGGAAAGCCCGGTGCCGGTCGATGCCGCTGAAGTACATGCGCAGCACCAGACCGTTTTCCCGAATGTAAATTCGGGCAACCACCTTTTTGCTTATGACGCCCGTTTTGGCATAAATCAGCATATATCTACCCCAACAGGATCCACTGCCGATGGTACCGCCGAAATCGTAGCCAACATGGTTCATTGCCTGATTAAAATCGTAAATGAAGCATTTGTCCTTCGAATTTATGAAATCAAATTCTGGTCCATCCAGAAAATTGTCCACCAAACACCCCCGCACTTTCTGAATAAAAGCATTATCGCATAAATGGATCGGTGGAGACTCATATTCTTCTTCGACAATCAATAATCGCAAGCATGCCGCATTTCTCAGATAACCTAGGAACCGCTGGAATTCAATATTAAAGATAGGTAAAAAACATATAACAATATGTTAAAAATACTTGACATATTGTACGCTTTATGATACTATATGAATAACAATATATACTAGATTAGGAGATAAGAAAGAATGTCATTCCAGGAGAAACGAACCGCAGTCAGTATTTTCACCGGCATCGCTGTGATTGCCGCCTATTGTATCTATGCCTTTGGGCGGTACAACGCTGGTGAGGTTGGCCCGGACAATCTGAAGTTCTGGGCTACCACCATGCTGGTCTTTATCGGCATCGGTGTGGTATTTGCCATTGCCATCCAAATAATCTTCCACATTGGATACTCCATTTCGGTGGCAATTGGTAAAAAGATTCAGGATGAAAATTTTGACGGTAAAGAGATCGAAAAAACAATCGAGCTCGAGACCGTAGAGGATGAACGCGACCGGCTGATCGAACTCAAATCGTTGCGCATCGGGTTCATCATCGCCGGGGTCGGTCTGGTGGGCGGGTTGCTGGCGCTGGTATTGAACTACTCCACGGTGGTGATGCTCAACATCTTTTACCTGTCGTTCAGCCTCGGGTCCGTGCTGGAGGGGGTAGGGCAGCTCTACTATTACAGGCGGGGGGTATAGCATGGCATTGAAAATGACCATCCACAACAATATCCGAAAACTGCGCTTCTTTGCCAACGAAATGACCCAGCAGGAATTGGCTGAAAAGACCGGGGTCTCACGTCAAACGATCATTGCCATCGAAGCAGGAAAATATTCCCCGTCGTTGGAACTTGCCTTTCGCATAGCCGACGTGTTCAATGTGGAAATAAGTGAAGTTTTCACCCACGAGCAAACCAGTCTGAAATGACTCGAATACCCACTCGATAAAAGGAGGTTAACCATCTGGGTTAACCTCCTTTTTTTTGTGATATGCGTGGGTGGTGTCAATCAAGAACGTGAAAAGAAACCCTCCACGTCCCGGATAAACCGTACAGTTTTCTGCTCAATTAATGAGGTCAGCTCTGGCAGGTCGCTGAAATCCGGCTCGCTTACCAGGATTTGCTCCAGGACCGCATCCGACCCTTTCGGATCCTTTACCAGATGGTATTTGTCCCAGCCGCTGGCTTTGATCGTATCCCAAACCTTAGCCTGGATCTGGCGGTTGTACCCTGATAGCCAGACCTCAAAACGGCAGGCTTCATGCAGGAAGACCACCGCAATTTTTAGCCCGCGCTCTTTCAGCGTTTCAGGCACAAGGGAGAAATAGGTCATATCCATGTAACCGAAATAGAGGCTGCCTGGAACCGAAAATTCCGGATAATTGGTTTGGAAAGTCGCCCGCAGGCGCACCATGTATTCCATCAACCCCCTGTACGCAGCTTGAATCGAGCCTTTTTCGAGCTGCTGTTTGTATTCTTGCATGGCTTCATTAAATGTTTCCATTTGAGCCCCTCTCCGAACTGTGTCATTGTCGATATTATCGCAAAACTTTCCGAAGAGTGTAGAAAAAACAGAGAAGCGGTTTTATCGCGCGATCCTGGGCCGGTAAATCAGGCTATGGGGGATTTAATAAAGCTGTCGAGCATTAGATGGCACAGTCAGAAGAACCAGATGGCTGCTCCTGGTGTCAAAAGGTTTATTTTGCCCATCATGAAAATTTACTCAAAATTCCGACCCAGCCGTGGATGCAAAGTGAAAAAACTGACATGAAGGTGTTCGGGGGAGGAGCAGGATTTCAGGCGTACTACCCGTTAATCAACAATTTTCCAAAAAGAATCCTTGCGAATGATCTTTCCCTGATCGAATTCAAGCAGATCAACCCCTCTAACTTCAATTTGTTGGCCTGACACAGATGTACCCGTCAGTGTCCATTCGGAGACTCCAAAATCACCGCACGCCCAGTGCCGGTCGTCTCCGTAATGGACATTGGGAATCCCCTCAAACCGTTTTGCCAGGCCCGCCCTAACCTCGTTCTTGCCAATATATTGATCGCCGCGCGGTTTTACGCCTCTCGGCATGAAAAAGACGCAATTGTCGGCGAAATAACCCATGATGGAATCCAGATCGTGCCGATTGAAAGCCTCCAGAAAGTCCTTCAACAATTCGCGCGAGACACTGTCGGACATAGAAACCTCCAGTAGCGAAACAAGCCTAAAATCATTGATCTTTCCTGCTAAAAATTATAAGGCCTGGCGAGATCTTCCTGCCCGGTATTTGTTTATTCTTCACGCTCCAATTTTTGTTAATGCGTTTTTGATTTCATATTATCCAAGGATTAGCGAAAGGCTTTACTCGGCAGTGATATAAGTGTTATGGATTACTGTTCCTTCGAATTCACCTTGCAGCGCTTCATTGCTGGCACAGGATACTCTTTACTTTTTTACATATAAGGGTTTTCTTAGTTCCGATTGCGAAATTACTTTTATACTTGTATGGATAAGTCTTAATCGTTCTTGTTGGTGCAGCGATAATTTTTCTATTCTATGGTCCTGCGTTTATTCCATTGTTTGATCTGGTTTTTTGCCCAGGCGTAATGGTTACTCGTATTGCCAGCGATGTAGTCGGCCAGCAATAATTCCCCGGTCCATGGGAAATGATGATAAGAGAATATTTCATCATCACTCATCGACTCGATTAATTTCATCAATCGAGCAAAGGAGGAGTGAAATGTTGTTGCGACTTCGTCTAAAGCGTTGTCCTTGTTGGTTTCATAAATTTGTAAGTTAAGGGCATCGATTGCTTTTTTGCTCATACCAACTGGATAGACCAACGGCACTGCCCCCTGTTTGCCAGCCATATACCAATCCAATAATAACTTTTCCCAGGCTGCAAGGTGAGCGAGGATGTCCTTTACTGACCAGTTTCCTGTGACTTCTGTTATGAGCATTTCTTCGCTGCTCAACGTGTTTATGGTTTTTTCCAACCGCCGGCGCTCGGTGTAAATGTCCTTTAGAAGTTGATCCTTACTTATTTGTTTTGTCATGGGTGTATGTTCCTACCATGATCCCAACTTTTAATAAACATGCGTGGCAGGATAGACCAACAGAATGAGAAGGAGATTTTTGAACGAGTGAGTTTTCCAGGGTTCTAAAGATCATGGCTTTATTCAAACTTCAACTTGAACCTAATTATTGGTCAAATACTATGTCCAATTTTATCTTTATTAATTGAACTGGAGGAGACACGAGCAACCTTAATATATTACCTGTCCGGTAAGCCCACATACCTTGTCTGAATCCTTCACATGATCTGTGAAAGAGAGGAATCAAAAACGCCATCCAATCTTGGAGAATGTTTCTGAACTTGCGACTAGCCTTATGTATGCAGAAAGTACGGGCTTAAGCTTATAAACCTTGCGCGTGGTGCGCAAGCTTTAAGTGTAGCCCAGTCCATATGACGGGTATGTTTGTGCCGGTATCAGGAACCTAACACTTCAGGCGTCGGCCACTTTGCCCACAATAGAATGATTAGAATCGCGAAATCCGCTGCAATGCCGACCGTATAAAAAGGATGAACATAGAAAACGAACATTACGAGAGAAGTAATAGCACCGATTGCCGCAAGCGGACGCCAAAAATTCGTTGGGACGATTACCCCTAACAGACCCAGAGCGGCTGCAATTAGACTTACACCAGCAATGATCCAGAAGAATCCCAGGATGGTACCTAAGATTGGCTTCGGCGTCCCAATTGACTTGAGCAACCACGATTGACCGAGGTTTACGGGAAACCAACTCAGCCAACCTGGATTAGCAATCCCTTCCGATGGCCGGAATCCTGCAGGAGCCTGAGCCGAAGTAATTAGTCCGTGCAAAAGTAACAAAATGGCAACAAATAGACGCACAACTCACCTCAAAATGAGAAAATTAGGGCCCGAATATCCTGACTAATCATTAATAAGGAATTCGGACCCCGTGGAATTATGCCATAAGAATTAAAAGTGCCCATCCGGTGGAAAGAGTCATTTTTTCCAAATAACAGGCGAAACCTCCACTACATCCGGGTAGGCGAGGACTTATTAGGACTTATGCTGCCCAAAATATTTTTTCTGAGCTGTTCTGTGGAAATCTATGGGAGCTTGATTAGGCGAAAATATGTATAATGTCAACCATTATCATGAATGATAGGAGAATTTTTGGGCTCCCAGGATTTCCTGGATCGATTCTCAAAAAGCTGGATAATTTCCATTCACATCAAAGGGTCGAAGTTGCAGTATGGATCAATTTATTGGTTTGAGTAACCGCGAACATGAAGTTGTAAAACTATTAATGGAAGGCAAAAGCAATAAACTTATTGCCTCTTTCCTTCACATTACTGAAAATACAGTTGAGTTTCATTTGAAAAACATATATTCCAAGTACCAGGTAAACTCCAGAACAGAGTTGATCATAAAACTAGGGAAATCCGTAGTTGCAGACAGAGAAGAAAACGCCGAAAATAGTTACAGGCTGCATGGTTCGAAATGGACTGCAACAATGAGAGCAGCCATCACTAGAATTCAGAAGGAATTAAAAATGGAAAGTATTATGAATTCAACTGGCCAGAGCGAATCAAACCCGATGAAATTCCACGAATCGATCATCGTGTGTCTTAAAAAGTACGCTGAGTTCAGTGGACGGGCGTCTCGGTCAGAGTTCTGGTGGTTCGCCCTTTTTATTGCCCTGGTTGCCTCGGCGTTAGCCTATATTCATGAAACCATAGCCTCGATTTTTCTGATAGCTACCCTGTTACCCTTATTGGCAGCGGGAGCGCGCCGACTTCGCGACAGCGGCAAGAGCGCCTGGTTGCAATTGTTCCTGCTGGTTCCGGTTGGGGGTCTTGTTTTGCTCGGTTTTTTTTGGGCAGAGCCGTCCATCAGTCCGGAGCCTGACAGTACACTTCGAAGGCGCTTCATCAATTTACATTTACGGTTGGCTATCGTGAATCGCAACCAGGCCGCCGAGGACTCCCACATAGACGGTCCCATATGGGCTGAGGTACAAAGGGGCATAATGGTTATTGTAGAGCGTACCGGTTCCAGCCAATTGCTTGAAGACAGTCTCGCCAGTCCAATAATCTATTGCTGTAAGATACCACGCATCGGTATTTTCTGGGCCTTCATCTTTCGTATACGTATAAATAAGACCACTCTGGAGCGACATCTTGGTAACGACCGTTGGGATGGTCTCAGCCTCATTCGTCCAAACCGTATGGCAGCCGGTCTCATCCACATCAATCCGTGTGATCCCGGGTTCAGTGGTCGCGCCGTTTTGGGTGGACTTGATATCAATATATCCAAAGTTGTTTTCGACGATGATCGACTTATCGGTGGCTACTAAAGAATTTTCAGTGGAACTAAAGCCTGGTCTGAAGACGGGTTCAGCACAAATCAGGCGTGAGCCCTGTACGGCCTTTGCCCGGCGGTAAACCAGGACATGCATCTGCGGTTCAGCATTGTCCGTAATCGTAACGTATTCCGTACCCATTAGTGTCGGTGTTGTTCCTGTCCCGATGTTCACCTGGCCGGGTTTTACTTCTGTGCCCGCATCATATACCTCTTTCCAGGTAATGGCAGGCGCGCGATCCGGGCCGGCATCAAAGCGGTACAGCGCCTGCGTGGTGGCGATGTAAACCCCACCTGTTTCGTCAGCGGCGGTACCATTCACAATTTGCTCCCCTGGAAGATTGATTGCACCAAGCACCTCCCCTGTG
>CAYPJS010000033.1:0-6506 GCA_964411135.1 uncultured Anaerolinea sp.
CCTGGTGCGCAAATACGGCCTGACCATAGACCAGCTTTTGGCAGCAGAGGTGGTCACTGCCGATGGTCAGCTGGTATACACCGATGATAAAACTAACCCGGACCTCTTCTGGGCAATCCGTGGAGGCGGCGGGAATTTTGGTGTGATCACGCGATTCAAATTCCAATTGCATCCGTTGGAAAAAGTATTCGGCGGCATGCTGATCCTGCCTGCCACCGCGGATACGATTGCCGGGGCAATCGAGATTGCCCGGGCTGCCAGTGAGGACCTGTCCATCATCGGGGTTGTCATGAAAGCCCCGCCCATGCCATTCCTTCCGGCAGAGGTGCACGGCAAGATGGTGCTCATGCTCTATCTGGTCTACTCGGGTCCACTGACCGGTGCCGAAGCCGCCGTTGCCCCGCTGCGCCGTCTGGCAACCCCGATGGCAGATATGCTGCGCCCCATTGACTATCCTGAAATGTTCATGGAAGAAGCGGGCGGGGACTTTCACCCCAGTATCGCTTCGCAGACCTTCTTCTCGAAGGGCGTAGACCGTTCAACGGCTCAGGGGATCCTTGAGGCTCTTGAGCGATCGACTGCCATGATGTCTATCGCGCAATTCCGTGTTCTCGGCGGCGCAGTGTCTCGTGTTCCAGAGGATGCTACAGCCTATCCATACCGCAAGGAAACGCTGCTTATATACCTGATGGCGATGTACGGCAACCCGGCTGAACAGCCACTGCACCAGTCCTGGGTAGACGGGTTGGCGGATGTTTTCCAAAAGGACGGCAGCGGGCGGTACATCAATTTCATGGGGGCAGCCGATGCCGCCCTGGTTGGAAAAGCTTACCCGGAAGCAACCTGGAAGCGTCTGACCCGAGTCAAGCACAAATATGACCCTCAGAATCTCTTCCGACGAAATTTCAACATTCCACCCACAGTAGATTAGGGTTGGGGTAACTAATCTTTATGCATGACAAGGCTGACCGCTGGTCAGCCTTGTCATTTTTCATCGATTGGTTAATTCATGACCCGGCCGTGAAGACAACATCATCCACATGCACGTGCAGCCCGTTTCCTAATTCCTTCATGCACAGAAAACCGTTTCCATTCAGATCCACCGCCAGGCCTTTATGATGCTGCGGGTGGTCCATATGTTCTCCGATTTCGTGCAGCGAAAAGCCCGCCGGGCAGCTTCCGCTTGTTTTTTCAGCCGCAACAGCTGGTCCAACCGAAAGGGCTGTCAATAAACCTGCAAGCAACAGTACAACCAGGACCTTTTTCATAGCATACTCCTGTCCTTACCTGTAAGGGGAAACCAATAATGATTTTTATTGTAGCGGATTCTGGTGAAAAATCAAAAGTCTACGGAATTAATGCACTGGTGGGTACCAGGGTCATTTTCCCCCCAGGAGTCTGCCACTTGAAGACAAGGCCGCTGCCGCCTCCGGCCTGGTAATAATCAATGCGGATCGGATGGTCCCCTGCGCTGAGTTCGACCTGTATTTCAATTCTACTGTCACCCTCAGAATACACGCTCTCGCCCATTAGGTTTCCGTCCAATGTCAGGCGTACGCCGTCATCTGCGAATACTTGAAGGCGGTACACGCCGTCGACAGGGACCCTCAGCTTGCCAGTATATGTTGCGCTGAATGCACCTGCTACTGGCCCGCCGTTAGGCCAGGCCAGCATAAAGAATGGCGTTTGCTGAGTACAAACGGGCGTTCCTTGCCAGCCAACCCCAGAAAAATAGCTGCCCGTAAGTCCCATGGAAGGAGGGGCGATCTTGAACCAGGCTTCTTCCGGGATAGGGGCAGGCTGCTGATCATTGTATGCCCACTGCAGGTGTGGGAGTTCTCCGGAGGTTGTTGTCCAGTTGATCGTTACCGGATGCAGGCCGCCGCACAGATAGCGGCTGCCAGTCCAGGGTTGATTGTCCACCTCGAGCGACAGGCCGGTTGAGCTAATCAAGGTGTAATTCCCGCTGCGCTCGATACGCAGGCTCCCGCGCCACCCCACTTCGGTCAGTGCCGCATCGGCGGGTGGCAGCGTCATGGTGCTGACATTGCCGGTTATTTGACGCCCATCCACATCCATGGCGGTATACAACAACCCCTGCACAGCGCTCAGGTCTGCCTGCGGAACGGTCACCCGCAGGTAGAGCGGCTCATAACCTTCCGGCTGTACCACTTCAATCTGGGCGTTTGGGTAGAAGACCAGGAAATATTCGGCCACCGGCTCATAGTCCATATCCAGCAGGAAAACCGCATCCTGGCGGCTGTCGCTGATCGGAAGGGTATCCTCCGGACGCACCAACCGGTAAGGATGATCGTCCAGGGTGTTTCTGCCGAACGCCGGTTTCATGTAGCCGTACACCAGGAAACGCATGGGAGAATAATTATAGAAATTGGGGGACAGATAGATGGTCCGGTCTGCCTTCAACGCCGCCACGACCTCATTTCCAACCGCAAATTCAGTCGGGTTGAACCAGGCACGCACCTGGGCGGAGGTCATTTGTTTCTTAATAAATACGCTGCTTTCCCAGGCTGCTGCAGCGATCATCGCCAGGATAAACAATGCCGTAATGGCAGCCCGCACCCATAGCACCTTTTTGTGGGCGGCTGGACTGGTCTGGCCGAGCGGAAAGGCACGCCATCCCGCCCGCAGGAACCGCGAGAGAACATCCCCGGCTAAAAGTGTGACGGCTGGCAGCGCAGTCAGAGTGCGGTAAGACTGCGGCGATTCATGGTTAGAACTGAATACCCCGCCAGCCATGCCCAGCAGCAGCCAAAGCCACAGCAGCCCGCGCCTCCGGTCGCGCAGGCGGGTTCCCGCATAAATCAACCCGATCACAAACAGTGCACCGGTTACCGGGTCTGCCTCCGGCTCGTTGGGTAGGTTGTGCTTGCCCTGATGGTCGCCAATCTGATGGAAGAAGCGCAGGTGGTCCTGGATGTTCAACAGCAGCGGCTCCAGATTTCCAGCCTGTTTTACATCCGCGAAGATACTGATCTCGCTGACCCGGTTGGTGAAAGTAAAAGGATTGGTGATATAAGTGACCGCAATGGGTGCTACAGCAATAACCAGCGCAAAGAAAAACAGCGCCATCCCGGGCAGGTGGCGTTTCAGACTAGTGCGCGGACCTTCCGGGTCGGCAGCCAGCCAGTAAACCAGGAACAACCCCAGCGTGGCCAGAGCCAGTCGGCTGCTGAGGTAGGTGTAAACCATCAATCCACTGATGACCCCGCCGATGGCGAACCAGAGCGGGCGGCGCTCGCGCAATCCGCGCAGCAGGAAATAAGTTGCTGCTATCTGAAAGAGCGGTACAGCCGTCTCATTCCAGCCAAAACGGCTCATACTCAGGTGCCAGCGGCTGACCGCTGTAAAGAGCATGGCAGCCAGACCGGCGGCTGGACCAAACATCATGCGGCCCAACGGGTAAACTGCCAGCACGGTCAGCAGCGCCGGCAGGATAGAAATGGCTTTCAGAGTGTACCAGTTCGCGCCGAACAGCTTGAGCATGCCTGCCATGAAGTACAAATAACCGTTGGGCGTCTCGTACCAGCCGGTGGCGAAGGGGGATACATCGTTGCCTTCCAGGATGTACAACGCATCCAGCGCCGCGTTGGTCTCATCGACATAAATGCCCGGTGGAAATTCGTCCAGATTATAAACGCGCAGAAATACCGCCAGTGCCGCAATTACCAGAAAACCCAAAAGCTCCACCCGGCGCGGCAGAGGAAAGTCGGGACGCGACATTGCCTGCCTGGTTTGTGAATTCTCTGCCGGCCGCGGATCGGTCTTGCCCAGGAAGTGGGCACCGACCAGCACCAGCCCCAGGCTGACCAGCCACGGCAAAACGGTGCCGTGCCATTGATGGAAATTTGGCCACAGGCGAACCACCAGCCATGCGCCCAGGATGCCCGCCAGTATTAAGCAGATTTTCCCGCGTCTGCGCCAAAGCCCCTCTCTGGCAGGCCACAAACGCGGCAGCGCGGACGCTTCGGGCAGCCATGCATCCATACGCAGCATGGCCAAACCGCCCCATGAGCAGGCTGAGATGAAAAAAATCCACCACCACAGGCTGCCGGTCTCAATCACCGTGGGCTGACGCAGGATCCAGGCGCCCAGAGCCCCCAGCAGGATGGACACACCCAGCAGGACAAAATCCTGCCTGCGGTTCGCCCGCTTTTCCCCGCCGAAAGTCAGTCTGCGTCGACCACTTTGAAGATCTGGATCGAGCCTTCGCTCCCCCATGCGCTGAATGCCTCCTGCAGGCTGCCCTGCTGAACCAGCGTCTCGAACTTGGCCGTCCCCTCCGGAGCGTAGAATTCGCGCTCCAGATCACCCAGGATGACATATCCTACATCGTAGCGCTGCAAAAAACTCAAGGCTGCAGCCGGGTCGGCTGTATCGTAAAAGTCCTTGACCGCCTGGATGCGTTTATCGACCACAGAACCATCCATCAACGAGTTGTGCTGGCGCACATGCCAGCTCCAGCCGGCCACCGCCGGCAAGCCGGTGTAGATCGAATAACGGCCCGCCCAACGGTATTCAGCACGGATGCCCTCAACGATGAACGGCGTGCCCTGCACGTTCTCCTGCATCCAGCGGATGCCGAGGTAATCGTAGCCCAGGTGAAGCTGCCGGTCCTCATCGTTATAGACGGCTCCCACAGCCGGGTCGGCGTTGCCCTGTTCGCCAAGCATGTAAGCCATGCCGTCCAGTGTGGTGGGCGGGTTGACCATATCCGGCCAGCGGTCGTTGGCGCGCGCCGAGATGGCTGTCAGGGGATACATAGCCGCTGCCAACAGCAGCAGGCCCATGCCCAGCGACCAACCCCAGCGCAGCAGCGGTTTCCAGCCGCGCAGCCGGCTGATAAGCAAAGCGATCAACCCGGCGGAAGCAGCGCTGAAGATGGCCCAGACCTGCATGTAAAAGCGGAAAACCACGTTCATCCGGCCCACATCGCCCTTGAGCGTGATAAATTCGACCGCCAGCGTAATGACCAGTCCCAGCGCAAACAGCGCCAGGATGAGCTGTTTATAAAGTGTTTGCCCCTTTTTGAAGAAGGTCGCGCCAATCCAAACCAGCAGCGGCACCACCAGCACCACGATTGGCGCAATCACATACACGATGTAGCCCCCCACACCGACCACGCCCAGGAGAATTGCCCAGCGCAGCCAGATTTTGGTGGGGGGTATGATGATGTCGTACCGGTTGGCTTTCCAACCCGCCAGACGTGCACCCATCCAGCCCGAAACCTCAAGCAGCAGGAAGCTGACCAGGATAAAGAGGAAGACCCCATGCACGGTCAGGTAATCGCCGACCGGCGTGCGGGAGCCGTCCCAAAACTCGATGCTGTTATAGCCGGTGATGAACCATTGGCTGAACGGGAAATACATGCCGACGCTCAGCACCAGCAGCAGACCTGCTTTGACGGCAAAGTCGATCAGGGATCGTTTGTCAATCTTCTTATTGGTCAGCCAGCTGGTCCAGCCGGCAGCCACCAGCGCCAGGCCCATCAGGGTCAGGTAGTCCCAGGTGTGGGCGCCGCGGAATAGACCCAGGATCAGGCCGGCTGCCGCCCAGAAAAGGATCCTGTCCAGCCAGGGACGCCGCTCCTGCCCGGCTGCTGCGAACAACGCCAGCAGCCATGCCAGCCCGGCAAACAGAATCGGCATCACCAGCAAATGCGGGTGCAGATCGCCGTAAATATAGGTGAAGAGCGGGAACTCGGCAATCGGCGTTTCATTGTTCGGGTCTTCCGGCAGAATGGGCCGCGACGCTTTGAAGTACCAGTAGCTGTCCGAATCGGGCAGTTCAGCCTCGCCGCGTGCCACCTTACCCGCGCCGTTGATGGCTGCCATGAGGTGCGATACACCGCTGGTCTGCTCCGTGATTTCGATACCGGCAGCCTCGGGCAGGCGATCCCAAAGCTGACGCGCCTGATGCAGGTTACCCAGGAAGAGCATCAACACCACCGCAGACAAGCCGGCTATCCAGGCCAGGCGGTTGTGGTTCGGCGCGGAAATTGGCTGTTCCCGTTCCGGTCCCCGCTCCAGCAGTTTGTGTGCCAGATTGGCCGCGACACTGAAAGCGCCCAATCCGGTCATGGCAAACCAGGTCGGCTCGACCAGGTTGAAAGCGATCGGAGGCAGGATGCCCAGAAGTTTGGTCGGCACTGCCGCCAGTACGTAGCCGTAATAATAGTAGTTCAGGAAGTAACCCGAAAGCCAGGGATTGTTGGGCGGGAAATACACCGACTTGAGCACCGAGTTAAAGATGGCGAAGTTCATCGGCTTTTCGCCGCCCATCCACGGCTGCCACAGGTCGGGGTTGCCCAGGCGCAGCGATACGCCGAACAGGAACAGGAGCGCAAACAACCCCTCGACCGCCAGCAACTGACGCCAGCGTGTTTTGATAAAGTCAAGCAGTTCTTCGCGGCGTTTGAAAGCCAGCAGCACGTTCCCGGCGGCAAAGACCAGCACCACCGCCAGGATCAGCCAGCGCGTAAACGGCGC
>CAYPJS010000034.1:0-1561 GCA_964411135.1 uncultured Anaerolinea sp.
GCCATGGAGACTGCCGCCGAGCGGGCCTGGAAGTGGGGATTGGCCTGGCTCAACCTTGGCCAGGTATGCGAGCTGCAGGCGGATGATGTCTGCGCGCGGCAGGCTTACCTGAAAGCGCTGGATCTGGAACCGGATTGGTCCAGCGACCCCTTCTGGCAGGAAACAGGCCTGCGGCAGGCCAGCGCATTGACTGCGCAGGTTATGGGTGGCAGTCTGGAGGCTGAGCCGCCCTCGATGGATGCCGTGATGCGTCAGGGGTACGCCGCCCCCGCACTCGCGCTGGCAGAGCAAAAGCTTGCGGAAGGGAACCTGGAGGATGCTGCCAGGCTGATCCAGGTGACACCGCTGCTGTTTATGGGAGACGAGAACCAGGTGGTCGATTTGCACTGGCTGGAAGCCGAGTTGGCCGCCGCACAGGGGGATGCCGCCCGGGCTGCGGAATTGGGATTGGCCGCCCGCCAGGAGTTTGTGGACAACCGGCTGAACGATGCTATCTTTGCCGG
The DNA here is from genome assembly GCA_964411135.1 of uncultured Anaerolinea sp. Lineage (GTDB taxonomy): Bacteria > Chloroflexota > Anaerolineae > Anaerolineales > Anaerolineaceae > Bellilinea. The sequence continues at coordinate 504 of CAYPJS010000034.1, forward strand.
ATTAGAGGTGTACGGACCAGGCATCTATCAACTGCCCACGCTTGGCATTGACCTGGTGCCGCAGGTAACCTGGATGCAGTATCCGGGTGACTGGCAGGAGCGGCTGCAAAAGTTGGAAGGTTGGCAGGAATAGTGCAACGCACAACAGGAATGGAACGACATTGAGGTCGTTGCCGCCTTTCAGGGGATATGTTTAGACGATTCTCGACCAACTTCGCACTGCTCTCGATTGCGCTGGACGCGCTGTTGACGGCGCTGGGGCTGTACCTGGCGGCGGCACTGCGGCCTGCGTTCAATCCGTTGGAATTTGTGCAGGATCTGCCCGGCACGCTGTCGGTGCCGTGGGGTCTTTATCTGGTATTTCCGGCAGTGTGGGTGCTGGTCAATTTGCTCTTTTCCGTGTACGACGGCCGGCGCAACCTGCGCGTGATCGATGAGTACGGCAGCCTGACGCTGGCGTCAGTGCTGGCGGCGGTGACCATGTCGGGGGTGTTGTATCTGAGCTACCGCGATATCTCGCGCTTTCTGTTTCTGCTTTTCGCGGTGCTCACCTGGCTGATGATGCTGCTCTGGCGCGCGGCCGTGCGACTCTTATTCCGTATGCGCTGGCTGGGACCGGTCCAGCACCGCCGCATTTTGATCCTCGGTGCCGGGGAAATCGGCCGCAAAATGGCCGGGCAGGTCAATCAGCAGACCGACCTGGGCATGAGCCTGGTGGGCTTTCTGGATGACGACCCGCAGAAAAACGGGAATGGCTTCGATGTGTTGGGCACGCTGGACGAGGCACGTGGAGTGATACAGCAGCATGGGGTGGACGATGTGGTCATGGCCCTGCCGTTGTCCGCGCACCAGCGCCTGAACCAGGTGGTCAGCGAGCTGCACGATCTGCCGGTGCGGGTGTGGATCATCCCGGATTACTTCTCGCTGACGCTGCACCGGGCTGCGGTCGAAGATTTCGCCGGCCTGCCCATGCTCGACATCCGTGCCCCGGCGCTGAGCGAGTATCAACGCATGCTCAAGCGGGCCTTCGACCTGGCGGTGGTGATCTTGAGCCTGCC
>CAYPJS010000035.1:0-1583 GCA_964411135.1 uncultured Anaerolinea sp.
TCGCGAAAGTAGGTTGTCTGCATGTCAACGATGATTAAAGCGGTGCGGTGGTTTGGCGGGAGGGCAAGCATAAAATGATTATGGCACAAATCAGACCATCAGCGCGATGAATCTTTCGACATCATATGTCATGGATTGAGCAGCTGGCGCGATCCGGCGTGATACCCCGATGTACTGATCAAAACCGTGGACGCAATTGGGAAATTCACGATGAATGCATTTAACCCCGACTTGTAGTAGCGACTGATGCAGCCTTCGACCGTGGGTTGGATCGATTAGAAAATCATTCTCAGCCGCAACCAGCAGGGTTGGCGGACAGTGCGGGCCAATGTGGTTTATCGGGCTAGCCTGCCGGTAAACCTCGGGGATTTCCTTCAAGGTACCTCCCATTAAATTGACCAGCAGCAAGGCACCCCCGGGCATGTTGGTGTGCCGGTAGGCTGGAAACGCCCGAGTATGGGTCAGGAACCGGTCGATTAATGTTTGGTCATGAATTCTTGGCAAAAGATCTTCTGTGATTTGCGAGGAATATTCAGGCTGCTTACGGGTGGACCGGCCGTATTCTTCAAAAAAGGCGCATAAATCGGTAATCCCGAAAACAGATACGACTGCCTGGACGCTCATGTCGGCTGATGGCTTGTTCGCCTGGAAAGCAGGATGTCCGGAGGCATAGGCAGCCATTAGAGCAAGATGGGCGCCGCCAGAGACGCCCATCAAAATCATCCGTTCTGGATTGAAGTGATACGTGGACGAATGCTGCTTCAACCACAGAATAGTTTGCCGGATATCCGCAAGCATACCGTTCAAATCAGCCTCAGGCGCTAAAGGATACGCTAGATCTACAATCACATGACCCTGGTTTCCCAGCCGCCGGAATAATGGCTGGGTCAGGAAATCTTTATCCAGGGCCTGCCACGCTCCGCCGTGCAAATACAGGATGGCAGCTCCGCTGGAAGGTGTGTCAATGGGGGGCTGCCAGATGTCGCAAAGAAGGGGTTTGCCGTTACCGATCGACTCCCCAATCACCACATTCCGCTGCCCGGGAATAGCAGGCGGTGCCGGCTGAATCAGGCGGTAGCGCTTTGCTCCCAGGCGGGCATACAGGTGAGGCGGGATGCTTTCCTGCCATCGGCTGCCAAAGACTTGCTCAAATTGAGCATGTCCGCGTGTGACGATGATCGTGTAGCGGATCATCAGGCAAGCCCCGATGAGTCCTGCCGCCGCCCAGAAAAATCTTTGTTGCACCCCGTTGAGAGCCCCTCCAGCCAGACTTAGCAGTGTGGCCAGCGGTGCCCATGCGCCAGCCCATAGTTTCGGCAGCCACAGGATGCCGCCGATCAAGCCGGACGGGACTTTGATCGTTGTGAGCAGCCCGGCGGTCAATCCAATTGTGCTGAGGACAATGGCAAGACTTTCCATTTTCAATTTTCCACAAACCCGAAATGGATCAGCTTTGTACCCCCTGCAGAAAATATTATACAACTCTGACTTGCGAAAAGTTGAGTTTCAATGCCCGAAGCCACCGGGATTACCACGGTGTATTATAATGATGACTAAAACTATCCATATTTGAGCTCCACTTA
>CAYPJS010000036.1:0-2372 GCA_964411135.1 uncultured Anaerolinea sp.
ATCAAGACCGCTTTCGTGCAGGCTGGTTTGGACCAGCCTCACAAGATTCTTGTCAGCCAGTTGCGAAGGGGAGAGGTTGACCGCGATTGTGAGCGGTCTTCCTGTTGCAACGTTCCATGCCTGGGCTTGTTTGCAGGCAGTTTGCAGGACCCACTCGCCCATTGGAATGATCAATCCGCTTTGTTCGGCAACGTCCATGAATTCAGCCGGGGGAAGCAGTCCGCGTGCCGGATGTTGCCAGCGGATCAGTGCTTCGAATCCATCAATCCGCCTGCTTTTCAGGGCATAGACCGGCTGGTAATGGAGAACGAACTCACGATTTTTCAGCGCCCGGCGGATCTCACTTTCTTGTTGCAAACGATTCAGGGTGTGCTCGCGCATATCGCGACGGAAGATTTCATACCGCGACCGTCCGTTTTTCTTGGAGTGGTACATGGCAACATCTGCATCGCGTAGCAAATCCTCGCTGGACTGTTGCCCATTGGTTGCAAACACGATGCCGATGCTTGCGTTGGCGAAAAACTCATGTTCGCCCAGTGAGAACGGCTTTTGCATGGACTGGGACACGCGGTCCGCAATTTTTTTTACGTCCTCGATTGAAGAAACACTGCTCACAAGAATGGCGAATTCATCCCCCCCGAACCTGGAGACCGTATCGCCTGGGCGCAGGCATTCCTCCAGGCGATGGGCAAAAGCGATTAGCAGGGCGTCTCCCGTGGAGTGCCCCATACTGTCGTTGACGACTTTGAAGTGGTCCAGGTCAAGGAACATGACAGCTGCGCCTCCATCCCTGTGACCCTGGACCTGCTCCAGCACAACATCCAGACGGTCCATGAACAGGGCGCGGTTGGGAAGTCCGGTGAGTTCGTCGTGCATGGCTTTGTGCATCAGTTGTTCCTCGAGCCGTTTGCGGGAGGTAATGTCAGATTGGGAACCCGCCATGCGGTAGGGTCTTGAATGTGCATCGAACAACGCCAGACCCCGGCAAAGCATCCAACGGTAGCCGCCATCCCGATGCAGGATGCGATATTCGCATTCCAACGAGGGGGTTAATCCCTGAAGGTGAGAATCGATCGCCGCATTCAGGCGCTCCTGATCTTCCGGGTCGACACGGTCAAACCATTCCTGTGTGCTGGCCTGGCCGTCCCCCGTGGTCAATCCAAGCATTTCCCGCCAGCGTGCAGTATAGAAGATTTCATTGGTGATCAGATCCCAGTCCCAAATGCCATCGTTTGACGCCCGTGTGGCAAGAGCGTAACGTTCCTCGCTCTCACGCAGTTTTTTCTCCATGACGTGCTTGTAGGTGGCAATTTCAATGGCGGATTGCAATTCACGATCCTCGAACGGTTTTAGCAAGTAACCGAACGCCTCTGTCCGCCGCGCCCTTTTGAGAGTATTTTCATCGGTAAAGGCAGTCAAATAGATGATGGGCACATCCTGCCTGGCCCGAATCTGCTCCGCCGTTTCGATACCGTCCATGGCACCACGGATTTTGATATCCATCAGGATCAGGTCCGGTCTGGTTTCGGCGGCAACACGGACTGCATCCATCCCGGACGCGGCATGTCCAGTGACCTGGTACCCAAGCAATTCCAGACGCTGTTGTATATCCATTGCGATGATGTTTTCATCCTCAACCAGCATAATACGGTGCGTTTGTGAGTTCATGTAAGCCTCTTCAACAAATGGATCAGCCATTTTGATACATCGCCACCCGGTTTCTGCCGGCCGCCTTGGCTTCGTACAGTGCCTTGTCGGCGTACACGATCAACTGGTCGATGTTTTTGCTCTTTTCGTCCATTTCAGCCACGCCGATGCTGAGTGTGGCAGTGACAAGAGCGGAGTCGTCCACGATCGGGTGATTTGCAACGCTGCTGCGCACCCGTTCCGCCACTCGACTGGCTTCAAGTAAGCCCGTCTCCGGCATTAGAACGATGAATTCTTCGCCGCCGTAGCGCGCAACAATATCCACGGTCCGCACGGAACGCTTGATCCGCGCAGCGACTTCGCGCAGAGCCACATCACCCAATGCATGACCATGTGTATCATTAATGCTCTTGAAGTGGTCAATGTCGATTACCATGACTGAAAGGGTTCTCGGGTAGCGATGGGCGCGCTCAAATTCGAACCTGGCCACCTCGAAAAAATGGCGGCGGTTGGTCAGTTCGGTCAGTGGATCGGTCACAGAAAGATAGTATGCCTGTTCGAACAATTGGGCATTCTCGATGGCGACAGCCGCCTGGCCGGCAAAGATCATCAAACGCTCTGAATGAGACGGTGTGAAAGCATTCGGGGTTGCGCTCATGATGTTTATAAGTCCTACTATCTGCCCGCGGATTATGACCGGGGCGCAAATCAGGGAACGACTCCAC
>CAYPJS010000037.1:0-5414 GCA_964411135.1 uncultured Anaerolinea sp.
CCTGCAGAACACCTGCACCGGTCGCAGCTGCTCCAGGCTAAAGTTAAAGATCGGCCCCGCAGCCGTGGTGCACATTTCCAGGTAATAGTAATGGAAGACGACCGGCACGCCATCTGCGGTGAGACGCACATCCAGTTCAACCGCGTCTGCGCCTAGCTGGATCGCACGCTCAAAAGACGCCAGTGTATTCTCCGGGGCTTCATTCGGGATGCCGCGGTGGGCGACAATCTGGAAACGAGTCATAGATTCCTCCCGAATAGACTGAAATTGGAAAACATGGATGGTCATGCTGCGATATCAGGTTAAGATATTTTATACCGTCCTGGAAATCACAACAATTAATCCGTTAAACTCGAGGAAGAACCAAAACGGCATTCAGCCTAATGGTTTTCTGAGCGTAATTTAATGCTAATACCCCGGAGAGGTTCAGGCCGTATGCGTCAGGTTAGATATTCGTCCTGAAGAATCAGGGGCCATTAATTTCTGCCATTACCTGCCTGGAAAATACATAATCGTCTGCCTCAGCCGGTAAATGGCAGGCGATGCATACCTCGACTTTTCCCTGCATTTCTGCATTCACGCCCTTACCATCATACATTCCCCACCACCAATCGTTGTGGTCCGGGTCATAACCCTCCGGCATTTTTACCATAACGGTAACGGCGGTAATTGTCTCAAGATCATTCGCATTAAGGTGCGGTTTCACGATTATTGAACAGACGGGGAACGAGTCACCGGATGCCGAAATGTAGATCTCTTTTGCCAGGTCGTTAACATAGATATTGACATCCACCTCGTGTCCTTTAATCGGCTCGGGATTGATCTTCGTCCAGGTTTGATAATCTGAAAAATCTGGGGCGTCGCCCGCGGCACAAAACGGTTCAGCAGCTGTCACAGTCGGCGCAGCTGTCACAGTCGGGGAAGCTGTCAAAGGATGTGCCGCAGCCGCGTTTACCGTCATCGTAGGTAATGGATTGGCAATTGGTTCAGTTGAAAGAACAGGGCTGCAGCTTACCACTCCAACTGCCAATACGATTCCTAAAAGGAAAATCAGTGTTCGCATCATCAAAATTATCTCCACGAGCATGGACATTAATTGAAATAATTGTAAACTAAAAGATTGTTTTAAGATAAAATGTATCTAAATTATAAACTTATGAACTAATAATTTACTCGTGGATTTCGGGAGGGAACATGACCATCACAGAAGCCTTCAACAGCCTGCAAACCAACCTGCCAATGGCAATCGGTACCGTGGCGCTGCTGAGCATGATCGCCTTCATGCTCTTCCGCTACGGCATCGCCAGGCTCTTTATGAATCTGGCAGCCCGTTCCACCACCAAAACCGACGACATTCTGGTGCGCAACCTGCGACCCATGCGTATGGCATGGCTGGCGCCGCTGGTGGTCATCTATGTGCTGGCTTTCCTTTTCCCTGATGCCCAGTCAATCATCGAAAAAGCAGCGCTTTTCTTCATCCTGTGGCTGTCAATCGTAACCCTCTCCGGGCTGCTGGCTGCCATCAATGACATTTACGAGAAGCGCTCCACCTACAACGGCGTCAGTATCCAGGGTTATCTGGATATCGCCCGGCTGCTCTTCATTCTGGTGGGCTTGATCCTCAGCATCACGCTGCTGACCGGCGAGTCGCCGGTGGTGCTGCTGACCGGTCTGGGCGCTATTGCAGCAGTATTGATGCTGATCTTCCAGAACACCATCCTGTCCCTGGTCGCCAGCATCCAGATCGCTGCCAATGATCTGATCAAGGAGGGCGACTGGGTCGAGGTGCCGAGCTATGATGCCGACGGCGACGTGGTCAACATCAACCTGCACACCATCAAAATCCGCAACTTTGACATGACCTACAGCGTCATCCCCACCTACAAAATGGTGGACGTGCCCTACCGGAACTGGCGCGGCATGCTCGAAAGCGGCGGGCGGCGCATCCAGCGTTCCCTGTTGGTGGACATGGTCAGTATAAAATTTTGCGATTCCGCCATGCTGGAGCGATTGAGCCGCATCGACCTGATCTGCGACTATATGGAAGAAAAGATTGGCTCGATCCGGGCCTACCAGCAGGCACACAGCGACCATTACGACTCGCCGCTGGATGGCCCTCAGCTCACCAACATCGAGGTTTTCCGCGCCTACATTACCTCCTACCTCAAGCACCGTCCCGACATCCACTCGGTTGACCACCCCTTCCTGGTACGCGTGCTGGCACCGACGCCCAACGGATTGCCGGTCGAATTGTATATTTTTGCAAAAACCACCGATTGGGTGGCTTACGAGATGATACAGGCGGAGATATTCGACCATCTGCTGGCAGCAGCGCAGAACTTCGATCTACGGGTCTTCCAGCAGCCTACAGGTCTGGATTTCTCAAACCTGTCACGTGCCGCAAATTCGCTGCCGGTTTCAGCTGAGGGGTAGGCAAAGCCGGTCTTATAAAACTGCCACCCCATGCTTTTGCATGGGGTGGCATGGCTCACAACCGATTTTCGGGAGATTACTTTACCAACTCAACAGACAGGCCGAGCGCTTCAGCCACGCCTTTTCCATAAGCCGGGTCCGCCTTGCTGCAGTTCTCAATGTGACGCTGTTTGATGAAATCCGGGGCATCGCCCATAGCGCGCGCCGTGTTCTCGAACAGAACCTTCTGCTGTGCGGGGGTCATCAGGCGGAATAACTTGCCGGGCTGGGTGTAGTAATCGCTGTCATCTTCGCGGAAATTCCAGCTGTCAGCGGCACCAAAAATGTCCAGCTTGGGATCTTTGTACTCCGGTTGGGCTTCCCATTCGCCAAAGCTGTTGGGGGTGTAGCCTAATTTTGCTCCATGGTTGCCGTCCACGCGCATCTGTCCGTCGCGGTGCGAGGCATTGACCGGTGCGTTGTGCGGGCTGTTGACCGGAATCTGGTGGTGGTTGACGCCCAGGCGGTAACGCTGCGCGTCGCCGTAGGAGAACAGGCGTCCCTGCAGCATCTTATCCGGTGAGAAGCTGATGCCCGGCACGACGGCTGCGGGATTAAACGCAGCCTGTTCCACATCCTGGAAGTAATTCTCAGGGTTGCGGTTGAGTTCCAGGACTCCCACCTCGATTAACGGAAAGTCCTTTTTGAACCAGACCTTGGTCAGGTCAAAGGGGTTGTAGGGCATATTTTTTGCCTGCTCCTCGGTCATCACCTGGATGTACATCTTCCAGCGAGGGAAGTCTCCGCGTTCGATGGCATCCACCAGATCGCGTTGATGGCTCTCGCGGTCCTTGCCAACCAGTGCTTCAGCCTCGGCATCCGTCAGGTTCTCGATTCCCTGCTGAGTACGCAGGTGGAACTTGACCCAGACCCGCTCGTTGTTGGCGTTGATCATACTGAAGGTGTGGCTGCCAAAACCGTGCATATGGCGGTAAGTAGCCGGGATGCCGCGGTCACTCATGACAATGGTGACCTGATGCAGCGCTTCAGGCAGCGAGGTCCAGAAGTCCCAGTTGTTGGTGGCGGAACGCATGTTGGTGTAAGGATCGCGCTTAACCGCCCGGTTCAGATCGGGGAATTTATGCGGGTCACGGATGAAAAAGACCGGCGTATTGTTACCTACCAGATCCCAGTTGCCTTCCTCGGTGTAGAATTTCACGGCAAAACCGCGGATATCGCGTTCGGCATCCGCCGCGCCGCGCTCACCCGCCACAGTCGAAAAGCGCATGAAGACTTCGGTTTCTTTTCCAATTTCGGAGAAGATTTTTGCTTTGGTGTAGCGCGTGATGTCGTGGGTGACCGTGAACTTGCCGAATGCCCCTGAGCCCTTGGCATGCATGCGGCGTTCCGGGATGACTTCTCGGTCAAAGTGCGCCAGCTTTTCCAGATACCAGACATCCTGCAACAACATCGGCCCGCGCGGACCGGCGGTCATCGCATTATCGTTATCGGGAACCGGTGCTCCGGCTGCAGTGGTTAATTTCTTGCGGTTTTCCATGAAACTTACTCCTTGTCGGGTTTTGATTGTATTGAAAGGCAGGTGGGGCAAATCCCCTTGAAAGATACGTTTTTTTCGTTGATTTGAAATCGATCCAGTCCGGAAATGGACAGGGAATCAATATTGATGCCAAAGTTGTAAATGGTGCCGCAGGACTCGCACTTGAAATGCCCGTGCGGGCTCAGCGTGCCGTCATAACGCAGCTCGTTCTCATCGATGTTGACCGTACGTGCCAGCCCTGCCTGAACAAAGGTATGCAGAGTATTGTAGATGGTTGCCTTGGCCAGGGAAGGAATCTCCGGTGAGAGTACCTGGTAGATTTCGTCCACCGTGGGGTGTCCATCCTTTTTATACAGGCACTCGAGAATTCGGATGCGCTGGTAGGAAGGGCGAATACCCTTTTCCTGCAGGGCATGGGTGAGATCCTCGACGGAAGATTGATTCTTTAGTTGATCTTGTTCTATATTTATAATCATTATAAATATATAATAACAAAAATATTAGGATATGTCAACTCTAATTTATCTAATTATTGGGTATTTTAAGAATTCCCGCCCAGGATTGCTAACATTAAGAGCGGATCCTGACGGATCCGCACTGTTTTTTCTTGTTTCGCTGAATTAATCGGCCGAGCTCTTGATGCGCAGCATGGTCATGCTGACCAGGCGCGAAACCACCACCGCAACATAACCCACCCCGGTAAACTGCTCCAGCATGGCCAGTACACGAGCAATGGGCACTACTGGCATGATATCCCCCAGGCCTGTAGCAGAAAGATTGGTAAAGCTCAGGAATAAAAGTTCGAGGAAGGTGGCCGGCTGCCCAGGTGTGCTGGTTAAGAAACTTCCTGGAAGCCAGGTTTGGATGACCAGGTATAGATGGGCGTATCCCCAGGCAAACAGGGTAAAGGTTGCACCGGCAGCAAACAGCTCATCGGTGGTAACCCGTGTATCTTCCATCATGTAAGAAATCATGGCACCGGCTGCATAGAAGTAAAACACGCCCCCCACCAGCGACGACCAGGCCAACAAAGTTGAATTGGTCGGGAAAATGGCGGAAAGAACAGAAAGGGCAAACGCAGGTATTGCCAGTGTCCAGGATAACCTGTTGGCTGCCGGACTGTGGATGACTGCCCACACAGCCAGCATTAACACCATCACACCGATGGCGCTGATGAGTGCCCGCCCTGCGCCGTTGCCGTCGAATACGGCGTACAGGATCAGCAGCAGCAATTGCCCCGCCAGCAGGAAGGCGGAGGGGTGGTGCTGTTCAAAGTATCGGTGCAAACGGGTCAAGAATGGTTCACGGCTCATGGGCTGGAATGGCGGTCCGGGAGTAATGTATTTCAGGAATTATACACGGCAGCAGATCTGGCTCATACCCGCGAAGTCTGCGGAGCGAACAGATCACGCAGCAGGAAAACCCCACCGACGCACAGCGCCGC
>CAYPJS010000038.1:0-2693 GCA_964411135.1 uncultured Anaerolinea sp.
ATTGGGCTTCTGGAATCAGCCTATCAGACGTGTCTGGCTCATGAATCAGGACATAGAGGGTTATTGGTTCAATGCGAAGTAGTGCTGCCAATTCAGTACGAAGGGATTGCGATAGAATCTGCTTACAGGATTGACATGCTCGTCGAGAATAAAATTGTCATCGAAAAAAATTTGATGAAAAAAACCTTTCCATTCATGAAGCGCAACTTCTTACATACTTAAAAAAAGCAAGAGCCCATTGGGATTTTTGTTGAACTGGTACTCAGCCAAGATGGTGGATGGAATACGAAGGAAAATCAACAGCAAAGCAGCTTTTATATAGTGATTTTCAAGTTTTTAGTTTTATTTCCTTTAAATCTTTCCTTTGCGTTCTTTGCTTTCTTTACGAACTTCGCGTTTAAATGTTTACAAAAACCCCGGCTTTTGTGAGCCGGGGTTTTTTCTTGAAAATATTGGAGCCTTAGTCGCACGAGTCTGTCGAGTAGCCGCAATCGCCGTCAAAGGCGTAGAGATACTCGGTCTTGACCACCTCGTACCCGGCTTTATGAATGCGGCTGAGCAGGTCGATCACGCTGCCGCCCCCAACCGATTCATCCTCGGCGTAGTAGCGCGCACACCAGAAGTCAGTACAGAATGTTTCCGGCATACGCTCCGGATACACCTGCACTCCCCGGTTGGATACCGTATCCAGTTTTAGCCCTTGGCCTTCCAAAACATGCAGCGAACTGCCGATAACATGGGCATCACGCCCCTCTTTATCCCAATCTACATACACATCTACGCCGCGGAAGGTCTTTTTGACCGGTTTTGATTCGCCCAGGACCACCTTCATGCCGCTGCCTTGAAACGATACCGGCGAGAGCTGCTCGGGGATCTGCCCAAGGCGCTTAACGATTGCATCTGCAAAGCCCATGGTCCCGACCTGCTGCTTGCTCACCCCATCCCGGTAGATATCCCGCGTGTGATAGCCGTCCTCCAATGTTCGCAGCCAGGCATTATGGATTTTAGCGCCATAATCAGCCAGGCCAACATGCACCAGCAGCATCACCGCTGCCTGCAGGAAACCCGACGGATTGGCAGCGTCCTGCCCTGCCCACTTTGGGGCAGAGCCATGGATCGCCTCGAACATGGCGCTGGAGTGACCGATATTTGCCGACCCACCCAGCCCAACCGAGCCGGATACCTGGGCAGCAATGTCCGAGATGATGTCACCGTACAGATTGGGTGTCACAACCACATCCAGCGAGTCCGGGCGGGCTGCCACCCGTGCTGCCCCGATGTCAATAATCATATGATCTGTGGCGATATCAGGATAATCTTTCGCCACCTCCTGGAAGGTGCGTTCGAACAACCCGTCTGTAATTTTCATTATGTTGTTCTTGGTCATACAGGTGACCGTTTTGCGGCCGTATGCTCGGGCATATTCAAATGCGTACCGGATCACGCTTTCAGACCCGGGCCGGCTGATCAGCTTGATTGCCTGAGTCATTTCCTGTGTCTGGCGGTACTCGATACCCCCGTAAAGGTCCTCTTCATTCTCCCGCACAATTACCAGGTCCATAGCAGGATAATTGGACGTCACATATGGCGTATAGGCTTTGACCGGTCTGACGTTGGCAAACAACCCCAGCGCTTTCCGAAGGGTTACATTGATGCTCTTGTATCCTCCGCCAAGCGGAGTGGTAATGGGTGCTTTGAGCATAACCTTGTTTCTGCGGATGATGCCCCAGGCGTCTTCAGGGATGCCGGTTGGGATGCCCTTCAGATAAACCTTCTCCCCTACCTCGACTTCGTCATACTCTAGCGGAACCCCTGCACCATCGAAGATGTGTAGAACGGCCTTGAGCAGGTCAGGTCCAATGCCATCTCCTGCAGCCAATGTAATGCGTTGTTTCTTCATAAAATCCTCTCGCGATGAAAAATCGGAATGACGATTAATCCAGACTTCTGCTTCCCGGGTTTTCAGGGACAAATAAATCTACAAACTCGTTTACAGGCGTACCCTCAAGTTTTTCGTGATCGGTGCATAACGCCAGAATTTGATCTGCGCAACTGGGAGAAAAACGGCGCTCCAGGTTGCGCTTGAATTTTTCAAATAACTGCGGCACCCCTTCAGCACGCCGTCTTCGGTGCCCCAACGGGTATTCAACTGCCACGTTTTCGGTTTTGGTCCCGCCGCGGAAAAATACCTGCACCGCATTAGCTATGGAGCGCTTTTCAGGGTCGAGGTAATCACGACTGTATTGGGCATCCTCGACCAGTTCCATTTTCGCCCGCAGCACATCAATACGCGGGTCGCTGGCTGCAACATCTTCATAATATTCGGCTGTCAGTTCTCCGTAAATCAACCCCACTGCCGTCATGTACTGGATGCAATGGTCGCGGTCAGCCGGGTTATAAAGTGGCCCGGTTTTGTTAATGATACGCATGGCCGACTCATGGGTGGTGATGACGATTTTTTCGATTTCCTCCAGGCGTCCAACGACCAGCGGATGCAGCGTAATGGCCGCCTCAACGGCTGTCTGGGCATGAAATTCGGCTGGAAATGATACCTTGAAGAGCACATTTTCCATCACATACGAGCCAAACGGGCGAGAAAAACGGAACGGCTGCCCCTTGAAGAGGACATCGTAAAAACCCCACGTCGGCGCTGTCAGCGCTGAGGGGTAACCCATTTCGCCGCGCAGTGCCAA
>CAYPJS010000039.1:0-13906 GCA_964411135.1 uncultured Anaerolinea sp.
GGAAAGGAATCGCTGCCTTTTTTCTGGTCTCCAGTAATTGCATACAGCCCTCCGTATGTAGCGGGGTGAGTTAATAATCGAATTAATTTGGCTGGGACCGTGCGAGGGACTGCCCCAAAGGACCTCCCCTAATTATACAGACATCAACAGGAATCCAGGTTTCAACCGCCATCTCTGGAAATGCCTGCGGACACCACTCCCCTTAGGTCTCAGGGATGAACTCCTACGGCAGGATATTTCCAGCCGCGAGATAAATCTCGTACCATTCCTCGCGAGTCAGCCAGATGTCTGCTGCCGAAACACTATCCTGTAAACGTTTGAGGTTCATGGTGCCGATCACCGGCTGCATTTTCGCCGGATGGCGAAGCAGCCAGGCAATGGCAATCGTTGTACTCGTCGTGTGGTAGCGGTCTGCTATCTCATCGATTTTCTCATTCAATTTTGGAAATTTATCGGACCCCAGGAAAGCCCCCTCAAAAAAACCGTACTGGAATGGCGACCAGGGTTGGATGGTTATATCGTGCAGCCGGCAATAATCCAGAATACTGCCGTCACGATCCACAGCCTCATCGGTCTCCATATTGACGTGTATGCCATTCGTAATCATAGCAGCGTTGGTGATGCTTAACTGCAGTTGATTAGCGATGATCGGCTGCCGCACGTATCGCTTCAAAAGATCAATCTGCATCGGTTTCTGATTGGAAACGCCGAAATAATGTACTTTCCCCGCGGAATGCAGACTTGTAAATGCCTCAGCGACTTCCTCGGGTTCAACCAGGGCATCCGGCCTGTGCAGAAGAAGTACATCCAGGTAATCTGTTTTTAATCGCTTCAGACTGCCATCGACGGCTTCAAGGATATGATTTTTCGAAAAATCAAAACTATGTTCACGGATACCGCACTTGGATTGAAGAAGGATTTTTTCACGGGCTGTCAACGTGCGCTGCATGACTTTTCCAAATATCTCTTCACACACTCCGCCGCCGTAGATATCTGCATGGTCAAAAAAATTTGCCCCAATATCGATGGCCGTTTTTATAAAGGCTTCCGCCTGGTTCATATCAAGGGTTTTCAGGCGCATACACCCAACGGCGACGACCGGGACCTCTAGATCGCTGGTTCCTAAGAAGATCTTTTTCATATCCTTGCCTTTCTGGTTTTTTGTCTAACACCCTAGGTGAGCATCCCACCTCTTTTAAGAATATATCCAATAATTAAAATGGGATGACTTTTCTGAAGTGAATTTGCCTTAATTAAGGATTCTTTGGCAATAACACTCTTAGCCCCGTCGATGCTTCGTCAAAAATCTTCTTACAACGATCCAAAACTGGTAAACTTAGCCCTAAGAAAGAATAAAATATGACAACCCGCCGTACCGCCACTGCGCTAGCGCACCCAAACATTGCATTCATCAAATACTGGGGCAACCGTGACCATAAATTGCGCCTGCCGCAAAATGGTTCTCTGTCCATGAACCTTGCTGGGCTTTACACACATACCCGGGTCAGCTTTGACCAGGCCTTCGAATATGATTCGTTTTCCTTAAACGACCAGCTGCAATCGGGTGAGAGGCTGGATCGGGTGGCTAACTTCCTCGATATTGTTCGAAAGCTAGCTGGAACAACCTGGTCAGCGCATGTGGAATCAGCCAACAATTTCCCAACTGGCGCGGGGATCGCTTCCTCGGCTGCGGCTTTCGCGGCACTGGCATTGGCAGCCAGTAAAGCCCTTGAACTCAATTTAAGCGAAGCGCAACTATCGGCCCTGGCACGGCGCGGTTCAGGGTCGGCCTGCCGATCAATCCCCACCGGATTCGTCGAATGGGAGCCGGGTTCTACCGATCAAGACTCATATGCCGTTTCTATCGCCCCACCCGGACATTGGGACCTCGTCGATTGCATCGCAGTTTTGAAAGACACGCCAAAAGCGATCGGGTCTACTGACGGTCACCGTCTGGCTGTAACAAGCCCCCTGCAAAACGCCAGGGTGAGCGGGACACCGGAGCGCTTGAATCTTTGCAAACAAGCCGTTCTCGCGCGTGACTTCGAAGGTCTGGCTGCGGTTGTGGAATTGGACAGCAACCTGATGCACGCGGTGATGATGACCTCAACACCTCCACTTTTTTATTGGGAACCCGCTTCGGTCGAGATTATGCGCCAGGTTCCGCAATGGCGTAAGGCAGGGCTGGCTGCATGCTACACACTGGATGCAGGACCCAACGTACATATTCTTTGCACACAGACCGATGCAGTTGAAGTTAAATCAAGGGTAGAGCAAATTTCGGGGGTCAATCAGGTGATTCTAGCTGGACCGGGCGACGGCGCACACCTGACGGAAGAAGATTAGAACAGGGTAAGGATTAGCCGCCCGGTTCGCATCCGGAGTTCAAAGGCGATATAATCAGATAATCGATCCGTACGGGTAAGGGCTCGCAGGTAAACTCGAGATTCCCTGATTAGCAGCGTCCATAATGAATATCGTGGACCTGACCAATACATGATGAGGTTTACTTGAACTGGATTAACTTACTGTTTTTCATACTGTTTTTTGGCGCAATGTTGTTCCTGCATGAATTGGGGCACTACCTGGTTGCCAAACTTTTTAAGATTAAGGTTGAGGAATTTGGTTTTGGCTTCCCGCCTCGAATGATCAAACTGTTCAAGATAAAGGAAACCGAATTTACCTTGAACTGGATCCCATTCGGTGCTTTTGTCCGGCTTTCTGGCGAGAATGATCCAGGGGTGGAGGGCGGATTTGGGGATGCCAAACCGCTCGCTCGAATTGCAGTACTGCTTGGCGGCCCGCTCATGAACCTGGTCACCGGTGTATTCCTCTTTACGATGATCTTTAACCGGGTCGGCGTACCGGATTACTCAAAGGTGCTTATCGCATCCGTTTCGCCAGACTCGCCAGCCTACCAGGCTGGGCTTCAGCCAGGCGACACTATCACAGAAGTAAACGGTATCACCATCGACAGCAGTGACAGGTTGGTTTCGCTCATCCAGGCGAATAAAGGCATCGAAATCGAAATTGTCCTGCAGCGCGGAAATGAAACGGTTACTACAAGGGCCATACCCCGGGTTAATCCACCGCCTAACGACGGCTCGCTTGGGATTAGCATGACCAATCCACTCATTAAGACAACCTGGTCGAATACAATTCCCCTCTCCTTACAAACCACGTACCAGCAAGCCAGGGAAATTATCGCCATGCCGGGGCGGTTGATTCGCGGTGAACTCTCCTCGCAAGAATCCCGCGTGGTTGGGCCAATCGGGATTTACACGATGTTTTCCCAGGCCCGTGAGATGGACGAGGAAAACGCAACCTCCACCGATCCGTTCGACACCACCTTTACCCTGAGATTGATGGCTGTTATCACCATAGCCCTGGGTTTGACGAATCTTTTCCCCATCCCGGCAGTTGACGGCGGAAGAATAATATTTATTCTGCCAGAATTGATTTTCCGCAAACGGATTCCACCTAAGTACGAAAATTTTGTGCACATGGTCGGGTTCATCGCATTAATCATTCTGATGTTCTATATCACTGCTCAGGATATCATTAATCCGATTCAAATCCCGTAACGCGAGGTGCTATGAGCGAGGTTGCACGAAATAGCGTTTCTTTCGATAAAGTGATCGCTGCCCTGCTGGATCATGCGCATATCTTTCCGCCGGTGCACCTGCACCGATTCTCGGATTTGCAGCCAACTGATTTATCCAGATTGGCGGCAATTTGGGCTCAAATCAATCCTGACCGCCGGCTGGCCCTTCTGGAAGACCTTGAAAATCTGGCCGAAGCCGACACGCTGGTGTCCTTTGAGGAGCTTGGAAAATTTGCCCTGAATGATACTGATCCGCGTGTCCGTGAGGTCGCAACGCGGTTGCTGTGGGAAAGCGAAGACAATTCCCTGATCAACCGTTTCCTGGATATGGTCGACAGAGACCCTGATATCCACGTGCGCAGCGCAGCGGCTACAGCCCTGGGTCAATTTGTCTATTATGGCGAACTGGAGGAAATACCTGAACGCGATCTACACCGCATTGAGGAAAAACTTCTGGCGGTAACGACCAATCAGATTGAAGCCAAACTGCTTCGACGCCGCGCCCTGGAGGCTATGGGATTTTCCAGCCGGCCAGAAATCAAACCTCTCATCCGCGCAGCCTACCTGCTAAATGATACTGAATGGTTGGTGTCAGCTCTCTTCGCCATGGGGCGTTCCGCCGACTCTTCATGGGTCCCCTTCGTCCTGGACATGCTCGATTCAGAAAATGATGAAGTATTGTATGAAGCAGTTCGGGCTGCAGGAGAGCTCGAAGCGCCTAAAGCAAGAAAACCTATCCTGCAAATTATTAAAAACCAACCCGAAGGTTCTGAAGTCCGCCTTGCTGGAATCTGGTCTCTGTCAAAAATCGGGGGGCATAAAGTACGGGAGACGCTTGAAGCAATGCTCGAAGAATCCGACGACGATGAGGAAACCGACATTCTCGAGGATGCTTTAGAAAACCTGGAATTCACCGACGGGTTCAACAAATTCGGGTTGCTGGATCATCTGCCCGAGACCGACCAGCAAGTCGCTGAGTGGGAAACCCTCAGGGACGAGATGTCGGATGACGAAGACGATGAGGATGATGAAGATAAAGAAGATTTATTCATGGGCGAGGAAGACAAAGAGGATTAACGAGGTTTACCGAGGATTCCTTAATGCTGCGCCGAGTTCCACTCCTCATCATTTCGATCATGACTCTGTTTGGTATGGGTTTTCGCAACCTGCAGCTGCCGCAGGTTGATTTTGTTGACATTGAGCAGACCTGGGTCTTTGGCGAAATAATCAATTTTAAAGGGGCTGTCCAGACACCCGCCAAGGTTGAGGAAGCCATTTTATTCATCAAACCTGCGGGCAGCGATACCCGAACCAGCAAAGTGCAGCTTAGTCCGGGTGGTGGGATCGATCACACCTTCTCGCTAAGCGAAATTCCTTTTCGTGCTTTCACACCGGTTGAATACTGGTATCAGGTCACGCTTGACACAGGTGAAGAAGTCAACAGCCCGGTTTACTCATTTCTGTACGAGGACAACCGCTTTGACTGGCGAAGAATAGAGAATAACCAGTTCAAGATTGCATGGATTACTGGCGGCCAGGACTTTGGTCAAACCATCCAAAACGCGGCAGAAAATAGCCTGGCAGCTGCACAGGCCATTCTCGCCGCTGAAGCCCCCTCGCCTGTTCGAATCTATGTATATCCTTCCAGCCAGGAAATGCAATCGGCGGTACAGCTTTCCTCCAAACCCTGGGCTGCAGGTCACTCTAATCCAGACTTGAATTTGATTTTGGTCTCAATTCCAGAAGGTCCCGATGCAATTGCTGAAATGGAACGCCAGATCCCGCACGAAATCATGCATATCCTGGAATATCAGATCATCGGGCCGTACTATAACCAGGCACCTGTGTGGCTGCTGGAAGGTTTAGCCTCCACCGCGGAGTTGTACCCCAACCCTGAATATCAACAGGTGATACAAAACGCTGTAGATAACGATGGCCTTATCCCGTTATCACTTCTGTGCGAAGAATTCCCGCGCGATCTTTCAGGTGTCATCCTGGCGTATGCAGAATCAAGATCTTTTGTAAATTATCTCCATCAAAATTATGGCAGCAGTGGAATTGTTACATTATTGAACCATTACAAAGATGGTCAGAACTGCAAAGCAGGGATCGAGGCTGCCTTTGGCATACCCCTTTCAGAACTGGAAACACGCTGGCAGAAGGATGCGTTAGGGCATAACGTTCGTTTGACCGCATGGAAGAAGCTGTTGCCCTATTTCCTGGTCGCACTTTTCATACTCGTCCCATTTGGTTTATCCTTCATTCCAATGCGACATAAACCAAAGGATATTAAGGCAGTTAGACGATGAATGTTGAAGGGAATATCAGGCTCTCAGCGCGAGTCCAGGGTCGTGTTCAGGGGGTAGGGTTCCGGGCGTTTGTGGTTCAACATGCTGGCAACCTGGGGTTGGTCGGCTGGGTTCGGAACACATCTGATGGAGATGTAGAAATGACAGTTGAAGGTCCGCGTACATCCGTCGAAACCCTGCTTACCCTGGTTGAGGATGGGCCGCGTTCTGCCCATGTAATTAATGTCCAGAGGAATTGGCAGCCTGCAACTGGAGAATTTGACCGTTTCGAAATCTTAAGAACGGTCTAAACCTACCCGGTTCAAAAACCTTTATCAGGCGAGATCAGTTGATCTCACCTGAAAGCAGTTTTGCTTTTTTCCAGCCAGGCATATCGCTCTGGTCAGCCAATAAAGCACGCATTTCGAAGATCTGATCCCGTAATAACGCAGCCTTTTCAAAAGCAAGATCTTTAGCGGCTTGCTTCATTTCCTTTTCCATTTCGCTGATAATCCGCTTCAATTCGTTAGGCGGGATGGGGGCAAATTGCTTTTTCCCGTCGGCAGAATATTCGGATCGGTTTTCAGCCACACTGGATGGCACGGTTAGTCGGTCAGAGATGTCGTGAATGGCCTTAAATATACTGACAGGTTCAATTCCATGCGCCTGGTTATAGGCTTCCTGTTTCGCCCGGCGGCGGTTCGTTTCCTCGATGGCAAATTTCATCGAATCTGTGATCCGGTCTGCGTACATGATGACCTGGCCGTGTACATGCCGTGCTGCTCGGCCAATGGTTTGAATCAAGGCAGTTCCTGAGCGCAGGAAGCCTTCCTTGTCTGCATCCAGAATTGCCACCAGCGAAACTTCCGGCAGGTCCAGTCCTTCCCGCAGCAAGTTAATCCCGACCACTACATCGAAAATACCCATGCGCAAATCACGCAAAATTCCAACCCGCTCAAGGGTTTCAACCTCCGAGTGGAGGTAATGCACTTTGACACCCAGCTCCATCAGGTAATCCGCCAGGTCTTCAGCCATACGTTTTGTCAACGTGGTAACCAGCACACGTTCACCGGATTCAACCCGGGTACGAATTTCCTTGACAAGGTCATCAACCTGACCGCGAGTCGGGCGGACATCAATTCCAGGATCCACCAGTCCGGTCGGCCGGATAATCTGTTCAACCACCTGCTCAGCCCGCCCAAGCTCATACGCGGCCGGGGTTGCCGAAGTGTAGATGGTGTAGCCCATATGTTCTTCAAATTCGGCGAAAGTGAGCGGGCGGTTGTCAACAGCCGAGGGCAGGCGGAACCCATACTCGACCAGTGTGCCCTTTCGTGAGCGGTCCCCGTTGAACATCCCGCGCACCTGCGGCACGGTCATGTGAGATTCATCCAGGAATAAGAGATACTCGCTTGGAAGATAATCCATCAACGTCCACGGTGCAGAGCCAGCAGGCCGCTGATCCAGGTGCCTGGAATAGTTTTCAATGCCGGAGCAATAGCCAACCTCTTTGAGCATCTCGATATCGTATCGGGCGCGCTGCTCAATCCGTTGAGCCTCCAGGAATTTCCCGTCCCTTTTAAAAGCTGCCAATTGCGTTTCGAGTTCTTCCTCGATATCGGAAATTGCCTTCTTCAACCGGTCTTCCTGGGTAATATAGTGTTTTGCCGGGAAGATCTGAACTTCATCCGGTTCATCCAGGAATTCCCCTGTCACCGGGTTCAGAAGCTGGATACGTTCCAATTCATCGCCGAAAAAGGACAGACGGTACGCGGTTTTGTCCATATAGGCGGGGAAAATTTCCATGGTTTCACCGCGCACACGGAAAGTGCCGGGTGAGAGTACCATATCATTTCGCTGGTATTGAATTTCGATCAGTTGCCGCAGCAGCGCATTTCGCCTGAATACCTCACCCCTTGTCAGTTTAACAACGCCCTTACTGTAAGCTTCCGGGTTGCCCAAACCGTAGATACACGATACCGAGGCAACAATGATGACATCCTTGCGAGACATCAATGCTGTGGTTGCCGCCAGACGAAGGCGGTCAATCTCCTCGTTGATCTCGGTTTCTTTTTCAATATACAGGTCATGCCTCGGCACGTACGCCTCAGGCTGATAGTAATCGTAGTAACTGACAAAGTATTCCACTGAATTTTCAGGGAAAAAGTCCTTAAACTCGGCGTAAAGCTGTGCAGCCAATGTTTTATTGTGCGCCATCACCAGGGCTGGCATTTGCGTTTGCTGGATGATATTCGCCATGGTGAAGGTTTTGCCGGTACCAGTGGCCCCCAGTAAAACCTGATGCGACATCCCCTTGCGGACGCCTTCCACGAGTTGTTTGATAGCCTCCGGTTGATCCCCGGTTGGCTGATAGGGAGCTTTGAGTTGGAATTCCATACGTCACTCACCTTGCTCTGGAGTAAAATCAAGAGGTTTACTGAAAGGTTGTTCTAAATCGCACCTTTTATTCTATCACAAAAACCATTTTTATAAAACATAATTTCTACTTCACGGAAGTTCAATTAGCTTTTTCAACACATTAATTAGGCGTTCACGCCATTCGCTGTCCTGCTCCTTAAAGGGCATCCAGTAGGCATTTTTTCCAGGGCGTGTTCCAAACCCCACCACCGGCAGGGTCCGGGTTGGTGCACCTTCGGGCAGCGCCGGGTATCTCAAAATGATCTGATCGCCTTCGTTCGAAACGGACGCCAGGCCGGCATCCTCTGACAGGATTTTGATACGGATCTGGAAAAAAAGGTTGGTCAACTGATCTGGCAGCGGACCAAAGCGGTCCCCAAACTCGCTTGCCAGGGCATCCAGTTCAGCATCATCTTCAATATTCGATATTCTACGGTAGAGGCCAAGCCGGGTGTTTTGGTCGCCAATGTAAGCTGCCGGGATACCGGTAGGGATCGGCAGATCGACATTCACTGCCAGTGCCAGGTCCCGGATGCCATTCGTCCGCATCGGTTCCGGCAGACCGCTGACCTGCCGAATCTGGCGCACGGCCTGTGCCAGCAGCCGGGTGTATAAATGAAATCCGACCGAGGCAATGTAGCCGTGCTGCCGCGTTCCGAGCAGTTCTCCAGCTCCACGCATTTCCAGGTCGCGCATGGCGATAGAATAGCCTGCTCCCAGCTGCGTGTTCTCCGCAATTACCTCCAAGCGCTCCTGACCTTCGAAGGTCGGCGGTCGGCGGCGGTGGCGGAAGAAATAGGCATAAGCTCGCTGCGCTCCGCGTCCAACCCGACCGCGCAGTTGATATAACTGAGCCAGGCCAAAGGTATCCCCACGGTCGACAATCAAAGTATTGGCGTTGGGTATATCCAGACCGGATTCAATAATCGAAGTGCAAAGCAGGACATCGATCTCACCGTTGGTGAACATGTGCATCACTCTTGAAAGTTCACCCTCGTTCATTTGCCCGTGACCAATCCCAACCCGGGCATCCGGAACCAGTTTATTCAGATGGCTCTTCATGGCATAAATGGTGTGCACACGATTGTGCACAAAGAAAACCTGTCCGCCGCGGTCAATCTCCCGAATAATAGCCTGCCTGACCAATTTTTGCGAATACGGGCCAATATGAGTAATAATCGGCAGCCGTTCTGCTGGCGGAGTATTGATCATCGAGATGTCGCGTACGCCAGTCAATGCCATATACAGTGTGCGTGGAATGGGCGTAGCGGTCAGCGTTAAGACATCGACTTCCGTCCGCAGCTTTTTCAGGTGTTCTTTGTGGGTCACACCGAAGCGTTGTTCCTCGTCAATGATCAATAGACCCAGATCTTTAAACTGGACGTCCTGAGATATCAAACGGTGGGTGCCGATTACAATATCCACTTCGCCCCGGACCAGTTTTGCAATCACCCGGTCCTGTTCTCTGGGTGTTCGGAATCGCGATAGCATTTCAACAGAAACCGGAAAAGCTGCCAACCGCTGCCTGAAGGTATCGAAATGCTGCTGCGCCAGGACAGTTGTTGGAACAAGCACTGCCACTTGCTTGCCAGACATGACGGCCTTGAACGCAGCCCGTAAGGCAACTTCCGTTTTCCCGTAGCCAACATCGCCGCATAACAGGCGATCCATAGGCTGCGAAGTTTCCATATCTTTTTTTACTTCGTTTATTGCCCTCAGTTGGTCCTCGGTCTCTGTGTAGGGAAAACTCGCCTCGAGATCCTGCTGCCAGACTGAATCGACCGCGAATGAGAACCCGGTAGCCATGCGGCGCTTGGCATAAAGTTCAAGCAGGTCCTGAGCCACTTCCAGAACCGCCTCGCGCACTCGCTGCTTGGTCTGAGTCCACTCGCCGCTGCCTAAACGCGTGGGGGTGGGTGCCTCGCCGGACGCACCAATATAGCGGCTGAGGCGGTCTGCCTGATGAACCGGCACGAACAATTGGTCGCCTTCGGCATATTCCACGCATAGGAAGTCCCGCTCCACACCATCCAGCGTGCGCTGAACAAGCCCGATGAATTTTCCAATGCCGTAATCTACGTGGACAACCCAGGTTCCTGGTTTTAGATCAGCATAATTCGCCTCAGGGGCTTCAGCGATAGGACGGGAGCGGACTCGCGGTTGAGGACGTTCCCAGCCGAAGATTTCACTATCGGTGAAAAGGTGATAATCGCTGTCACCTCCGGCCTGAAGGACCCACCCTTCGCTTAACGTCCCTTCGATGAACGCTGGCGGAGCGGAAAGGCACTCCATGTCGTGCTGCTTTTGCCACAATTCCTTGAGGCGTCCGGTCTGCCTGGACACCACCGCACACTCCCGCCCCTTCCGGCATAACCCCGAGAGTGATTCGATAAACGTATCCAGGCGTCCGCCGAAGCGCTGCCCCTTCTGGAAGGAGTCCGCAATTTCAGAACCTTCTTCAACGGAGGAAAAGCCTAATTCAATTTTCTGCTGAGCTGAGAGATGGTCCTGCACCTCAGACCATGAAATATAGGGGATGGGGAAATCTCCCGGCAGAGTCCCCTCGGAAATGCTCTCATTTCGCAGGCGCACAGATTGTTCTTCAATCTCATTGGCGATGACCTGCAGCATACCCAGGTCATCCACCATCACCAGAGATTGTTGCGGTAAGTAATCCAACAGACTTGCCTGAGCCGGATGGATCAACGGAAGGTGGAATTCCTCTATTTCGGTGACACCGAGTTCCAGCCCATTGGCGTAACCGGGTAAAACCTCTCTCGCGGGGGTCACTAATAATTTTTCCAGGCGATGCAACGTGCGTTGAGATGCCGGATCGAACTGCCTGAGGGTATCTATCTCATCCCCAAAAAACTCAAAGCGTACTGGAAATGGTTCAGCTGGCGGCCAAATATCCAGAATCCCGCCTCGGTGAGAAAACTGGCAGGGTTCAAGCACAATCTCAGCCGGCTGGTACCCGATGTCAACCCATGTGCGTTTCAGGCTGTCAATGGAGATCGATTGACCGACTTTAATGGTTTTCGTATTCTTGATGAAATCGCGCCGCGGCAGCGTGCGGGTCATGATGGAGCGCAATGGGGCAATTATCAGGGGAGGAAATTCAGGTTTTGCAGCCCCTAACATGTGGTAGACCGTCAGCGCTGTCAATGTCTGGAGCCGGTCACGACGAGTGACTGTTCCCCAGGCTGCCTGTTCGTAGAAGAGCGGGTTCGGCTCGGGAAAATAAAGTGGAGGTTTGCCGTTCAGCCAGAAGGTCAATTCATCAATGATCGTCAAGGCGCGATCAGTCCTATCGGTGATCAATACCAGAGGCATCGCCAGGTCATGATGCAGCGCAGCAATTAACGGCAGTCGTGCAGAGCGCATTAATCCAAGGCCAGGCATGGGTTTTGATGCCCTGAGGTCAGCCAGTAACCTCTGATAAGCAGGAAGCGATTGTATTCGCTCGATCAACCCTTCACTCCCCCAATTGTGGACCGTTGTACTTGTTCATCGCAGCGTCCAACCCATCTGCCACGAACAACTTAGCTGCCGCGACCGCCTGATCGATTAGAAACGGTAATTCCTTTTCTTCGGCTGCATTGAAGTTTTTCAAAACATACCCAGCACCAGCCTTCGACCCAGCAGGTCGGCCAATTCCAAAGCGCATCCGTGGAAAATCCTGAGACCCCAGTCGGTCAATAATGGACTGAATGCCTTTCTGGCCGGCCGATCCACCACCGGGGCGGAGACGCAAGACACCAAAGGGCAAATCGATATCGTCATTTATGACCATCAGGTTGGAAAGGGGTACTTTATAAAACCGCACCAACCCGGAGGTTGCTTCGCCGGAAAGGTTCATATAGGTTTGAGGTTTGGCCAAAATGACCCTGGATTCTCCCATCGAAGCCATCCCCGTCAGAGCCTTGTTCTGAACCCGGGTTAATTTAACGCCCAAATCTTCGGCCAGCCTGTCGATGACCATAAAACCAATGTTATGCCGGCTGCTGCGGTATTCGCGGCCTGGATTCCCCAAACCGACCAGCAAAAAAACTGTCGTGCCAGGATCGATGATGTCTGGTTTTTTATTCCGTTGGAAAATAAACATAATCCTGCTTGCCTCGATGGTTTATTAAGAACGACGCATCCGTTCATTGCGAACAGCGTAGTAGATGCCAAGGGTAACAAACGCGATTATCACAATTCCAGCCCCAATCAGGCCGCTTTTCATCAATTGGTCCTGGTCAATTGCGCCTGGGTTTGGCTCAAGAATTGCAGTTGGAGAGGATTTGACCGCCATTAGAGAAGGAATGGCTGTTGGTTCCAGGGCCGGTTGATCGGCAGTCTCGCTGCTTTGCAGAGGCGAATAATTGCGAACCTGCAAACCGCTTACTTGAACTTCCTGACTGGAACCATCAACAAAATGGATCACCACTCTTAAGCGATAATCCCCATCTGTGATTTGTGTCGTATCCCATGCTGCAATTTGGCCATTTTCTACAGGGCGGTCACTGGTGCTCAGCGTGAACCAGGTATCCGTCGTATCGTCCAGGTAACCAAACTGCAAATCCCAGGTGGCTAAATCAGAACCGGAGACTATACCTTCCACGATTACGACCCCCTGCAAGATCTGGCCTTCGACCGGGCTGGATAAAACAACGTCCCCGCCAGATTGGAGCGCGGATCGATTAAACGGCAATATCCCTGCCCAGACAAAAAGCACGATAAACATCAAATGCATAGCATTTAAGTCTATCACGTTGCTATTCAGTGTGCAATAAATTTGATTTCACCCTTCCAATAATGATCCTAAATTTTTCTGATTCGTTTTGCGATCAATATCACTTATCCTTTATTCTTGACAAATTTTATCAATTATGTATATAATACGATAATGCGAATGGCGGTTACACTCATGGATTATCGAAAAGGACTCAGCCGCCACGATTCCTACCGTCTCCGGCTGGATACAGAACTTCTATACACCCTGACCAGGGTGTATTTCTTTTTGGCCGGAATCAACCCATAATATTTGCCCGAAAAGGAGTTACGATGCGTCACAAGTTCGTTTCCGTTTTTGGATTTGCTGTGTTACTGGCGGTCATCGTTATGACTATGTTTCCGCTCCATGCATTTGCCGCCACTGGAGGTGTTACAGAGGCGCAGGTTCAAAAGGATCTCGCGGATCTGCGAAAGGCAACAGCTCGTTATCAGGATGTGGAAAATGCCCTGGCTGATGGATTTGTCCCAGTTTCTGAATGCACCACCAATGCGGACGGGTCCGCGGCAATGGGGATTCATTATATGAACCTGGAACGGGTAATGGATCCGTCAATCGAGTTGTTAGAACCAGAATTATTGTTGTACGCTCCAAGCGGTAATGGAGTGAAACTGGTCGGAGTTGAATACTTCCTGGCAATCGGTCCCACCGACTTCATCCCGCCCAATGCACCTCCGGCTCCAGAACTGCTCGGCACTCATTTTGACGGCCCTATGTTTGGTCATGAACCTGGCATGCCTTCGCACTATGATTTCCATGTGTGGATTTGGGAAGCAAATCCGGACGGCATTTTTACTCAGTACAATCCAAATGTAAAAT
>CAYPJS010000040.1:0-5193 GCA_964411135.1 uncultured Anaerolinea sp.
GATTTCGGCAAGGGATATTCCTCCATGGATTACATTAAGACCCTTCCAAGCAACAACGTCAAAATAGACCGTTCTTTTATCATGGACTTGTCCGGCAAAAACCCCGAATCCGGACTGGCGATCATTTCAGCCATGATTACCATGGCACATCAATTACATCTAACGGTCACTGCCGAGGGTGTAGAAACAGAGGAACAACTCAAACTGCTCGCCCAATTGCATTGTGATCAAATTCAAGGCTACTACATGGGAAAGCCGGCCAATCCACGGGAGATCGAAACATTGCTCAGGTCAGACACAAAATCCTCCTGAGCAGGGATTTGAGTCTGAATTTCACATGGTCATCTTCCACAAAAAAACACACGCCTTATGCCTGACTTTCTGCGCTTCTTAACGCCCTGGTTCCTGGTCGCCATATCTGTCATATTCCTGGTCATAATGATTTTTGTGATCCCCCGTCGCGCCCTGGGGAGGGGACGCATGAAAGGCGCCTCCCCGCTGGCGCACGACGCATTGGTTGCTTATATGCAGGATGGAGTGTTGATCCTTGACCACCGCAATCGTCTGGTTGAACTAAATCCAGCCGCCGCTCAAATCATCGGTCAACCCGGGCGGACGGTGGTCGGCAGACCAATTTCCGAGGTCCAGAGAGAGATCGCCGCCATCCTTGATCGTCATCCTGGGACAGGTGTCATCGAAGAGCCTAAAATCCTGCCAATCAATGGCCTGGATCTGGCTTTCAAGGTAAATATAACCCCTGTACGTTACGGCTGGCTAAAAAGAACCGGACGGATGATCGTTCTTTCCAGCCTCACCGGGCGGGAGGAGATGGAAAAAACGCTTCACGAACACACCCGTGAGCTGGTACGCTCAAACAAGCTGATCGCCACCTTGTCCAATGCGGCGACGCGCATCGGAGGTGCCCCAAGCATCCAAACGGGGTTCGAGATGCTCGGGGTTGAAATCCGTAAACTCGGCCTGGACTGCGGGATTGTTGCCATTGATCCCGCCGGGGAAACGGCCACCATCAAGTACCTGTCTTTCCAGCCTACCCTGCTTCGACGCGTCGAACAAATCACCGGTGTTTCGGCAAAAGATCATGTCATACCAAAGCATTACTGGCCCGGTGACCGAATCCTGAGGGAAAGACAGCCAATCTGGTACCCGGATCCGCAGGCATACATCAGAAAAATGTTCCCTCAGATTCCTGAAAGGCTTGCCAACTGGGCCCTTGGTCAGTTGGGCATCCAGCCTGCAAGTCAGATATGTATCCTGCCTTTGCTGGCCGAGGAAAAACTTATCGGAGCCATGCCCATTTGGGGCGCAGACCTTCATCCCGCTGACAATTCCATTTTGATGCTTTTTGCCAGCCAGGTGGCTGGGATTTTGCAAAACGTGCTCATTCGAGAAAGTGAAACCTTGCGCGCGGAAGCATTAGTGCGCTCCAATGCCATGGTGCTGGCTCTATCGAAAGTGGCAACGTTGTTGGGCAACAGTTCGAATACAGAGATTGTTCTTGACACTCTTGGTTCAGAAATCCGCGGGCTCGGTTTAGATTGCGGGATCGTTACTCTCGATGAAAACGGTGAAACTGCCACAATAAAATATCTGTCATTTACCCCGTCCATCATTCAACAGGTTGAAAAACTGGCTGGTGTATCGATCCTGAACTATGCCATTCCAAAACGTTATTGGCCCGACGACAAGGCAATGCAGGAAAAAACACCTGTCTGGTATTCCGATCCTGGTGACATATTGCGCGGGATGTTTCCCCAGATCCCGGAAAATATTGCCAAAAAGGCCCTCCAATTATTCGGCATTGGGCCCAAAACCCAGCTTTGTATGCTTCCACTTATCAGCAATGAGCAAATTATTGGGGCTATTCTCATTTGGGGGGGTGAACTTCGGCTTTCAGACACGCCGGTTCTTGCTGTTTTTGCCGGTCAGGTTGCTGGGATCCTGCGGAAAACCGAGGCATATGAAATTGAAGTCGAGCGAGCTGATGTATTGACGCATTCGAATTCCCTGATTTTGGCGCTGTCAAAAGTGGCGGCAAAACTGGAAAGTTCCGCAAATTCCGCAGAGATCTTTAACACGGTTGGAAAAGAGCTCCAAAAAATGGGACTGGAGAGCATCATTGGCACCCTGGACGAAAGCAGGCAGAATCTGCGAATTAAATATCTTTCGATCCGGCAGGACGTCATTCGCTGGGCAGAAAAAATGACCGGGCATTCGCTCAATGAATTGAGCATACCCCGCCACCTCTGGCCAACCGAAAAGGTAGTTTCTGAGCGGGTCCCCTACTGGGATCCGAATCGAATGAGGGGCACGCTCAACATGTTCCCGATCCTCCCCGAGAGCCTGCACAAGGTGGCCATGAAACTAGCCGGGATAAACATGGATGACCCGGTATGTTACCTGCCACTTGCCAACGAACACGAAGTGATCGGGGTGCTGGCAGTCTGGGGGGCGGGGCTCAAACTAACCGACATTTCAGCGCTAAGCGTTCTGGCAAGCCAGGTCACAACCGCGATCAGGAACTCAACATTGTTCGAAAACGAAACCCGCAGGGTTGAGGAACTGGGCATATTGCTGAAGGCATCTGAAGCCACCTCATCTGCATCGCAGCTTAACGATGTACTTCTCTCCCTGGCGTCAACATTGCTTGGGTTGAGCGGGTTTGAGTCCTGCTATATCTCGGAGTGGAACAGGGAAATGAACACAATAACGGGTCTGATCGAGCACTCCCGTGTATGGTGGCGCCGGGAGAAGCGCGAATCCTACTCCTTGAACGATTATCCCACTTCCAGGCAGGTTCTGCTGACAGGAATCCCCGCCATTTTACAGGGCGAGTTCGAAGCCGAAGAGAAACAGTGGATGGATGAGTTGGGCAGAACAGCATTGATCATCCTCGCGCTAAAGGCGGGTAAAAAGACCATTGGATTGGTCGAGATCGCATCCACAAGGGAGAAGCACCTGTTTGCACCGCAAGTCCTGGATGATTGCCACAACATTCTGGAGGAAATTGGGGGAACCATCCTGGAACGGTTATCCGAGAACGATCCAAAAGTATTGTTTGCCTTGGAAGAGTCATTGCTGAAAGCCAGCGGAGGAGAAGTTTGCTCCATTTCGGAATGGGATCAAACGAGCAACCGCATATTGACCCTTGCTGTTGCTGCCGATTTGACATGGTCGGGTCGGGGAACACAACAACCTGAGGAGGATGCCGCCTGGAAACTGGCTCTCTATGAGGGAAAGACCAGCTTTTGGGTACGGACCGAGGAAGATCAATCGATCAAAACTGGAAAGAATTCATCTGTCACAATGGATGTGGAATCGACCATCATATTTCCCCTGCAAAAAGGGAACGAAAACATTGGTTTGATCGAACTTCTTGACTTCAACAGCAAGAGAAGCGTCACGCCCGAACAAATCGCCCTTCTGCGCACCGTCGCCGATAAAGCCAGCTATTCCATCCAGAACGCCCGTCTGCTCCAGCAGGCACAACAACAACTTGGTGAGAAAACGGCTCTGCTCGACGAAAAGGAGGTCTTACTTAAGGAGGTCCATCACC
Source organism: uncultured Anaerolinea sp. (assembly GCA_964411135.1). Taxonomy (GTDB): domain Bacteria; phylum Chloroflexota; class Anaerolineae; order Anaerolineales; family Anaerolineaceae; genus Bellilinea. The sequence goes on from CAYPJS010000040.1 coordinate 3,575, forward strand.
GTGTAAAGAACAACCTGCAGGTGATCTCAAGCCTGTTGAACCTGCAGGCGGCCAAGGTCTCGGATCCTGATACAAAAGATATTTTGCGTGAAAGCCAGAACCGGGTGCGTACCATGGCACTGATCCATGAGAAGTTGTACCAATCCAGCGACCTGGCACAGGTAAATTTCAAATCCTATTTGCAAAGCCTTGTAGCCTACCTGACCCAATCCTACCGTGAGAAATCCGTCAATGTGACAGTCCAGATCGAGACGGAGAATATCATGCTGGATATTGATACCGCCATCCCCTGCGGATTGATCGTCAATGAACTTGTCTCCAACAGCCTAAAATATGCCTTCCCGGAGAACCAGTCCGGCTCAATCAAATTGACCTGTCACCAGCCTCAACCAGGGAAATATGTTCTGGTCATCAGCGATGATGGGATTGGGTTGCCGGACAGCTTTGACATTGCCCAAGCACCTTCCCTAGGCTATAAACTGGTTGCCAATCTAACAGCTCAACTGGATGGAAAACTGGAATTATTGCGCGACCACGGAACAACCTGCCGGATTTCGTTCGAAAGAAATAGTGATTCCAAAAACCAGAACATTCAACGATGAAGATGAAGCCTGCTTACAATCCCTCGCAAACTGCAACAGACAGACTAATCCCCCTTTTTCCTCCCAAACCCAATAATCCCTGCCAGCAGAACGGAGAAGGCGATCAATAACGCGGCGACGACCGTGCTGTTTTGCCGAATCTGCTCGCCCAACGGCACGGACGGTACCGTCGCTGTCAGGGTTGGAGTGGATGTGTGAAAGGGAACCGCCGTTGGATACGGCGTCTCGGTGGGGGTCTGTGCCGAAAACAAGATCAGCGGACCTTCCGCCTCAGGCGGAGGCTGGGTGGCGGCTTTCTGGATGAGCAGTTTCCAGCCAGGCAGAATGTTATCGTCCACGAGACCGTTCAGGCGTTTGATCTGCTCGATGGTGACGTGATACTGCTCCGCCAGGCTCCACAACGTCTGACCGTATTGCACCTCGTGGACCACGTCCCCGTCAGGGCGGGCGGTGCTGACCGTGACCGGCACGGAGTAATTCGAGATCGCGCCTGAGGCAAAACCCATGCACATGGTCTGGGTCATGGGAATGCCGGTCAGGATGTCGTAGGCGGTGGATTGATGCTGTCCGCTGTTGGTGGCGAGGGCGGTTTCGAGCACCATGTAGATCTGGTCGCTGACGGCGATCGCAGCGCCGATGTGACTGCGGTTGGGGTCCACCATCGTGTCCATGTGCTCGGCGTCGCTCTGCCAGAACGCCATGGCCTGTTCCGTCGTCGCCGCCGTCACCCAGTTCTCGGAGCGATAACCGTCCATCGAGAGGTCGCCCCAGAGAGGAAAGCCCATTGAGAGCAGCTGCTGTCCGAGAGTCATGCCGCAGGGACGCTGGTGCCCCACCGCGCCCTCGGAGAAGGCGAGGGCGCTCGCTTGAAGGGCGGCAACCTCCATAAGGACGGGGTGAACGGTAAGCGGATTCAGTCCGTTGGCGAGGCGCAGGTTATTGACTGCGTCGATGATCTCGGCGGGAGAGGGAGGCGTAGGAGAGGTCGGCGAGGAAAAGGGTTCTTGAGGCGGAGGC
>CAYPJS010000041.1:0-5503 GCA_964411135.1 uncultured Anaerolinea sp.
ATGTAAACAGCCGCAATATTATCTTTGATGCCAGCTTCCAGCCGCAGCGCCGACGCCAAATTTGTCAGCGCGCCGCTGACCAAGAGCGTCACAGGTTCCTCCGCCTGCATGACCGTCCTAACGATTAATTCGGCGCTGTCCTCCACAGGATACTCCGGAACCTGGTTTACCTGCCCGAAACCCCAAAACCCATTCGAGGCCTCCCGCACCGATTCAGGAAAGCTATTTTCCCCTGCCAGCGGGGCATCTTGCCCGGCTCCTAAGGGAACCTCTTTATACCCAAAGTTCTCCAGCATCCTGCCAAGATAATGGATATATACCTGTGGGTGTGCCTCACCGTAAGAAACGCTCACCGCCGTAACCTGCGCTCGCGGATCACTGAGGAGGTATAAAAGCGCGCTCGTACCATCTGGACTTCCGTCGTCATCGAAGATCACCGGCATTCGATCAATATTTGGATCTTGCGTGGGTGCCACCTCCAAATGGGAGGAGTATTTTGCACGCTCAAGTCCCATCCACATGAGTGCACCTGCGAAAATTATAACGGGCACCATGAATAACCATACCATCCACGACCGTTCTCGCTTGATCGTGATTGCACTTACGCCCAGGACTATTGCCCCCAAAAAGCTGGCGAGCATGGTAAGGTCGTACACCGTCACCAACATCGTTGATCCATCCGAGGTGAGATTTTCGAAAGGGTTTAACCCCAGGCTGTTAATTCCCAGCATCAAAATCGCCAGAATTGCCAGCCCGCCTGCCCACCATCCTGTCCTGGTTGCCGGGCGCTGAAAGAATCTGGAACTCTGATTTTTCTTCATTGTCTGCATCCTTTCGGGAGAAATCTATCCCGGCATTTCCGGCCTCAATCCCTACCAGGAAACATTATTACTTTCCTGAATAGTGACGATTATTGGCTAGCAAGCCCTCGTCAGTAAACCCCTAAAAAATTGTTTCATGATGGAGAGGTTTATGGTGAAATCCAGTTCTGGCAGGTTGACTGACCTTATCATTTTAATGGCTGTAGAAAAATCCACATGCATTTTTATAAAACAATCTTCGGTCCAATTTCGAAAGGTCCCCTAAAGGCTAAAAGATCTGTAAATTCCGCATAGTGCAAGGTATCATTAACTGAAAGTCCTTATTGGTGACCCTTGTTTTGACTTTCCCGATCCCTCAATGGAATGAGTGGGCCAAATAAAAAATATTCGCCGAAATGGCGAATATCTTGTGCCCCTCGCGAAGCACCCCTTTAGGGGCAAGAGGATTTAATCCCCGGTTGGCCTTTCCAATCCCCCAATGGGGTGAGGGAGTAAAATAAAAAACCACCAATGATGGTGGTTTAGTGCCCCTCGCGAAGCACCCCTTTAGGGGCAAGGGGATTTTAAGCCCTGTTTTAGCCTTAACTATCCCTCGATGGGATAATTGCTTAAAAAATATCCCCCAATTAGGCGAATATCTTGTGCCCCTCGCGAAGCACCCCTTTAGGGGCAAGGAGATTTGACCCCCTGTTTTGGCCTTGTCGATCTCTCGATGGGATAATTTCTAAAAAAAATATCCGCCAAAAAGGCGAATATCTTGTGCCCCCAAGGGGATTCGAACCCCTGTTTTGGCCTTGAGAGGGCCACGTCCTGGGCCACTAGACAATGGGGGCGTCCTGGAACGGCTGATTCTATCATGTGCATTTAGGCTTGTCAACAATTTTCAATTGACAGCCCCCTTAGATATGCTATGATTGAAGTGTTCATTTTCATTTTATTCCGCACCTTAACAATCCTTTCATTTTCTGATTCATTCTCTGGAGTTATTCATGAGCACTGATTTTGTTTTCCGTTTAATTGGGATGGTCGTTTTTACGGTGATTGGCGTAGTCTGGGGATCACAACTGGGGGACATCGCCAACGTTAAACCGGAATCGAGCGTATTTTCAGAAGAACAGTATGCGGTAACCTTTGGGTTGGTTGGGGCTCTGGTCGGGCTCATTCTTACACCTTATATTACGACCAGACCGGTACGTGCCATCCGCGGCTTCCTTTTGAAAGTTTCAGCCCAGACCTTATTTTCTGGCCTGATTGGCTTGATTGCCGGGTTGGTTTTGGCTGTCCTGCTGGCTTTTCCCCTGTCGTCGCTGCCCTCCCCTTTTGGAGATATTTTCCCGTTCATTGGTGTTCTCCTGTTCAGCTATCTTGGCGTTTCTGTGTTTCTTATGCGGCAGAACGACCTGGCCCTTTTCCTTGGCAATTTTTCAAAGGGCGGTCCCCTCCCGGCTTCAGTTGACCAATCGGCGGGATGGGCTGAATCCCGCACAATTTTGCTCGATACCAGTGTCATCATCGACGGTCGTATCGCCGATATCGCCCGTACAGGTTTTCTGCCCGGGTCGCTTTTGATTCCGCGTTTTGTCTTGATTGAACTTCAATACATTGCCGACTCACCGGACAGCCTGCGCCGCCAACGAGGACGGCGAGGCATGGAAGTCCTATCGCAACTCCAGAAGGAGCCGATCATACCGGTGCGTATTACCGACATCGATGTGGAAGGCGTGCGGGATGTAGACGACAAACTGGTCATTCTGGCACGCCAGCTGCGCTGCCCGATCCTAACCAATGACTATAACCTGAACCGCGTTGCAGAATTGCAGGGGGTGAATGTTCTTAACGTCAATGAACTGGCGAATGCGGTAAAATCTGTACTGCTTCCAGGCGAAACTCTTTCGGTGCGGGTCATCCAGGAAGGCAAGGAACTTGGGCAGGGTGTAGGTTACATGGATGATGGTACCATGGTGGTAATCGAGAGCGGGCGTGAATTTCTGAATCAGGAAATTCTGGTAATCGTGACTAAAGTGCTGCAAACTGCTGCAGGGCGTATGATTTTTGCCCGGCCTGAAAACGAGCATTGATCTTTTAGAGAAAAGAAATTAATAGCATATGCGTGAGATTATTACCGGCCGCAACCCGGTGTTCGAAGTATTTCAAGCGCGCCGCCGTCAGGTCTTTCGATTGCTGGTAGCCAGCGGCGTCGAGGAAAAGGGACGGCTGGGCGAGATTCTATCCATGGCAGCCAAAATCAAAGTGGCTGTCGAACGTGTTCCGCGTCAACGCCTGGACAATCTGGGTGAAGGACATCAGGGTGTCGCAGTTGAAGTCAGCGATTATCCGTTCAGTGCCCTGCCGGACATTCTTGGACGTGCCCAAAGAAACGAGGAACCGTTATTTATCTTGCTGCTTGATATGCTTCAAAATCCGCAAAACCTCGGCACCTTGCTGCGCAGCGGTGAAGCCGCCGGTGTGCAGGGTGTAATTATTCCCTTCCGCAGAACTGCCAGTGTCACACCGGCGGTAGTCCATGCGTCTTCGGGGGCTACCGAACATATGCTGATTGCGCAAATGAACCTGTCCCAGGCCATTGACAACCTAAAAGAAGCTGGTGCCTGGATTATCGGTTTGGAAGGTGGAGAGGGCTCGCGTCCTATTACTGAAGCCCCTCTGGACGGACCTCTAGCATTGGTGGTGGGGAACGAGGGGGAAGGGATGCGTCACCTGATCCGCCAAAAATGCGATTTCCTGGCCCGGCTGCCCATGCACGGACGGGTAGACTCACTTAACGCCGCAGTTGCCGGGTCGATTGCGCTTTACCTTTCGCTGCAAGCACGAGCTTCGCGCCCGGCAAAACACTAATTTTTTCTAGAAAGAATTTCAGGGTTTCCGTTGAAAAAAGGCATCCTTTACGTTCTCGCCGCATATGCCATGTGGGGCTTCTTTCCCCTGTTCTTTAAGACACTGCAAGCTGCACCTGCATTTCAGATTATGGCTCATCGGGTTTCCTGGTCTTTTATTCTCCTGGCAGGCATTATGCTCTTCCGCAGAGAGCTTAAAGATGTATTCAAAAATGTCACCCGCAAAATTGCTTTGCTGTACTTGACTGCCGGTGTGCTTCTGGCAATAAATTGGGTGACCTATGTTTGGGCTGTCAACGCCGGTCATGTGGTGGAAGCCAGCCTCGGCTATTTTATTAACCCCCTGGTCAGCGTGCTGCTCGGTGTCATCTTCCTGCAGGAACGTCTTCGGCCTCTTCAGTGGCTGCCGGTAATATTGGCTGCGATTGGGGTCACTTACCTTACGGTTTCCCTGGGCAAACTTCCATGGATTGCGTTGGTATTGGCTTTCTCGTTCGGGTTGTACGGCCTGATGAAAAAAATTGCGCCTTTAGGAACTCTGCAAGGCTTGACTCTTGAGACCGGCGCGATCTTCCTGCCAGCCGTTGGTTTTTTGGTTTTCGAACAGGCACGCGGTACCGGCGCTTTTTATAACGCCGGGATGGGTACCAGCCTGCTGTTAGTTGCCACCGGCATCGTTACCGCTGTACCCCTGTTATTCTTCGCCGCCGGTACACGGATCATACCGCTAACCACGGTAGGTTTACTCCAGTATGTCACACCCACTTCGCAATTCCTGCTGGGCGTATTCCTTTACAACGAAGCCTTCACGCGCGATCGGGCAATCGGCTTCGCCATCATCTGGATTGCATTGATTATTTTTACCCTGGAGAATCTGATTCACCGCCGTGCAATTCATTTGGCACGTCCCGCCCCCGTCAAAATAAATCGAACGGATTCCTAACAAGAGTTTCTGTCGGGAACCAATAATTCTTAATTATTTCTAGAAAAAATCAACAGCCTGGAGGCTCATTTTGTCAGGCGTTTGAAGATGCGGTACAATTAGGAACTTTTTGCCCGAAGGGACCAGCCAGTGTTTGAAATCGTATTTCTCGGAACCTCAGCATCAGCTCCATCCGTCCGCCGGAACCTTCCAGCACTTGTCGTCAAGCATGATGAGTTCCGTTTCCTGGTAGACTGCGGCGAAGGCACCCAAAGGCAGATTCTTCAATCAGGAATCGGGTTCAAACGCCTGAACCGAATTCTGATCACACATGGGCATTTGGATCACATTCTTGGGCTGGCAGGATTGCTTTCGACTTTTATGCGCTGGGAGTCGATCGACCAGCTGGAAATATTAGGGGGAAAAGGCGCTCTCGACCGCGTTCATGATTTGTTGTTCAGCGTAGTTTTACGCGGGCAAGAACCGCCCATGCCGCTCAACCTGTGCGTAATTGAGCCTGGTCTGTTGATTGAAGAAGATGATTTCACCGTTTCTGCTTTCCCGGTCAGCCACCGTGGACCGGATAACTTTGGTTACCTTTTTGAGGAGAAAGGCCGACGGCCTTTTCTGCCGGAAAAAGCTGAAGCGCTTGGTATCCCCAATGGTCCGCTGCGGCGAGAATTGGTCGAAGGCCGCAGTATCACGCTGCCCGACGGACGCCTTATCGACCCTGAAAGCGTACTGGGGGATTTTCGACAGGGAACACGCCTGGCAGTGATCGGCGATACGGGAGATACCAGCAACCTGGTCGAGGCTGTGGCGAATGTGGATACCCTTGTTATGGAAGCCACCTACCTCGAAGAGGAAGCGGAGATGGCGCGCCAATTCGGACACATGACCGCCCG
>CAYPJS010000042.1:0-32018 GCA_964411135.1 uncultured Anaerolinea sp.
CAATCTTTTGAAAATCCGGATTGCTGGGATATTGATCGGGATCCTCATGTCCGCCATCCTGAGTAGCCCGGTGAAGGCGCAAGACGGCAGCGGCGTTACGGCGTCCGACCTGATATCCCTTGTAAATGGGATAAGGACCGGAAATGGGCTGCCAGCGCTGGAGGTACACTCGATATTAATGAGTACCGCCCAGTCCACAGCCGAGATCATGGCTGCTAACATGATGGGCTGGCACATCGGCGACGTGCGCGGGCGCGTCATGGCGGCTGGGTATGGCGGCGGCGCTACAGCCTGGGCAACAGAAAATTTTGCTGTCGGAAATTTTTCCCTGGAGGATCTCGCCTGGATCTGGTCAGATGCGTCGCACATGATCCCGATGGTTAATCCAGCTTACCAGCACATCGGCGCAGGCATCGCCACCGCCTCAGACGGTTCCATTTACTATGTGGTTCAAGCCGCATATGCATCCGGCTCCCCAATTGTGCGGACGCAATCGCCTGGCGGCAACGATGCACTTGACCCCACTGCCCCGCCGGCTCAATGGGTGATACCGGTGGAGGTCGCCACCCCGGACACCAGTGGTGCGGTTATCCACGAGGTCAAAATGGGTCAATCGCTGTGGAGCATCGCGATCGCCTATAATACGCATATCGTCGATATCCTGCGCTATAACAATATGTCTCCGGAGCAGCAGGTGGTATGGATCGGCCAGAAACTGAATATGCCCGTTACACCCCAGGCGCCAGTCCCCACGTCCGAGGTGACGGTCGGCTCGACCACCAACCCGGAGGCGATTTCGGCTAACCTCACCCCCACGCCTCGACCAACGCTGGCAACCCGCACCCCTTCTGGAACCACTCCCTCATTGGGAGTCACCACGCCTTTCCCCACCCCCTCCAGCCAAGGCGAGAGTCAGGGGAAAAACCTTTCAGTCCCTTTGATTCTGGGCGGGATTTTTACGGTCGGTTTGATTCTGATCATCCTTGGTTTATTCATAAAGCGTCCAGAAGCCTGACCTTACCTGGCGGGAGCGTGGGAAATCCATGAAAAAGAAGAAAACTCCAGCGATTGCCCCGGGTCTTGCAGATCTGCAGACCATCTTTCCCGAAAATATCAATTTGCGTGACCCCAGACTCTACATCAACCGCGAGCTGGGCCTGCTTGAATTCCAAAAACGGGTTCTTGAAGAAGCGCGCGATCCGGATAATCCGCTGCTCGAGCGTGTCAAATTCCTTTCCATCCTTGGTTCGAACCTCGAGGAATTTTTCATGGTGCGCGTCGGTGGGTTGGTTATGCAGCGTGATGAAGGCGTGGTCACCCTATCCATTGATGGGCTTACAGCTGCCGAACAACTCGTGGAAATTCGCAAGGTCGCTCAGAAATTAATGGACGACGCCCGCGATTTGTGGCACAAAACTCTGGTGCCAGAGTTGGATCATTCAGGCATCCACATCCGAACCATGAAAACCCTGAACAGCCGACATCGCAAGGTGATCGATGCTTACTTCCAGGAAGTCGTTTACCCGGTATTAACTCCTCTGGCTTTCGATCCCGGGCATCCTTTTCCCCACATCTCGAACCTGAGTTTAAACCTGGCGATCCTGCTGGAAGGAAAAAGCGGGCAGCCGTTGTTCGCCCGCATTAAAGTTCCGGATACCCTGCCTCAGCTGGTACCCATCAAACCATCCTCAGGCGGCAAACGAAAAGATGGCACCGTTCCGTATCACCACTATTTTGTGTGGCTGGCGGATCTGATTATGGCCAATATTTCTACGCTTTTCCCGGGGCTTAAGGTTCTCGAAGTTCACCCCTTCCACATCATTCGCAATGCTGATATGGAGGTCCAGGAGCTTGAGGCATCCGATTTGCTGGAAACAATCGAGGAATCCGTCCGCCGGCGCCGTTTTGGAGCGGTCGTTCAGCTGAATATCCTCAAGGATATGCCAGAATTTTTGAGGTCCATCCTCATCAACAATTTAAAAGTTAATCCGAATGATGTGTACATCATTGACCGACCGGTGGTGCTGCGCAGCATCATGCAGATCGCCAAAATCGACCGTTATAAATTGAAGGACAGACCGTTCACACCGGTTACTGTCAGGGCATTAACTTTTGACGAAGACGCGCCAAAAGATGCAATATTTGAGGCTATCAAGGCTGAAAATATCCTGCTACATCATCCTTACGATTCCTTTAGCCCGATCGTCGATTTCCTGCAAACTGCTGCGCGCGACCCCAATGTGCTGGCAATTAAACAAACGCTCTACCGTACCGGCACAAACTCGCCCGTGGTGGAAGCCCTGCGTGAAGCTCGCGAGGAATACAGAAAACAGGTCGCTGTGCTGGTTGAATTGAAAGCCCGCTTTGATGAGGAAAGCAACATTACCTGGGCACGCATGCTGGAACAGGCGGGAGTTCACGTGACCTACGGGTTACTGGGTCTAAAAACACATTCCAAGGTCGCGCTGGTTGTGCGTCAGGAAGGGGAGCACATCATGCGCTATGTGCACCTTGGTACAGGCAACTACAACCATGTTACTGCTCAAATTTACGAAGACCTTTCCATGTTCACCTGTGATGAAGCGATTGGTGCGGATGCCACGGATTTGTTCAATTATCTGACAGGTTACTCGCTCAAAGAAAATTACAGCAAGCTGCTGGTTGCACCCATCAATCTTCGGCAGCGGCTCGAGGAAATGGTCTTGCGGGAAATCGAACATGCCAGGGCTGGCAGGCAGGGTCACCTGATCTTCAAGATGAACTCCCTTGTCGATCAGCCCATGATCGAATTGCTCTACATCGCTTCGCAGCATGGGGTAAAAGTTGATTTGATTGTCCGCGGGATATGCTGTCTACGACCCGGAATCAAAGGATTAAGTGAAAAGATCCGGGTTATCAGCATTGTTGGGCGGTTCCTCGAACACAGCCGGGTGTATTACTTCCTGAATGGCGGCAAAGAAGAAATCTACATGGGCAGTGCCGACCTGATGCCCCGCAACCTCAATCAACGCGTCGAGGTGCTCTTCCCGGTCGAGGATGGAAAAATGGTAAGCCATATTCGCCGCAAGGTCTTACAGCCCTACCTGGAAGATAACACCAAAGCCCGCATCATGAATGCTGACGGCACGTATAGCCGCATTCGGATCGAAAAACCGAAGAAGGCGGTGAATGTTCAAAGCCTGTTCCTGGCACGCCGCCGGAAAGTTCTCCTCAGTCAGCATCGAGAGAAACGACATGAATAGCTACCGAAAAGAATTATGGATCAATTTCCCAACCAGGCGCGGATTTGTCAACATCACAGATCAGGTGCGTGAATGCCTGGCTGATAGCGGCATCAAGGAGGGTCTCATACTGGTGAATGCGATGCATATTACGGCATCTGTATTTATTAACGATGATGAAGCAGGTCTGCACCGCGATTACGACCGCTGGCTGGAAGCCCTGGCGCCGCATGAACCAGTTGGTCAATACCGTCATAATGACACCGGTGAAGACAATGCCGATGCCCATTTGAAGCGTCAGGTGATGGGACGGGAAGTGGTCGTGGCTGTAACCAAAGGCCAGTTGGATTTTGGTCCCTGGGAGCAAATATTCTACGGGGAATTTGATGGACGTCGCAAAAAACGCGTTCTGGTTAAAATAATTGGCGAATGAAACAGAAAATCAAGCACACACGACCTACGGGCTTTGCAGCGCGTGTAATGTATGTCATACGGCGCTCGCGCGATTATGAGATCGAATATTTTGCCACCTTAGGTGAAAACTCTCGTTCCGCTGTTGGCACGATGGAGAACTGGGCGCCGAAAGATCTTTTAGCTCATCTCACATACTGGCGCCGCCGCGCAGTGGAAGCCATTTCATACATGTCGCGCGGGCAGAATCCACCCGAATATCCTTCAACAGAAGAGGCAAACCGCCTGAACTTCATCGAATGCCGAAACATGAGCTTCTTGACGCTAACCCGGGAAGCCGAGACAGTTATGGAAGCGATACAGTTAATTGTGGAACGCTTCAGTCAGGAAGAGCTGCAAAAAATCGGCTTCCATGCCTATCTCCCGGATCGAAGTCTGTTGGGATACCTGTTATATAAATGTTATATCCATCCGGTGTATCACCTGTCTCTGGCATATTTGAGACTTGGCAAACTGTCTGCAGTCAATCGCCTTCAGGACGCTATGGTCAAGGACGTGCTGAGTCTGGATGATTCCCCAAATTCGCGTGCTGTAGTCTACTACGACCGGGCTTGTTTTTATGCCCTGACCGGGCAGAAGGATCGCGCTTTAACGGCACTGACCGAGAGCCTGGTAAATCGACCAGAACTCAAGGTCCAGGCACGAGACGACAGCGACCTGGTGAGTCTACAGGACAACCCCCAATTCCAGGAGCTGGTCGCTGATTAACTTTTCGGTAATTTATCTCAAGGATCGAGAAAAATTACTGACGAGGAAAGCCATACGGTACCGGGAATCCGCGAGGTGCTTTCCTGACGCAGCGTCATGCGCACGCGTGTTCGGCTGGAAACAGCATATGGAACGACCACCTGAAAAGGCATATGACTGCTGGTTTGTGAAGGCGGCGAAACCTGGGTTTCTCCCGTTCCTACCACCGCGCCGTCCTGGTTGATCAGGTCAACCACCAGCGGGCTGTCAGCAACCAATCTGGCTGTGCCCTCGACCAGAAGCACCCCGCCGCTAATCAATGCACCTTCGCCCGGCGACTTAACCATGTACGGTTCAAATTCAATTTCATTGACTGTCAGGTCGCTGTCACCAAGCTGGATCAGAATGACATCAACGGATACCAGATGGATTTTCTGACCAAACTGGTCATTTACATACACCACAATGCGCGCCAGCTCAGCGGCGGATTTTATTTCGAATGGTATTTCAGGCGAAATAAAAAAACTTAATGAGTCGTAGTTGCGGAAATCCAGGATTTGGCTGACGATTATTCGCCCATCTTCACCGATGACATCGATGTAAATAAGCCGGTCATCCCCCGGGCTGATTAACGCCTCCAATTGAATCGGAGAACTCACTTTCGAATATGGACCCGGACGGGTAATCTTCATGGCAGCCGGGCGTGGCTTCAGGTTACCACTGGAGCTCAGGATCGACGGTACAGAAATTGTTGGTGTGGGTAACTGCAATGGATCCATAACGACAACGGGATCCAGGGTTTCCTCAACTGGGGAAAGCGTTTCCATTGGTGCAGCCGTCTCGACAAGATTGCCGCCGCTGTTAACTTCTGCGGTCGGTTCGTCTGTACTGGTCGGGACAATCACTGGCAGCGTGGGCGCGTATATTGTCGCATTACCGGAATTGACAGTGGGGATCTGCGTTTCGTCGCTCGAACCCGGCAGGCAGCCAGCAGAAATTGCAGCGATCAGCAGGATCGTGAAAAATGTCCGAATTATTCTCGGTTTAATTACCATAAGGCGATTATATACCGGATGAGCTTCCAATTCAGGTCCACAGAAGTTACAAAACCGATAACCGGATCGAAGCCCTAGTCAGCCATTTTCGGCATAACCTCTTTACTGAACTGGTGCATGGCGCGTTCACGGGCTGCCTGTGAATCTGCCTGGAAATGCAGAACGCAATAATTCGCACCTGCAGACTGAAAAGCAGTCAGTCTAGCTGTCATATCAGCCGGCGTTCCAGAAAGGTTGACTTCTGGAACAGGCTGGGGAGTGAATGCAACATGGGTGCGTAAGCTTACCGTAAACGGGCGATGACCCAGCAGAGGTTTCGCCTGCTGCATGGCTTTTTCTAATTCTTCTGGACTGCTCATGTGTGGATGCCAACCGTCAGCATAATAAATCGCCCGCTTCAGGGCTTTCATTGAATCCCCTCCAACCCAGATGGGAGGACCACCTGCCTGGATTGTCTGCGGTTCGAAAGCCGCCTGCGTGAAGTTGTAATATTTTCCCTTAAAGGAGACTACCTTACTGCCCCGCCAAAGCGTACGTAAGACTTTAAGGGCTTCATCCATCCTCTTACCGCGGTCTTTAAATTCATAACCCAGGTTCTCGTATTCCCCCTGCGACCAGCCAACGCCCGCAGCCAGGATGACCCGTCCACCGGAAAGCACATCCAGGGTGGCCAGCTGTTTGCCAACCTCCACCGGGTTGCGCTGCGGCAGCACAAGCGATGAAATGCCCAACTTTATGCGTCCAGTACTACCAGCCAGGTAGCTGAGCGTGGTGATGGTCTCAAAGATCAAGCCGAAACGTTCAGCATCTGCTTGCGGCAGGGCCAGGTGGTCGGTCACCCATACCGAATCGTAGCCCAGCCGCTCCGCCGCAAGTGCCGTGTCCAAAATTGTCAGTCTTGTCGCCCCGGTTCCAAAGTTGGGCAGGATGATGCCGAATTTCATAACCACCTCGAGGATGAAAAGAAGGGCACGGGAGAATTCCCGTGCCCTCAGAGTTATGACTACAGACCGTAAATGTCCGTGAATTTTGATCGCAGGTACTTTACATAAGGCTGCGGATCGATTTTCGACCCGGTAATCTTCTGAACCAATTCTTGAGGATCGAATTTGGAACCGTGACGATGCACCTTTTCGCGCAGCCACCCCAGCAGGGTGCCAAATTGGCCTTGCTCGATTTGGGCTTCCAGGTCAGGGATATCCTTATTTATCACATCCCACAACTGGACAGAAATCAAATTACCCAGCGCGTAGGTCGGGAAGTAGCCAATCATCCCGCCGGACCAGTGCACATCCTGTAAGACACCTTCGGCGTCATTCCTCGGAGTAATGCCAAGGTACTCCTGCATTTTTGTGTTCCAGGCTTCTGGCAGGTCGGCTACCTTAATGGCGCCTTCCATCAGGGCGATCTCAAGTTCGAGCCTCAGCATCACATGCAGGTTGTAAGTGGCTTCATCTGCCTCGACCCGGACAAATGACGGTTCGACCTTGTTGATGGCTTTATAGAAATTTTCCATCGATACGTTCCCAAGCTGCGTCGGGAATGTATCCTGAAGCTTTGGATAGAAGAAGCGCCAAAACGCGCGCGAACGCCCAACAAGGTTTTCCCACATTCGTGATTGCGACTCATGCACTGCCAGGGAAGCCCCATTTGCCAGGAGGGTGCGCTGCATTTTCTTGTCGAAACCCTGTTGGTACATACCGTGCCCGGCTTCATGCATGGTGCTGAACAGCGCTGATGTGACCATATTCTCGATGATGCGGGTGGTTATCCGCACGTCGCCAATACCGAAGCTGGTGGTGAACGGGTGTGCCGACCGGTCCTGGCGTCCGCCATTCCAATCGTAGCCAAAGCGGGTAATTACATCCACCCCGAAATCCCATTGTTTTTTATCATCATAATTAATGTGCAGGAACCCGTCCTCCATCTGTGGGCGGTCGGCAATGGCTTTGATGAGCTCAACCTGCTGCGGACGAAGCCTGGCAAAAATTTCCTTTACTTCAGCCGTCTTAAGCCCCGGCTCGAAATCATCCAGCAGAGGATCGTAGACATGATCGTATGGCTTGAAATAATCTGCGTATTCCCTGCGCAGCTCAACAATCCGCTCCAGATGGGGACGGAAGATCGAAAAATCCGAATTTGTGCGGGCTTGCACCCAGGCTTCCTGAGCCATGGTGGTTATGCGCGCGTACTCTGCCACCTTCTCGGTTGGAACGCGGGTAGCCTTGTCAAAATCGATCTTTGCCCGGCGGATTAATCGGGCATCATCTGAATCCGGGTCGATCGTCCGGGCATATTCGAGCAGTTCATCCAATGCTTTGCCAAATTCCTGTGAGGTGGACTTCATATGCGCAAGCTTGGAAAGGGTTGCAAGCTGCTCGCTGCGTTCCAGAGCCCCGTTACGAGGCATATAGGTTTGTTGATCCCAACCCAGCAACGATGCAGACATATTTAAGTCCCAAATCTCACCCATTTCGGCTTTGAAGGCAGCCATCTTTTCTTTCATATGTTTATCTCCTATGACATGATGTTGATCATGAACTATAAAGCCTTAGATTCAAAAAAGGGCAGCTCTAAGACTGCCCTTTTTTCGATTTCGATCATGCTTCTGCAGGGCTTGTCCATCAGACAGCCCTGTACTTGTACAATAATATTAGGCGACTTTCCAGCGTAAGGGTTGACCCTCCAGTGCAGCCAGGACCTCATTTGAAATGTCATCTGCGGCACGGAGCTGAGCTTCAGCGGTTTGTGCGCCGATATGGGGAGCGCAGACCACGTGCGGGTGGCTGACCAGCGCAGTTAGCCCTGGAGGTTCAGCAGCAAACACATCCAAACCTGCAGCCGCGACTTTTCCGGATTCAAGCGCTGCCAGCAGGGCTTCCTCATCAATTACACCTCCGCGTGCTGCACACACAATTCGGACACCGTCCTTCATTTTGGCAAATGCTTCAGCATTCAGCATACCTTTGGTATCCGGCGTAAGCGGAATGTGCATGGTAATGATGTCGGATTGCTCCAACAGTTCATCGAAGGAAACGGGTTTACCGCCCCGTTTCGCGATCTCGTCTGCCGGGATGAGCGGGTCGTAGCCCAGGATTTCCATGTCAAAGGCAGAGGCACGTTTAGCTGTTGCCTCACCGATACGGCCGAAACCGATCACACCTAGCTTTTTGTGCCAGAGCTCAGTACCTTCCATTTCCTTCTTAAGCCATTTGCCAGCCTTCATACCGGCATCGCCCCGCGGAATATCCCGCACAATGGACAGCATGAGTGCCATTGCCAGTTCAGCCACTGCGAGCGTGGTGGCAGTCGGGGAATTAACCACCGTTACGCCGTGTGCTTTCGCGGCATTCAAATCGATGTTATCCACCCCCACGCCTGCCCGGCCTACAACCTTAAGATTCTTGCCAGCGTCAAAAACAGCAGGGGTTACTTTGGTGCGGCCGCGCACGATCAGCGCGTCATACTCACCAACCACCTGCAGCAGTTCGTCGGCTGTAATCGTTGGACGATTATCAACCTGGGCGCTTTTCCTTAGAATCGCCTGCCCATTTTCCTCAAGCCCATCGGTCAGCAAGATTTTCCACATGCTCATTCCTTGTTCTCCTTGATCCAGATGTAGGTGACGGGAAAATAATTCAAGATATAAAATTATTGTACAACAATCAATCCTTCCGCGCTGAGAAACCTGAGGAAGATCATAGCCGCCGTCTGACAATCGGCGGAGAGAAAACAAAAAGTTTTGGCAAAGATCACCTATAATTGGAATAGTGCCGCTAGCATCATCCTGCCGGCAATTAATGGATATTGTGAAACTTATAAATCCGAGGTTAACCTTTTTTTGATTGGGTGCTTCCTATTGGTACAAAACCTAGTGAAATCCCGGCTGGTTTGGGTTCTAATAGCTGATTGATACAGGCCAGGATTGGAATGAAAAATCGGCTGTTAAATGGCATGCTCCTCACGGCCCTCGTCATGGGCGTTTTTGGTTTTCTGACGCCGCATAGCCCTGTCCTGGCGCAGACGCCTGCCCCTACCAGGACCAGCTCCACGCCAATCCATGTTGGCGGAAATGCCAATAATCCTCCTTATACCTTTCTCAAAGATGGACAACCGGCTGGTTTTGACATCGACCTGATCACCGCAGTAGCCCGGGAAATGGATTTTGAAATCGAAATTAGCCTGACGTCCCCTGAGCAGGCACGGCAGGACTTATTGGACGGCAAGATCGACATGCTTGCGGGCCTCGGCACCTCCACCAACCGCGACACAGAAGTCGATTTCTCGGTACCTACGGCGTATTATTCATACGATCTGTATGTCCGCAAGGGTTCAACGGTTAACGCACTCGAAGACATCCGCGGCAAGCAGATTATCGTTCTGAGCGGGTCAATTGCCCAGGACTACCTGGAGGAACAAAGGTTCACCTCCAGATTGGTTCTGGTTGATAGTGCCGAAGACGCGCTGCGCCTGCTCTCGCAAAACGATTATGATGGTGCCATCCTCAACCAGATCCAGGCTGAGTATCTGATCCGTCAACTCGACATCCGGGATGTCCAGCGGGTAGGATTGGTTCTATTGGAGCAAAAGTATGCTTTCGCTGTGGCGGAAGGGAACTATGAACTTCTGGCTCGCTTGAACGAGGGTCTGTATATCCTGAATAATAGCGGTGTAATTCACGATATCCAGGAAGAGTGGTTTGGTATTTTCCAAAAACAGGCGTCCTGGATCACTCTTAGGCCGTATGTGATAGGGCTCGGCGCGGCCCTGGCCCTGTTGATCTCCTCGCTCATCTGGTCCTGGACCTTGCGCAGACGTGTATTGGCAAGTACACGCAACCTGCAACAGAGTGAGAACCAATACCGATTATTGGTGGAAAACTTGACCGAAGGGATTCTGGTGTCTTCTGGCGGAAAATTCCTATTCGCCAACGCTCGAGCAGCAGAAATCCTTGGCTACTCAGTGGATGAACTGGTCGGCCAGCCTATAAGCCTCCCGATACACCCTGACGACCTGGATGTCGTTATGGATCGCAACCGCCGCCGCGAACTTGGTGAAGCGGTTAGTACGGACAACACTTCTCGGATCATCACCAGGAGCCGCGAAGTCCGCTGGATTATTATCCATGCACTCTTGATTGAATGGGAAGATGCGCCTGCTACCTTGATTCTCATTTCGGATATCACTGAAAATAAGCGGGCTGAGGATCAGATTCAACAGCAGCTCAAGCACATGGCTGCCCTTCGTGCCGTCGACATGGCGATCACCGCCAGTATGGATCTCCCATTAACCCTGCGTGTACTGTTGGAGCAGGTCACGGCTCAGTTAAAAGTCGATGCCTCCAGTGTGCTGCTGCTTGAGGAAAACACTCAACAATTGGCATACGCTGCCGGCCAGGGGTTCATCACCAATGCAATCCGCGATGTACGCCTGCCGCTTGGTCGTGGATTTGCCGGGCAGGTTGCCCTGCAGCGCAAACTCATCCGGGTGGATGACCTGCGAAACCAGGATGTCGGGGTATTTCCACCGCGCTGGATCGATAATGAGCGGTTTACGGCTTATATCGGAGTGCCGTTGATCACCAAAGGCATGGTAACCGGGGTTTTGGAAATTTTTCAACGCTCTCCGCTGGGTTCCGACCCCGCCTGGATGAATTTCCTGGAATCGATTGCCAATCAGGCTGCCATCGCCATCGACAATGCCCGGCTGCTCAAAAATCTGCAAACTGCAAACCTCGACCTTACCCTTGCCTACGATGCCACGATTGAGGGCTGGGCGCATGCCCTTGAACTGCGAGACGGTGAGACGGAAGGTCATTCTCACCGCGTAGCCGCCATGACTGTTGCCCTTGCCAGTGAAATGGGCTTACGCGGCGACGATTTAATGCATATTAGACGGGGATCCTTGCTGCATGACATTGGAAAAATGGCCATTCCAGATGCCATCCTCAAAAAACAGGATCGGCTGACCGAAAAGGATTGGGAAATCATGCGCATGCATCCCATCTATTCTGTGCAAATGCTCTCATCAATTGACTTCCTGCGGCCGGCGCTCAGTATTCCGCAAGCCCATCATGAGTGGTGGGATGGCACGGGTTATCCGCGCAAACTAAAGGCAGAGGAAATTCCGTTGGCAGCGCGCATTTTCGCTGTTGTGGATGTATGGGACGCCTTAATCTATAGCCGCCGTTACCGCGAAGGCTGGGAGAAGGAAAAGGTCATTCAACACATTCAATCGCTCAGCGGAAAGCAATTTGACCCGCAGGTGGTCGAAAAATTCCTGACATTTATACAGAACGGCGGTCAGGGCTATGCTGATGGGGAACCTGATACGAATTAACCTTCAGGCTACCAATTTGATAGAATGCTGGGCAGTTCTTCCAGATTAAATAGGATCTCATCCGGGTAAACCCGGGCTTTAAACTGGTCGTTCACTGCTTTGTTTGCGCGGCGTGTAAGCCAAACGCTGGCGATGCCGGTATTGTTAGCGCCAAGGATATCATGGTTGAGGGCATCCCCCACCATCACAGCCTCTCCTGGGCGGATGTGGAAAGTATCGAGTGCAATCTCGAAGATACGGTGGTGCGGTTTACGTACCCCGATTTTGGCTGATATGAAGATGTGGTCAAAATAGTCGCGGAGCTCTGCCCGGTCGATTAACGTCTGAACGTCTGCCGTATCTCCGGCATTCGAGATCAAACCCAGCCGGTACCCCATCGTGCGCAGTCTCGCTAACGTCTCGCGGGCATCCGATTCGACTTTCCAATGCGGTTGGAAGGTGCCGTAGAAGGTATCCAGGCCCGTCCGGATCACATCATCATGGACGTTGGTATAACCGATCGACTCCAGCAGATCACGCAGCACGAATTCGGTAGAGTGCTCGATCAGGTCCTTCTCGCGCTTTTCGTAATAGATCAGAAGACGCTGCTTGAATTCCTCCGCCAGGATCGAAGGTTCAGACTCGATGCCAACAAAGGTCAGACTTTGCCCCAATGCCATTGCCGCACGCTCTAAAGTATCATCCCAAGAGCCGTCAAAATATATCAGGGTATTCCCCAGGTCGAAGAAAATTACCCTGAAGATTTTCCGCTCAAGTTGAACCCCGCCTATGCCCATGAAATATTAATACCCCCATCCCATGTTGTATAAATTCAATAGTTCCATTCCAGCCAGGTAGCGGCTGAGATTATCAGTAAAGAGCGCAACGGCCCGGCTGGCATAATGGTTGCTGATGCCCGAAATATGCGGTGAAATAAGCACATTTGGCAGTTTCCATAACGGGCTGTTTGACGGCAGCGGTTCTTCTGGAAAGACATCCAGCGCTGCACCGGCAATTTTTTTGTCGCGCAGCGCATCGTGTAAAGCCTGTGGGTTGATCACCCCGCCGCGGCTGACATCCACCAGGAACCCCCGGTTAGGCATAGCTGCCAGTTCTGTCTCACCCAGTAGATTACGGGTTTCATCGGTCAGTGGTACACACACAACCACAAAATCACAGCTCTTCACCATGGATTTGAGAGCGGTAATCGGGTACAGCCGTGTGAACAGGTCGCCGCCAGGGTCGCCCATGCCCGCCGGCATATACCCGTTGTCCTCCGGGTGCATCAAATCCCGCTTGGCGGCCAGAATTTTGACACCAAACGGCTGCAGCAAGCGCGCAACCTCGCGTCCGATGCTGCCGTAGCCCACAATACCAACTGTGGAACCGCGCAATTCCATAGGCTTGAAACGCTCCCAGCGGTCCTTAGGCCATTCAGCTTTTGACTGAAAGGACTGTAGTTCAGGAATTTTGTGCCCGAGCGCCAGCAGCATCAAGATAGCGTGTTCCGCTACCTGGAGCGCGGCAGCGCCGCTGAGGGTGGTGATGGCCACATCCGGTCTGGAAAGCAGCGGGTTGCCCGTGACATGGTCGATGCCGGCATAATGGAATTGAATCCAGCGCAGGTTGGGCACTGCTGCAGGTTCCGGCAGGATGCGGTCGGTGTATAAAATCTCAGTCCGTCCCCAAACTTCTGCCGAAATCTCATCGGTGCTGCGCGCCGGCTGTGTCGTAATGCGAAGTTTTGGAGATAGCTGGCGCAGCGGTTCAACCAGGTCATCAGGGAAGGGTACAGTAATCAAGACTTCAACCGGTGTTGTGCTCATAAGCGTAATTATACACGTGCGATGATTATCGGTAAGTCCGACATTCTGCAGTTAATTAACCATTTCCCGCAAAACAATGGATGACTCATTTAATGAGCACATGTCGGAAATGAATTTCTATTCCAGTGACTGAGTCATCGCTTCCTGTTCAGGCTCAAAGCCACCGCGCATGTAGAAAGCCTGCCGGCCTTTGGCCGGCCACAGGATGACCATATCCAGTTTCTGGCTGCGCGCCCAATCGACGGCATGGCGCAGCAGTTCCGCACCAATCCCCTTGCCACGGTACGCGGGCAGTGTGTACATATTAGTCAGGTAGCCCATTTCAGCCTCGAAATTAACCGGCCGCGGCACCTTGCGAATGCGCTGGATGTATACATGTGAGACAATCAATCCGTCGTCTTCAGCCACCCAGATCCCCCATTTACCGCTGCTGTGGGCTTCCTCTAAAAAATCCTTCATTGCCACCAGGAATTTTTCCTTCATCTCCAGCGGCGGAGGTTCCGGTGCCAGTTCGGTACGGAAAGCCCAGCGCATACCAGCCAGCCGGGGAAAATCGGTGGGGAGTGCCTGTCGAAAAATCATAATGACCTCAACTGTCGCGGTTCTTTATGGACAAAACAACTATACCTCAATCTGTTCTTTTTCAGCACTCCCTCCGGTACAATCTTTCAGGCCTTCCAGCCAAATCCGACCTGGCAGACGCCCCTCGCACTGATATAATACCTGAGATCACGGAGGTGTTTATGGTTATGGAATCCCAAGAAAGCTATCACGAGAGCGAATTGTATAAAATCCGCCACTCATTGGCGCATATCATGGCAGAAGCTGTGCTGGAATTGTTCCCTGAGGCAAAATACACCATTGGACCCCCGGTGGAAAATGGTTTCTATTATGACTTTGACCTCCCGCGCACAATGACCCCCGAAGACCTGGAAAAACTTGAGAAGCGCATGCGGCAGATCATTGCCGGAAGGCATGATTTCGTGCGCAAGGTGGTCACTGCTGACGAGGCCAGGCAGATCTTCAAAGATCAACCCTACAAGATCGAACTGATCAACGACCTGGAAAAAGGTGAAACCGACGAACACGGCAACCCTCTAACCGAAAAGCCTGAAATTTCCATTTACACCAGCGATACTTTCGTGGATTTATGCCGCGGACCGCACGTTGAGAATACCTCCAAAATTAATCCGTCAGCCTTTAAATTAATGAATGTCGCGGGAGCTTACTGGCGCGGGGACGAACACAACCCCCAGCTGCAGCGAGTTTACGGCACAGCCTGGAAGACCAAAGATGAATTGAACCAGTATCTGCAAATGCTGGAAGAAGCCAAGCGCCGCGACCACCGCAAGCTTGGACGCGAACTGGAAATTTTCATCTTCGACGATGAGGTCGGCCCAGGACTGCCCTTATGGCTGCCGCGCGGCGGGATCGTCATTGAGGAATTGGAAAAACTGGCCAAGGAAATGGAAGAGAAGGGCGGGTACGACCGCGTGCGTACGCCCCACCTTACCAAAGAAGACCTCTTCGTGCGCAGCGGACACCTGCCCTATTATGCCGAAAGCATGTACCCGCCCATGGAACTGGAGGGCGTGAAGTATTACGTCAAACCCATGAACTGCCCCATGCACCATAAAATTTTTGGCAGCAAGCAGCGCAGCTACCGCGACCTGCCCGTCCGGCTGGGTGAATACGGAACCTGCTACCGCTACGAAAAGAGCGGCGAGTTGTTCGGTCTGATGCGCGTTCGCTCGATGCAGATGAACGACGCACACATCTACTGCTCCGAAGAGCAATTTGAATCGGAGTTCATGGCTGTCGTTGCCATGTACCAGGCGTACTTCGATTTGTTTGGCATTGAAAAGTTCGTCATGCGTCTTTCCACCCACCATAAACGCGGATTGGGCAAGAAGTACGTCGATAACGAGCGTCTGTGGCTTAAAACCGAAGAGATGGTGCGCAATGCCATGCGCAACCATAATGTTCCCTACATCGAAGCCTCCGACGAAGCAGCCTTCTACGGCCCCAAGATTGATGTACAGATTTGGAGCGCAATCGGCCGCGAGTTCAGCCTGGCAACCAACCAGGTCGATTTCGCTGTGCCGGAGCGCTTCAACCTGTCCTTTGTCAACAAAAACGGTGAGGATGAGGTGCCGCTGTGTATTCACCGCGCCCCACTCAGCACCCACGAGCGCATGGTTGGCTTCCTGCTCGAGCATTATGCGGGCAACTTCCCGGTCTGGCTCTCCCCCGATCAGGTGACCATCATCCCTATTACTGACCTGCATAACGAATATGCTGCCGCCCTTGAAAAGCAGATGCGCGAAACAGGTATCCGTGCCAAAGCCGACCTTGGCTCTGACCGTATGAATGCCAAGATCCGTAATGCACAATTATTCAAGGTGCCGTACATGGCAGTCGTCGGTGATGCTGAGATGGCTGCCGGCACGATTGCCCTGCGCCGCCGCGATGGGACAAGGCAGAACGACCTGTCGGTAAGCGAGTTTATCGCCGACGTCAAAGCCAAGATCGCCGCCCGCTCCCCCGAACTCTAAACTGGTCTCCGCACCTGCTTATTACTCCCCTGCCACAGACGTGAGCAGGGGAGTAATTTGTCATGGTATGGGTCAAACAAAATAGGAATGAAATTATGACCTGTCAGGTCGTTTTTATGACCTGTCGTCAATTGACAACCCAAAATTCATGTGTTAAGATAGGCGTACCAATCAAATAAGCCCCATAAAGGCGCTCTTATCCAGAGAGGCGGAGGGACCGGCCCTGCGAAGCCTCGACAACCTGGGTACCCGGGTGTGGTTTAAAAGGGTATACCAAGGTGCCAATTCCGGCAGATCGAATTTTCTGGAAGATGAGAGGGCACTCTATACCTCGAATGCGGTTGCCCCTTGTCTCAGAAGGGGCTTTTTTTATCCAGAACGGAGGAAATACCTGTATGAATACCACTTTTATGAACTCTTCCAAGTACCTTTTCACTTCCGAATCGGTTACCGAAGGGCACCCGGATAAACTCTGCGACCAGGTTTCCGATGCAATTTTGGACGCCTGCCTCGCGCAAGACCCGTACTCGCGGGTAGCCTGCGAAACTGCCGCCAAGACTGGTTTTGTCATGCTTCTGGGCGAAATCACAACCAAAGCCCAGATCAATTTTGACGACTTGGTGCGCAAGGTCGTCAATGGCATCGGGTATGACGACAGCTCAAAGGGTTTCGACGGCAACACCTGTGCGGTACAGGTTGCCATCGCCAAGCAGTCCGGCGATATCGCTATGGGTGTGGATCATGCCCAGGAAGTCAAGGCAGGCCAAATGACTGAATCGGAGATCGAGGGCGTTGGTGCCGGCGATCAGGGAATGATGTTCGGTTATGCCTGCAACGAAACTGATACCTTAATGCCCATGCCAATTTACCTGGCGCATAAACTAACCCGCCGCCTGGCGGAGGTGCGCAAAAATGGCACCCTGCCCTGGCTGCGACCTGACGGCAAGTCCCAGGTGACCATTGAGTACCGCTTCGGTAAACCATACCGGGTGGATACTGTATTGGTCAGCACCCAGCATTCTGACACAGTCTCGCAGGAAGAGATCCGTGCAGCAGTAATCAAGCACGTCATTTTACCGGTGCTGCCGCCCAACATGGTGGACAATGAAATGAAAATTTACGTCAACCCCACCGGCCGGTTCGTCATTGGCGGGCCTATGGGTGATTCAGGCGTCACCGGACGGAAAATTATCGTCGATACCTACGGCGGTATGGGACGCCACGGCGGCGGAGCTTTCTCCGGCAAGGATCCTACGAAGGTTGACCGCTCGGCAGCCTACGCTGCCCGTTGGGTTGCAAAGAATATTGTAGCAGCCGGTCTGGCTGAACGGGTCGAAATCCAGGTGGCGTATGCCATTGGTGTGGCGCACCCGTTGAGCGTGAATGTTGAGACCTTTGGCACGGGCACAATCCCTGACGACGAAATTGCCCGCTTGATCACCGAGACCTTCGACCTGCGTCCGGGTGCCATCATCCAGCAGCTTAGCCTGCGCAAGCCGATCTATCAGCAGCTGGCTGCCTATGGTCACTTCGGCCGCGACGATCTGGACCTGAGCTGGGAACGCACCGATAAAGCTGAGGCACTCAAAGCTGCCGCCGCCAGGCTGGAAGCAGTACGGTAAAAATATTATTCTTGAAAATCAACAGGACCTATCGATGGATAGGTCCTGTTTACTTATGGGTGAGAATCATAGTGGGCTTCAGCCTACCGCTTTTTGCTCTTTGGTTCGCTTAAGCGCACCCTTCTCTACCTGTTGAATGGGC
The DNA here is from genome assembly GCA_964411135.1 of uncultured Anaerolinea sp. Taxonomy (GTDB): domain Bacteria; phylum Chloroflexota; class Anaerolineae; order Anaerolineales; family Anaerolineaceae; genus Bellilinea. Next base: position 17,898 of record CAYPJS010000042.1, read on the forward strand.
TTTTTTTCTACCAATCCTCTGCGGACTCTGCACCTTACGCGATGAATTTCTTGGTGTGCTACCCGTCGCTTCGCTCAGGTGTAATCACAGTGTACCTTACTCCGCCTGCAGCGGGATGGAACAAAACAGAGGTTGTTCGCTACAATTGCCCCAACCTCCGATTGGCGGAACACGACAACTCAGTCCCACGAGTTGACCCTGGGGAGGGTAAGGTTGTTCCCTGTAGATACCTCTGCGGTCTCTGCGTCCTTAGCGGTAAAATTTTTATTACGCGTGCGGAATCCTCGCCTTATTCATCCCGCGGCGGTAGATTCTCTCCAAAGTCCAGCACCTCGCGCACCTGCGAATTCGGCAGCGCTGGAGAAATGACCCCCTTCTCCTCCATGGTGTCGATCAAGCGGGCAGCCCGCGTATACCCTACCCGCAGCCTGCGCTGCAGCATGGTGATGGACGCTCTGCCCTCCCGTCGTACCAGATCCACTGCATCCGCGTACATTGGGTCGCCGCCAGCCTCTTCAGCATCCCATAACGGAACCTGTTTTAAAGGCACCCCGCTCGCAACCGACATATCCGCGGCCGGTTCACCTTCAACTGTGGGGGTTTGAGTCTGAATGGTCGCAGCCTGGGTGCGCCAGTAATCCACCAGTCGTTGGATTTCCACATCTGAGACATACACACCCTGCAGGCGCACTGGAGCGGGTGCATCCGGCGCCTGGAAGAGCATATCGCCGCGCCCGAGCAATCGCTCGGCTCCCGGCTGATCCAGGATCACGCGGCTGTCCACCGTGGATGCAACCGCAAAGGCTACCCGTGCCGGGAAATTGGCTTTGATCAGACCGGTCACAACATCTACCGACGGACGCTGCGTGGCAATGATCAGGTGGATTCCGGTGGCGCGTGCCAACTGTGCCAACCGGGTAATCGAGCGCTCCGTCTCGTCTGGACTCAGCATCATTAAATCCGCCAATTCATCGATGACCGCCACCAGGTATGGCAGCCGGTCGGGATTCTTGGCGTTGTAATCCTGGATGTTGCGGGTTCCGGTCGAGGAAAATTTATGGTAGCGAGCATCCATTTCACGCTGCAGCCATTGTAAAGCGCCCACCACCCGTTCTGTATCCACCACGACGGGCGCTAATAGATGCGGTATGCCGTTATATCCAGTTAATTCCACCCGTTTCGGGTCAACCAGGATCAGGCGGATATCCGCAGGCGTGTTGTTCAGCAGCAGGCTGGTCAAAATAGAATTAACACAAACGGACTTACCCGAACCGGTTGTGCCGGCGATCAATAAATGCGGCATGGCAGAAAGATCGCCCGCCACAGGCTTGCCTGCAACATCCTTGCCCAGCGTAAACCGCAGCGCTGACTTCAACCTGCGGAATACATCGCTTTCGAGCACTTCGCGCATGGCAACGCGGCTTATTTCGGTATTAGGCACTTCGATGCCAACATAAGCCCGCCCCGGTACGGGTGCCTGGATGCGAATCCGCGGTGCAGCCAGCGCCAGGGCAAGATCATCTGCCAGCGATGCGATTTTACTGACGCGCACGCGGGTTTTTCCAGCACGCGTCTCGACAAAATCCGGCTCAACCCCAAAGCGGGTAATCGTCGGCCCGCGCGAAATGTCCACCACATGGCAGGGTGCGCCAAAGGATGCCAGCGTATCCTCAATCAGCCGGGCGCGTTCCTGGTCCAGATTGGTCTGCTGGGCGGCTGGTGTAGCGGGCTCGAGGATTTGCTCCAGGGGGGGCAGAACCCAGGCAGATGCCATGGTGCCAGATTTGGTAATATGATGGACTTTTACCTCAGACGGGTCTGCAGATACAGGTGCTTTGCTGGCTGCGCTGGCTCGCTCAGCGAGCGGTGATCGAGGTTTTCTTGACTCCGGTGCAACAAAAGCGCTTTGAACGCCTGGCAGCGGCCTAAAATCGGTAGGCAGTTCACCCGGAGCCAGTTCGTGTCCTTCCTGGGCAGATTTCCGGTTACTTCTTGCCTCTTGAAAGTGGGGTTGATGGTAACCCTTTTCAGCCCGGCGGCCAGACCAATTGAACAGTGACCGCACCGTACGGTAAATTTCAGTCAGCGAAAGGTCGAAAGTTAATACCAAAGAAATGACCATCCAGGCAGCCATCACAATGACTCCGCCTGCGCTCCCCAGCATGGTCACCAATGTGATTTGGAAAAAAGCTCCAATAAATCCCCCACCCACACCCTGCCTTGCCAGTTCATAGGTACCGCCTGCGAAAAAATGCAGCCAGGCTAACAGGTTAAAGTACAGCAGGATCAATCCAAAAAGCCGCTCAGCCGAGAGGATGGGCAGGCTTTCCACATTGCGCATCACCAGCCACAGACCCAGCCCAATCAAGGCGACAGGCAGCACAAATGTACCCCAACCGGCTACTTTCGTGAGCGCGTTGACCCACATACCGGTCAATGTGCCGTTCTCACTCGAAATCAGACTTAAGATTGTGATAAACCCAAGAAGTGCTAAAAAGACCCCCAGGATATCCAGCTTACGCTCGTTGGATATGCTGTCCCACGAGAAGGATGGCTGCGAGGCTTTTCGCTTACGGGTCGAACGTGCTCCGCGAACAGGGGTGCCTTTTTTGGCACCCGACTTTATGATCGCGCGTGTTGAGCGGCCTTTGACTGTAGTTTTAGATTTGCTGGAACCAGTTTTTGCCACGCAGGGACTCCCCGATGCGGAAAAGCTGTTCTAATTATAGCATAGGGGGTTATTCCAGGCCGAGCGCTGCCCGGGTAGCCTTGAAAGCCAGCGGGGGGAGTGCCGTTCGCGGGAAAAATTCTGCCAGGTCGGCGTCGTCGCCAGGACTCAAGCTTCCGCCGATAATACTGGCCGCATACACAATCACGATATCGGCGCCATTAGGATGTTCCCTGCCGCCGATGACCGTTAATAGCCGTTCAACAGCCACTTCAAGTCCGGTCTCCTCCAGGCATTCTCTGCGTGCCGCCTCAAGGGGATCCTCGTAAGCATCCACGAAACCGGCAGGGAATGACCAGAAGCCGCGCATCGGTTCGTTTATTCGCCGGACCAGCAAAACGGCTCCGTTCTCTTCGACGATCACTCCTGCTGCTACCTTCGGGTCGGTGAAATGGACAAAATTACAGGCTGGACACACCGCACGAATCTGGCCAAATACAGGGCGGGCCTGCATGGGTGTGCTGCACCGCGGACAGTAGTTATAAAGATCCGGTTTCAACGAAGAGCGTTCCGCCGTGCAAGGATGGCGGTGATGAATGCCCCGATTGCCAGCGCCAACAACCCGCCCGCGGCCCCCAGGATCCATGGTTTTTGTGCAAAGGATCGCGATTCTGCATCGATTCCGCGTGCCTGGTCGGTTGCCGTGTCTTCGAATACTTTTCCCTGTTCGTCTGTCGGGCGGACCCCCAAGACCGGTCCTGTCCCGGTCACCGGTTGCGTTGGAGCAGGAGTAATCAATGGTCCGGTTTGCAAATCCGGCAATGGATTCGGCACTGGAGTCTGCAGGAACTGGGTCGGGATAGTATCGCTGCCCCCGCCGATTGGGCCGGAATCAGCAGCTCCGCCGCACATATCCCCCGGAGCCCCACAGCCCCCGCCACCGCCTTTGCCATAAGCAGTGATCGGCGCTGGAGGACCTCCCCAGTATATGATATTGGGGGATCCATCCGCTTCGGCTGCTGCTGCAGGAGCTGCCATTTCCATGGCGTTGAGAGAGGGCTCGCTGGCAGCCTCTTCCGAGGCGGTGCGCAAGGCACCACTGGATAACCCTGGCACCAGTTGATAGGCAAACATAAATACAGCTACCAAAGCTGCAACCGCAGAGGACCACTGCATCGTAAACGTCCAGCGGGGTGCTTTCAATGGTGGTACCATGGCAGCGGTCAGAGTAAAGTTGCGCGGTACTTTGTGTACAGGGGCTTTGTGTAAAATCGCCTTGGTTCGCTGCAGGCCTTCGAGTGCTTCGCGATATTCGGAGCGGGTATTTAAACGCTCTTCCACCCGCACCTTTTCGCGCGGGGTGAGCTCATCATCCAGATAGGATGAAATGAGCTCCCAATCTTTGGAAGAGAGTACTTTTCTCATATTGGTTATATTACCTCTTCCCCTAGACGGAAGAATGCCGGAATAAGTTCCCTGAAGCCTGAAAGGCAGTCGCGTAAGCGCAGCCTTGCGCGGGCCAACCTGCTCTTAATGGTACCCAGGGGTTTTCCAGTCGCCTCAGAAACTTCTGCATAGTCAAAGCCCTGCACATCGATCATGACCACTACTGCCCGGAAGTCTTCTGGCAGCCCTTGTATGCAGTGACTGATGGCTTTTTCCAATTCTCTATTTTCAACCTGCTCCTCGGGGTCAGGGCTGTCATCCGCCAGCCAGGCCGGAGATTCGACCTCCTCATCCTCCTCGGAGTTCATCGGTTCGAGCGGGACAGTCGGTCTGCGTTGACGCCTGCGCAGTTCATCATAACAGGTATTGGTTACCATACGCATGACCCAGGCGCGGAATGAGCCGCCCCGGTAAGAGTGCAGGTTACGGTACGCTGAAATGAAGGCATTTTGGGTCGCATCCGCAGCCGCATCTTCGTCGTTTAACATTCGGTAGGCGAGGTTAAAGGCTTTCTCCTGGTACTCCAGTACCAGTCGATTGAAGGCATTCAAATCGCCCCCCATTGCATCTGCGATTAGGTATGTTTCATCCATGCACAACCGGCTTCCTTTTCGACCAGGCCGCCCAGGCCAGGCGCCAGATTGCCATACCTGCAGCAGTGGTTGCGATCATTACCAGGCCAAAAACGGGTATCACAGTTTGCTGCAGCCAGAGCGCTCGCAGCATTACGGCTAACGGCGCCGCGAACAGGGCCGCCGCAAAGACACGCCATACCACCTGCCAACGGTCGATGATTGCAGGTTCATACAAGCCCAGCAGCCAGGCAGTCAACAGCCAGGATCCTAAAAGCGGCAGATAGGTCACCAGCCAGCGGACGCCCGTCAGGCTGCGCCCGTGAGTAGCAAATCCAAGCCAGGTGACTGCCAGCAAGAAAATGGCATCCCCGGTGAGTAGAAGGAGTAGATGGCTGCGTGAAAGTTGTTTTCCCACGCAGCTATCGTACCTTAACGGCTAAAATGCGTCAAGGAAAGTTGACCAATAAAGTCAATAGGTTCCTGCCGCATTAATATTTTCTTGACAATATTAATTATTTTAAATATCGGTCAAAAAATTCAACCGACCGCTGCATCGCCGCACTGAAAGCTTGCGAGATATTATGGTCGTTGCCCGGGTAAGAATAATATTCAACTTCTTTCCCCGCATCCAGCATCGCCTGGTACAGCTTTTCGGAAAACTCGATCGGGACGGATGTATCCTCAGTCCCATGGTGCAGCTGAAGCGGCCCGCTGATTTCGCTCACATTGTCTATAGGCGAAATAGATGCCCAAAAATCCGGGTTCTGATCCCACGAACCATAGGTGTTGGTCAATTCCTCCCCCAGCCGTGATAGCCGGCCCGGAGGGTTGGTGGGCAGCGGATTGCTGCGCCTCCAATTGGTTGCCATGTCCTGGTAGGATGCAACCACTCCAGCCCAGATCACCCCTACCTTGATATCCTTGACAGTAACCATGGAGCGTAAGGTCAGGTGACCGCCCATCGAATGCCCCCACATCCCAATTTTTTCAGGGTTTACACCAGGGTATTTCATGACCGAAGCCATCGCGTTGAGTACATCGACCGTGTAGGCTGGAGACGAATAACCGCCGGTAGCCGTTCCTTCCGAATCGCCATGCCCGCGGTAATCCGGCTTGAATACCACATAGCCATTGGAAGCCAGAGCATTCACATACGCCACATAACGCTCGGTTGTCCGGTATTCATCCGGCGGGATGTAACCGTGATTAAAAATGATGGCAGGCCAGCCTCCCTCGGGAGGATCGCCGTACGGAACGGTCAGCAGCCCGAATATCTTATATCCGTCTGAAGTATAGGAACCAATATACCGAAAATAGTTAGCTCCTGGTTCGAGTACCTGTTCTACCAGAATATCACTGCCAGGATATTCGCGCGAGCGCATGGCAGCCAAGGAAAGCGGGTGCGGTGTTGGGCTTGGCGTTATGGTAGGTGTAGCCGAAGCTGTACTTGTGGGTGTCAGACTCGCCGTCGGCTGCGGGGTTGCTGAAGGGGCTGACCCAATGGCAGTCCCGCTACCATCGGGGATTGCTCCAGCGATTCCGCCTGCAGCGGAACATGCCGTCAGCAATAGGAGCAGTAGCCCTGCCTGGATGATGGGTATTATATTCATAGTTAAACCTGAGCGGGTCATTGTAATCACCAGTTAAGTAGACCTTCCCTGTCAGATTATAAAGCAGTCCATATCAAGCCATGGTCCTGCGCAAAACTCTAAAGAAATCTTAATCTATTTTTGATAAACTAGGGTAACAAACTCGTAATTATTGCATCTAATTAGGCATTGACATCGTTATTGGCGGGGTTATTTCGGGAGCATAAAGAATTATGAATGTCAGAATGTGGGTCAAGGCTTTACAGGTTATTCCGCGCATCGATAAGGATGAATGGGATGGTTTGGATTTCATTTCCAGGTGGTTGATTTCGACGCGCGCCGCCGTTCTGGTTATGACCTTCGTCTCTGCAGGGATTGCCGGATTGTTGGCGGTCCGCGCAGGCCAGTTCGACGCACTCCGCTGGGGTGCCCTGGCGATTGGCTTAATCTTTGCCCACGCTACCAACAATCTTCTGAATGACCTGACGGATTTCTCGCGCGGGGTTGACCAGAATAATTATTACCGAACACAGTACGGCCCTCAACCGCTCGAACAGGGCCTGTGGTCTCGAAAAACACATCTGATCTACATCGCAGTGACAGGATTAATTGCCCTGGCTGCCGGGGTTTACCTGGTGGCTGTCAACGGACCGCTGGCTTTGTGGCTGCTGCTGGCTGGCGCATTTTTCGTCCTCTTCTACACCTGGCCGCTTAAATACATCGGTCTTGGTGAGCTGGCAGTTTTGATTACCTGGGGACCCCTGATGATCGGCGGCGGGTATTACGTCATCACCGGGCAGTGGGACTGGTATGTCGCGATCGCTTCGCTGGCGTATGCCATCGGTCCCACAACAGTGATTTTCGGCAAGCATATTGATAAGCTGAAAGAAGACAAGGCCAAGGGTATCCACACCTTGCCGGTTATCATCGGAGAAACGGCGTCACGCTACGCGGTTCTAGCCATGATTGCCCTGCAATACATTTCAGTCATCGGACTGGTCATTGCCGGCTTCTTCTCGCCGGTCATGTTAATCGTCCTGCTGGCCTGGTTCTCGCTTCCGCCAGTTCTCAAAGTCTTTGCCCGCCCCCGCCCAACTGTAAAACCTGAATCCGGGCCAGGTGCGGAAGGCTGGCCGCTGTACTTTGTGGCTGCGGCATTCCTTCAGAACCGCAGGTACGGCCTGTTACTTCTACTTGGATTAATCGTCCAACTATTTTTCCCGTAGAGGGGCTTCTATTTGCCCGGTGGGGATCGGGCAAATACAAACCTCCTTCATTAGATGGGGTTTGGGAGATTGGGTGAGCAGGCGGCGTGTGAACGGCACGCCGTCTGCGTTTAAATCTGCTTTATGGTGAGGCAGCTGATTTCCAGCCAGGGGGAATCAGAGTTTTCCTGAGTCCCATAGCGCAGCTGCCCCTCCGGTGTGAAAGCGGCGTACTGGTTGTCGATCCAGATCACAAGGCTCAGACGGCCTTTTGGCAGCAACCCGGTTTCCAAAACAACCTGGTTATCCACCATGAATTGAGTACTTTCTGAATTGCATATCAATTGGTAATCATGCCAGATGGTCTCATCAACCTGGATTAAACGGGAATCATCCTGCACAAGGCTGCGAGCCGCTCTGCGCAGACACCGTCTCCCGCCAGACCAGGCAAGCAAAGGAAGCAATAGAGCTGCCGGAGCCAGCAGCAGCGGAGTAAAGGTTGGCGACGCGAAGACAGCGCTCAGGAAACCGCTGCCCGGTAAATCATCACGCAGGGTAAGGTGATTCATCCTTGAAGCATGGAAGAACCAGGCTGCATTGGGGAGGGCGGGCAGCCTTTGAGTTGCGCCGCCAACCCCTATCTTTGCAGAGAATGGATCATTCCACAGCCCAAATCCCCAGGTGCCGGGCAAATCGGTGGCAGATACCCGCGCCTTCAGTGAAAGGCAAAGCGGCGCTTGCCAGGTGAATTTAGTTCGAGTCAGAAAACGGCAGTCATCCAGCTGCGCCAGGCGGTATTCTCCTGCCGGACCGGCGGGGATGGACAATCGGAATTCACCACCTGCCAGCGTTTCCACACGCGATCCAGGTGTAAGCCGGCTGTGTAAAGGGATATCCGAATATGAATAGCCTGATTGGTTCATGGAATGCTCTGTTTCCATTGTAATAGGATTTCGCAGGATCCTCTTTAATCGCGCTCCTTGACAGCCATTTCCCCTCGTGTATAATCCTTAAATCATACCAATGCCCAGGGACAAGTAACGTCCGGCCCCATTCAGAAAGTTGGCGGGTGATGCGAGCCAACAGGGTGCTAACGAGAAATCCCCCCTGGCATAACTCCCGCAGGGGTCCTGGGACCGTAAGGGAGACGGTTGGATCCGTTATCGTCCGATGAGGTTGTGCCAGAAAGACTGATTGCGCACAACGAAAGCAGGTGGTACCACGAGTTGATCCCCCCTCGTCCTGCACGGGCGTGGGGGTTTGTCATTAATAAGTGGAGGAGACTCTATGATAGACATCAATACTCTTCGGGAAAAACCAGACCTGGTAAGAGAAGCGCTGCGGGTACGGCAGATGGATAGCAGCGCCGTGGACACCGTTCTGCAGCTTGACTTAAAACGCCGCAGTCTACTGGGCGAAGTCGAGGTGATGAAAGCTGAACGCAACAACGTATCTAAAGAAATCGGCCGCATGAAGGACCCGGCGGAACGCCAGGCTAAGATCGACGCCATGCGTGAACTCGGAGATCGGATTGCCGCATTAGACGAGGATGTCCGCAGCGTGGACGGACAATTGCAGGAGGCTGTAGCAGTCCTCCCCAATTTACCCGACCCGCGCACGCCATACGGCGCGGGGGAACACGAAAACGTGGTGCTGCGCCAGGTGGGTGAAATCCCTGCCTTCGACTTTGTTCCCGCCCCCCACTGGGATCTTGGACCTCGCCTTGGCATCATCGACTTCGACCGTGGGGTCAAAATCACAGGTTCGCGCTTCTACATCCTCAACGGCGCAGGTGCCCGCCTTCAGCGCGCATTAATCGCCTGGATGCTCGATCTGCACATCCGCCAGGGATACCAGGAACGCTACCTGCCCTTCATGGTCAAAGCCCAAACCCTGTTTGCTTCCGGCCAGCTGCCGAAATTTATCGACAACCTGTACCACGACATCGAAGAGGACTTCTGGAATGTACCTACCGCCGAAGTACCGCTGACCGGCATGCATATGGACGAAATCTTTGATGAAGTCAGCCTACCGCGGCGCTATACCGCTTATACGCCATGTTTCCGCCGCGAAAAAATGAGCGCCGGACGAGACGTGCGTGGCATCAAACGTGGGCATCAATTCGATAAAGTCGAAATGTACACCTACTGTAAACCGGAAGATTCTGAAGCTGAACTGCAAAAGATGCTGACAGCAGCCGAGGAGACCATCGCCGGGCTGGGACTGACTTACCGGATTGTGCAGCTGTGCACTGGCGACATCGGTTTTGGCGCAGCCGTGACCTACGATTTGGAAGTCTGGGCGCCGGGTTGTGGTGAGTGGCTGGAGGTTTCTTCGGTGTCAAATGATACTGACTTCCAGGCCCGCCGCGCCAATATCAAATACCGTCCGCAGGACGGCGGCAAAGCGCGACTGGTGCATACCCTCAACGGCTCGGGGTTGGGCATGCCGCGCACCCTGATTGCGGTGCTGGAAAACTATCAGCAAGCCGACGGCAGCATCGTCGTCCCGCAAGTATTACGCCCCTGGATGGGCGGTGTGGACATCATCCAACCGGAAGGTGCGGCATAAGGCATGGAAAACTTTATCGGTACATTCTTCCCATGGATCATTGGCGGTTTGATGCTGGCCGGTTTATTGATGCTCATGCTGCCCATTTTACCCGGGCTGTGGGTCATGTGGATTGCTGCATTGGTTTATGGACTGGTGACCGGTTTCGATACAGCGGGCATTGTCATTATGGTTATCATTACCGTTTTGACGGTGGTGGGCGGTTTGATGGACAACATCATGATGGGTGCCAATGCACGCGTTTCGGGTGCCAGCTGGCTGTCAATCGGAGTTGCACTGCTTGGAGCCGTACTGGGAAGTATCCTTCTGCCGCCGCTGGGTGGATTGATTTTTGCGGTGGTCGGCATCTTCCTGGTGGAGTATTTCCGCATCAAGGATTGGCGGGCGGCGCTCCAGTCAACCAAAGGGTTGGCGCTTGGCTGCGGTTGGGGCGTGGTTGCACGCTTCGGTTTTGGGGTACTGGTGGGAATTGCCTGGCTCGTTTGGGCGTTGGCTTATAGTTAATGAGAAACGGGCGCCATAATCGGCGCCCGTTTTGTTTAAACGAGATCCTTTTAATCGCCGTGCGCGAGGTAGGCTTCCATCATGATAATGTTCTTTTCTCCTACCCGCTGGACAACCTTGAGGAGGTTTTCCATACTGCTAACCTCTTCGATCTGCTCCTCGACGAACCAGTTCAGGAAGTTCTGCCCGGCATAATCATTCTTTGAACGGGCAATATCATATAGCCCGTTCACCTGACGGGTCACTTCCTCTTCCCAATCCAGGGACAATTTGACGGCTTCTTCTGCCGATGCAAAGGTCGCTTTGGGAGCAGCTACAGCCGGGATGCGCACAGCGCCGCCAGTGTCCACCAGGTATTTGACGAACTTCATGGCATGCTCATTTTCTTCCTCGGCCTGCTTGTAGAAGAGGCTGGCTAGTTTCTTCAATCCTTCGCCGTCGAAATATGTGGCAATGGCCACATACTGCAAAGATGCGCCGAATTCAGCGCCAATTTGGGTGTTTATAGCATCATTGAGTTCTTTGCTGATCATCATGTTCAACTCTCCTTGATTTAATTTTCGCTACCACAAAAATGTGCAGAATTTTGTTATCGTCAAGAAATTATAGCACGCAGGCGTTAGAATTTTGTTAATACCGGTAAACTAAATCAACAAATTTAAATGGATTCCCTCTGGGACTTGCGTTTTTCAGGCGGAACGATCGCCGATGGCTCAGGCCAGCTAAAAAAGGCAAGCTGGTTGATCGAGATAACCCTTGGGCGTTCGCTGCCGCGGTGCATCAGGATAGAAACGGACGCCGGGTTTATATACAAACGCATAAAATCATCCAATGCCATATTCAAGTAATGCGCCAGCGCCAGTCGAATCACATCTGCGTGAGCCACGATCGCAATGATGGGGTCCGTTTTTTCTTCAGATTCTTGTTGCGGCTGCCACTCGGCAGCCAGAGTCTCAAGGTCAGCTACCACCCGCTGCTGTACCTCGCCCATGGTTTCACCACCTGGAAAGCGGATGCGCGACGGTTTTTTGAGCAATTGCTGCCATTTTTTCAAACGGTTTAGCTGTTTATAAGTTCTTCCCTGCCAGTCTCCGTAATGGACCTCAATCAAGGCGGGCCGAACCTGAACGCTCAGCCCATGACTGGCTGCCAGCGGTTCAGCGGTTTCCACCGCCCGCTCGAGCGGGCTGGAATAAACCGCTTTGAGGGGGGCATGGACCAGGGCATTGGCTAACTCTTTAGCCTGGCTGCGGCCTTTTTCGTTGAGCGAAACACCCGGCATGCGCCCCGTCAGACGGCGCAGCATGACATCATTCTCGCCGTGTCGTATTAGCAGCAGGATGGTCATGGTCATTCTCCAGGGAGGGATAATCATAGCCCAGGGCAGCAGCCTGGGCTTTACGCCAGCGCTCAAGCCGTTCGGCCACTTCGGCCTCATACCCCTGGTCGGATGGTTTGTAGAACGACTTCCCGAGCAGCGCGGTCGGCAGGTATTGCTGCCCGGTGTGGTGACCTGGAAAACTGTGGGGGTACTGGTAGCCCTTGCCGTGCCCGAGCCCGCGGCCATCACGGCTGGAGTCCATCAGATGTGTGGGGACCGGGCCAAGCCCTTCTCGTTGCTGCAGTTCCTGTACTTTGAAAATTGCTCCGGCTGAATTGGACTTGGGCGCTGTGGACAGGTAAAGTGTGGCCTCAACCAGCGGGTAAATGCCTTCGGGTAAGCCGATATATTCGTACGTGTAGGCTGCTGCAGCTGCCACCACCAGCCCGTTTGGGTCGCCAAGCCCGATATCCTCGCCTGCCAGCACCAACAGGCGGCGCAGGATAAATCGCGGATCTTCGCCGGCTGCCAACATTTTCGCCAGCCAGTACAGCGCGGCATCCGGGTCGGAACCCCGGACGGATTTAATAAAGGCGGATATGGTGTCGTAATGCGCGTCGCCCATGCGGTCGTAAAGGACCGCCCTTTTCTGAATCGATTCCTGGGCAACATCCAAATCGATATGAATGACTCCATCCTCGGTCGGAATGGTCGTTTCAACCGCCAGTTCCAGGGCATTCAACAGGTTTCGCGCGTCACCGCCGGCTACACGCGCTAAATGATGCCGGGCATCTTCTGTGATTTCGATTGAGCGGTTGCCGTAACCGCGCTCTTTGTCTGCCAACGCCTGACCAAGAATTGCATCCAGGTGCTGCTCACCCAATGGCTCCAATTGAAAAAGGCGGGAGCGGGAGACTAGCGCTGAAATGACATCAAAATAGGGGTTCTCGGTCGTTGCACCAATCAGGGTTAACATACCGCTTTCAACCTGCGGCAAAAGTGCATCCTGCTGGGCTTTGTTCCAGCGGTGTACCTCATCCACAAACAAGATGGTGCGCTTATGATACAAGCGGCGGCGGTCAGTGGCTTCGGCGATCACTTTACGCAGTTCGGCTACGCCTGCCAGCACTGCGGAAATGCTGACAAAATCGGCCTGTGTGGTGTTGGCAATGATGCGCGCCAGGGTTGTTTTTCCAGTTCCAGGAGGACCGAAGAATATGATCGACGAAAAGAGCCGGTCAGCCTGGATGGCACGCCGCAAGAGTTTGCCCGGGCCGATGATATGATCCTGACCGATAAATTCCTCGAGCGTTCGCGGACGCATACGCGCCGCCAAAGGCGCTTCATTTTGCATGTCTTCGTTCATCGTGTGTGTGAAAAGGTCCATGAATCCACCTTTGACCCGGTTAATTCATTCATGCCAGGGCCAACGGGCGTATAGTGTATTTATTATAGAATGTTTTTTCGAAAACGCGAGGATCAATATGGCAAAATGGAATGGGGTCTATTGAATAAAGCACCCAGTCTCGTATAATAATTTTGCATAGGGTGCTTTTATTGGTGAAGATTGGAGGTTGGAGGATGAGCGAGATCGTCCATGCAAATTGGGTGCGGGATCAAATTTTTATCCTGCAAGACAGGTCCGGTTATCCGCTTCTCATGACCCAACCAGAGGGGGTAAATGGGGCTGACCTGCTGCCGTTGAGCGTGATCGGATGCTCACTGTGGGACATCGCCGCGATCCTGCTTAAGCAGCGCCAACCATTCACCGGATTGAGTGCATCAGCCGAAAGCACGCGCGAGCCTGAACCACCCTGGCGGTTCAGGAAAATTCATATTCACTACAGACTCTCCGGTGACGGCCTCGACCCGAAACAAGTGCGTCGAGCCATTGACTTAAGCACCGTTAAATACTGCTCAACCTATGCCACCCTACTTGCAGCCGTTGAGATCACAAATGATTTTGAGATTTTGACCTCAAAAACACAAAACGGGTCACCCAAAGACGCACCTTCCGGGCTGTCCAACTCCGTTCAGGCTGAAATTGCCCGGCTCACAATTACAAACTTTAACCAGGCGTTGAATGAGCGCCGCCTGGATGACATGATGGCGCTGCTGACAGAGGACACAGTGTTCGAAAACACATACCCACCGCCTGACGGAACGCGTTATGAAGGTAAAGTGGCTGTGCGGTCCTTCTGGAAAAACTTTTTTGATTCCTCGCGCGAGTCGATCCTCGAAA
>CAYPJS010000043.1:0-67612 GCA_964411135.1 uncultured Anaerolinea sp.
GTGTAAATCTTAACTTAGCCCATCATCGTTTAAATGTCAACCAGATTTGTATATATATTTACTCAAAATAGAAACAGACCTGCCGGGGAAATGGCAGGCCTGTTATTGATTCCGGTAATCAGGGACATTAGTGCCGAAGGCTAAAAACCATCCCTTATTTACTCAACTGCCCGCGGATTGCACCTGCCGGGAATAATGCGTTATGCACATTCACGTAAAACCTTTCCGGGAACTGGCGGATTTCCATGATTAAGCCTGGATCGGCTGCTACACAGCCGCTGGAGACGCCTGCAGTGGGCGGTATTAGAGGGATAACCACCGGACCAGGCGAACCCGCAGGTGCACGATGGATGTGGGCGGCTGCAGCCGGCTCGATATTTTGGGCGGTTAACTCAAAACATACTTCCCCCTGCCCCTGGTTTAAAGTGAAGAAGGCAGTTCCACTTCCGTCTGAATCACCAGGTCCCGGTGCTTCTTCGGCACCAGTCATACTCACCATAATAGGCCTGCCACCCGTATCAACGGGCTCGATGACCGCCGCCTGGGCGGAAGTGGGTACGAGCAATGTTAAGACCAACGCAATTCCAACTACCGAAATAAAGTTTTGCATTCCGAACCGTTTCATGATCAACCTCCTGTTGAAAATCCGGTACAAACCCTGATATCCCAATAGTACGCAGGGTGCAGTAATCCGGATTTATCTCCCCGGGATGAGGTGGATAAATCGTTTGGTCTGTGGGTTTCAACGCAGTTGGAAAGCCTGTCAGGCCTTTAAAAGGCTTTCGCAGCAGGAAGAACCGTTTTTGCCAGAGCCTCTAGACCGGCCAAATCATCCAGGTCAAGCCATTGCAGCATGACGCCCTGGATGCCTGCTTCAGCCAATACGTGAATTTGGTCAACCACATCGGTTGGTGTACCCACCAGTATCCCCCGCTGTCTAAGGCCTGGAATATCATCCTCCGTGCGGCCAGAGTCATTCAGCCGCCGTTGCAGCTCTTTTTGGTTTGCACCAAAGTAGAGCCCGGTCATCATTGAGCGGCGCACATCTGATGGGGGCCGGCCAGCGTCCTCGAGCATCAGGTCCAGTACGGCTGCGGTTTCTTTGAAACGCATTGCTGAGATCATGAAACAATTCCACTCCTGGGCAAAACGCACCACAAGCCCAAGCGTGCGATTCTCTCCATTGCCGCCGATCAAAATTCCAGGACCGCCCGGGTGTTGAGATTTCGGCAGAAGGACTGCATTATTGAGTTGATAATACTTGCCAGAAAAATTGAACGGTTCATTGTTATGGAGCAATCCGGAAATTACCGAGACTCCTTCTTCGAACCGGTCAAAACGGTCTCGCAGTGTGAGCAAATCGAATCCAAATAGATTGTGTTCGCGTTCCTGCCATCCAGCGCCAAGGCCCAAAGTCAAACGCCCTCCGGAGAGGTCATCCACAGCCGCAGCCATTCGCGCAGTAATCGCCGGGTGCCGAAAAGATACAGGGGTCACCAGGGGACCAAAGTGGATGCGGCTAGTGTTCTCAGCCAGCCATGCGAGCGAAATCCAACATTCCAGAGAGTCGAGATCGGGTGGAGTGCTATTGGTAAAATGATCTGAACGATATAAGCCATAAAAACCCAGGTCCTCCACTGCCCTGACGATTCGCTTCCACCGCTGCCAGTTCAGTCCATTCTGCCCTTCAATCATGATTGAGATATCCATAGTATTTCCCCTTTATCGTTCTTCCTATCGGTCAAGAATATTCATCCGGAACCGGGTTCAATGGATGGGCTTTGTTTAGGCCAGGGTTGCGAATCAACCGGGGTATCCAACCTGAGCCGGTTAAACCTCAGACAAAATCCAGCAGTTCGGAAACATTTTCCAAAATCAACTCGGGCTGAACGGTTGACGCAGATAAATGTTCTCGCCGGGTAACACCGGTTAATACCAGCCCGGTATGCATGCCCGCCTCTACCCCCATTCGGATGTCAGTCTCGATGCGGTCTCCTACCATAATGCAAGCATCCGGGGACAGCTGCAAATATTTCCCGGCTTCCTGGAGTATCAAAGCTGAAGGTTTTCCAGCCACCAATTCGACTGAGCGGCCTGTAATGTGCTCCAATGCTTTAATGGTTGCGCCAGCATCCGGTATGGAGCCGCCCGGCATCGGGCAAGCTTTGTCAGCGTTTGTGGCAAAAAAATGTGCTCCGTTAATCAATGCCTGGTAGGCAGTATTTATCTTCCTATAATCGAGCGTTCGATCAAAGGCTACAACCACCGCATCGATATTCTTTGGTACCATCACATCTTGCGGGTCCTGATCTGATAGTTCTGGCAGTACGATCAGCCCGTATCCGCGGAGTTCATTGCGGGTATTTTCTTCACCAATCACGTAAAGTCGCAGATCGGGGTTCGTCCGTCGAAGGTACAAGCCCAATACATAGGTGGATGTAATGACCTCATCAGCGGAGGCGGGAATCCCCAACCCGGTCAGTTTTTCGGCATAATCCCAGCGTGTTTGTAAAGGTTTATTGCTGACAAACAACAACCTTTTCCCCCTGTGGCGCAGCTCCCGGCAGGTATCTACAGCGCCTGGCAAAGCTTCCTCACCCAGGTAGAGCGTTCCATCAAGATCAAATATTACCCCGTCGATTCGATGTGTAACCATAAGGTTTTTTTCCTAATGAGAAATGGAATTTTTGGGTTGAATTTTGAAATCGGAACCGACACACCTGGCTTCGTACGCACCCATAATCGGATTATAGATTGGCGGTGGGCAGACGTCAATTTATCCTGAACATAAAAGTACCAATTCGATTGAGCCATGGTCTGGTAAGCCGTGCCCCGAGGAGTGGATGAACAAGTTTCGAAAAATGAGTTGGCGGTGTACATCAATAAAAAAGGCCCAGCAAACGCTGGGCCCGGGTGAAGACCTGCAAGAATCTAACTTACCGGCTCCGCAATCATATTCTCAAGGAGGATCTCGAGCGCCATCGTATGGCTGCACACCCCGCGCGTGGTGAAGAAGGAACAATCACAGGACCATTTTCCATTCTCGTAACTGATATTGTGAGGGTTATTCTCCCCGTCCATAGTGACTGTGAAACTTTTAAAATGTACCCTTTCGCGCTCCTGCGCATACCGTCTGGCTTTCTCTCGCTTGCCGATCATCCCGTAATCCATGACACAGTCTCCTTTCAAGAAAATATTAGAAAAAAAGGCACGCAAGGATAGATGCGTGCCCCCGATCAGAGCCGAGCTCTTGAATGTAATTCCAAATCTCGCATAGCTGGTTTTCTCCGGAAATTTCTTATTAATAATAGCCTGTGTCCATCACAATGTCAACTCACTCTTATGGAGTATTAATTTTTTCCAAAACCAGGCCATCCTCATCATCGATGTAATAATGATGCCAGACGTCCACCTGCTGATAGCCTTCTGATTCATATAAAGCCAGTGCTGGCCAATTCGAACGCCTTACACTCAAACGGTACTTCTGAACCGGCAGCCTCTTTTCACACTCGCGCAGCAACCGGCGAGCGATACCCAGCCGGCGGTACATCGGACGAACACCCAGTGTGACAATCCAGGCAGTGTCTGCCGAGCGGCGCAGATCACCTGCGATGATCCCGGCCATTTTTCCATCGATCACAGCCTTGAGTCGGACGATCCCCGGGAATGAGAGCACCGCAATCAAATCGACCAGAGGCCATGCATCAACCTCAAAGCAATCCTTTTCAAGCTTTCGTAATTCCCCCAAATCTCGCAGATTGGCTTCGACAATATCGAAAGTTTCTGTCAACACATTCCCCTGACCTGGTGGCTGTGGATCTCGCCGCCCATGGAGTCCATGGGCGGCGATTGAGTTTGTGAGGAGCGGGGCCTACTTCTCCTTCTGTTTTATGAAATCATTCAACATACTGGTGAACTCCATCGGGAAGATATATTTGGTGGAGGCACCCTGTCCCATATTCTTTAAAGTTTCGAAGTACTGCAGCGTCATGGTCTTCGAGTCGACGGTCTGCGCCACACCAAAGATTTTTTCCAAGGCACTGGCGTAACCCTCGGCACGCAGCAATTGTGCCTGGCGTTCACCTTCTGCAGCCAGAATGGCTGCCTGCTTCATACCATCCGCTTTGAGGATAGCTGCCTGGCGATCGCCTTCGGCAACGTTGACGGCTGCTTCACGGGTACCGGTTGATTCGGTCACAACCGCACGGCGGGTCCGCTCGGCGGTCAGCTGGCGGTTCATCGATTCCTGGACTTCTCGCGGAGGGATGATCTCACGAATTTCAACGTTCGTCACCTTGACGCCCCAGCGTTCAGTGACCTCATCCAACCTGGAGCGTAAAGCCTGGTTGATCTTTTCTCGTTCTGACAACACGCCATCCAGCATGATACCGCCGATGACTGAGCGCAGTGTAGTCGTCGCAATACCCTGGGCAGCCAATTCGAAGCTGCCAACCTGCAGGACGGATTGTACGGGATCGAAAACCTTGTAGTACCAAAGGAAGTCGATCGATATAGGCGCATTATCCGAAGTAATGGAGGTTTGGGCAGGAATTTCTCGCACCTGTTCGCGCAGATCCACCCGTACAGCCCGGTCGATGAACGGGATCAGGATGACCAGACCAGGCCCTTTAGGCCCGATACAGCGGCCAAGGCGAAAAACCACCAGTCGCTGATATTCAGCGACGATTTTTAGCGCGGAGGCTAAAAATACCAGGACAATTAAAACAATTACGCCGATCAAACAGTAAATAACTTGAAATTCCATTGCATGACCTCCTGTTTTAGTTCGAATACGAAATGTTTATTGCCGCAATTCCTGTCTATTCTTCGACTGGTTCAACCTCAAGGGTCAACCCCTGTCGTTGGATCACTCTGACACGTGTCCCGGCAACAATTGGCGCATTGCTCCATGCACTCCATTCTTCTCCGTTCACGTAAACACTCCCCTCGCGATGGATATTGGTCGATGCTTCACCGATCATACCAGGCAAGCGTGAAAGGTCGATATCCGGACGGCGTGCGATAGCCTCAAGGCTTTTTCGACCGATGACCCATAGGACAGCAGTGGAAACCAACGAGACAAAAATAGCCAATCCAATATTTACCGCCGGTCCACCACTCTCGTTGCGGAACATGAAAACCGAACCAATAATCAGCGCCAGAATGGCTAAACCAAGAAAGAGCCAGTTGCGCCACTTCCGCAGGGCAATTACGAATGGAATTACCCCCAGGATCAACACAACGACAGCCCAGAGGTTGATTTCCATATTGAAGGCACCAACTCCAGCCAGAACCAGCGCAAATAATGCCCCGATTTCCAGCAAACCGGTGCCTGGGGCGAATAAAGCCAAAACGCCCAATACCAAACCTATGACCAGCAGAACATAGGCGACATTGGGATCCATCAGTGGATTGATCATTTACTCCTCCCTCGGAATATGGCTCACTTAATCATTATACAATAACAAACCTGCCATTCAATTGGATGGCAGGCACAAACAGGTCACAAGTGGTTGATCCAGAGGTAATGGATTAATTCTGAAGGGTCAGAGAACTAAGATCAATCAATTTTTTGCCCAAACGCCATAGAAATTGCGATATACCTCATCCAAACTGGGCTGCTGACTGATAACATCCAAAAGACGGAACTGGCTTGCGGTCTTGAACAAGGCATCCGGATCTCCCTGTAAAGTGCAGCGCAGTTTATTATCCTCAAGGTTCAAATCTTGGATATTAGTCAATCCACTGAATGCTTCTCGCATCACCGGTTCAGCAAAACGCATCTCGATATGCCGTAAAGCTCGCGAACGCAGCACCACTCCCCGTTCAACCGCCAGCAGTTTACCTTGATGCAAGATTGCCACACGGTCGCAGATTCGTTCCATCTCGATCAAAGATTCCGATGCAATTACGACAGTCGCGCCGGAAGTACGAGTCTCACCAATCAACTTGTACAACTGTGATTGTCGTTCAGCGTCCAGATTAGTGGAAGGTGAATCAAGCAGAACCAGTTCAGGACGCCGAACAAACGCATGAACAATTCCTAGGGCCTGGACTTCGGCTTCGGACATGCCGGAAACCTGCTTCTGCAGGTCGAGGTTAAATCGGTCGCATAATTGTTTCAGATACACTCCGTCGATGGCTCCATATAAACTTGCCAAACGGGCGAAGACTTGCTGGGCTGTCAGGCTGGCGGGGAAATTCAAAGTTCCCGGAAGATACCCTACCTGCGTGTGAACCTGGCTGGTTTGCCGGACACTGTCCATCCCCATCACCCACACCACACCGGCGGATGGACGAACAAGATTCATTAGTGTGTTCAACAGGGTGGTTTTCCCTGCGCCTTTAGGGCCAAGGACGCCGTAAACTTCACCCGGTTCCACTTCGAGCGTAATCGATTTAATCCCCTGGGTACGCCCGTAGTTTTTGCTTAAATTTTCAGTGCGAATGACCAGGTAGCGCATTCAGCCTCCTCTCTTAATTAAGTGTGCTTTAAAAGCACACTGGCTGTTTCCGTAGGAGACCAGCCAGTGACAGGTACCGAGAGGATCGGTGCGCGATATTAAAGTATCGCGGTCAGGCTGAAATCTCCTTTTGGGTGTGCCATTCGCTGATGAGCTGCTCGTAACTGTTCTTGACAAGGTTAGACCAGGCCAGAACCTCGAGCAGGCGTTTACGCGCCGGGTTATTTTCCGCCAGGCCTTGAAGGCCATCCTGTGCCATTTCCTCCAGCGACAGAATGCCCTCCAGGCGCATTTCGAGCGAATTTTCCCACGCCTCATCTGAGAATATGTAGTGATCGCTGCGTTCACCGGGAAGGGATACTCGATCTGCCAATCCTGTCATCTGCAGCGTCCGCAGATTTGTGGAAATGCTGCTGCGGCTGACCTGCAGAATATCGGACATCTCTTCTGGTGTTACCGGGCGGGAGGATACCAGCATCAATCCAAGGATCTTTCCGCCGATGCGCGGCACTCCGTATTCTTCGAAGTGCAAACCCATATTTTCAATGAACTGGGATAGTGTTTCTGAATCCCCTTCTATGGGAGGGTTACTATCAGAACCGCTATCCTCTTCTTCTGAATCCATAAAAGAATGCTCTCCTTACTAAGTCCCAATACGCTGCCTTTTTCAGGCTGGCTTAAGTTTACAACTTTCAGCGATTTCTGTCAAGACTGAAATGATTAACGAATTCACAAACCTCTATTGAATACAGGATGTTATGGCCGTTACACAACTTGCTTATGAATACAGCATCCGGCAGCGCCATAATAATCCGAAAGCGTTTCATGATAAAATCCAACAACAATTCGTTTAAACGAGGTACGAAAATGAGCGAAACCATCCTGGTCGCAATAGCCTGGCCCTACGCGAATGCTGAGATTCACGTCGGCAACGTGACAGGGTCTCACCTTCCCGGCGATATTTTCGCCCGCTATCACCGCCTTAAAGGCAATCGGGTCTTGATGGTTTCCGGCACCGATTCACACGGCACGCCGGTTACTTTAAAGGCTGATGCCCAGGGAATGCCGGTTGAGGATGTTTACAAAGGCTACCACAACGGTTTCGTCGACCTCTTTAAGCAACTCGGAATCCATTACGATTTATTCACCACCACCCATACACAGAACCACTTTGAAGTATCTCAGGCAATCTTCCTGGCATTACAAAAAAATGGTTTCCTGTACGAGGAATCACGGGCGCAGTGGTATTCGCCTGCCAGCGGCCGGTTCCTGCCCGA
The DNA here is from genome assembly GCA_964411135.1 of uncultured Anaerolinea sp. Lineage (GTDB taxonomy): Bacteria > Chloroflexota > Anaerolineae > Anaerolineales > Anaerolineaceae > Bellilinea. The sequence goes on from CAYPJS010000043.1 coordinate 7,742, forward strand.
CCGGTACGTCGAAGGGACCTGCTACATTTGCGGTGCCGAGGGAGCTCGTTCGGACCAGTGCGACAATTGCGGAAACCCTTTAGAAGCCGAAAAACTTGTCAACCCGCGCTCGAAGGTCGATGGTTCGACGCCCGAGCTGCGCGATACCGTACATTTTTACCTGGATCTCTCCAAACTTGAGCCGGATGTTGCCCGTTTCCTGCGTGAGCGAAAATCATACTGGCGCGACACGGTTATTGGCCAATCTCTTGGCCAAATCGAGAGTGAAGGCCTTAAACCCCGCGCCATCACCCGCGACCTCGACTGGGGTATTCCCGTCCCGATTAACGGATGGGAAGGAAAATGCCTTTATGTCTGGTTCGAGGCAGTAATTGGTTACCTCTCGGCAGCTATCGAATGGTCACACGTCACTGGAAACGGTGAAATCTGGCGGGATTGGTGGACCAAACCGGATGCAAAAGCGTTTTATTTTATCGGCAAAGACAATATTTTCTTCCATGCAGCCTGGTGGCCTGCCCAATTAATGGGCACCGGTGAAGAATTCATGAAAATATACGCCGGTGAAGAAAACCTTCCCCTTACCCTCCCGCATGACGTACCGGCTAACATGTTCATGAACCTCGAGAAACGGAAAATTTCAGGCTCCCATAATTGGGCCGTCTGGGCACGCGATTTCCTCACCCGCTATGACCCGGATCCACTTCGGTATTACCTGGTGGTCAACATGCCTGAAAACCGCGATACCGACTGGGATTGGCAGGAATTTTTCGATCGGAATAATAACGAACTGGTGGCAACCTGGGGCAACCTTGCCAACCGGGTACTATCCTTTACACACAAGCACTGGGAGGGTGTCGTCCCCGACCCCGGCCAACTGACCGAGCTTGATACGAATTTACTGGCCGCCATAGATCAGGGGTTTGAGACTGTCGGCAAAGAAATGGAGGCGGTTCACATCCGGGCTGCCCTGGCTGAAGCCATGCGTTTGGCGTCTGAAGTCAACAAATATCTCGATCAGACTGCCCCATGGACGCAGATTAAGGTCGACCGGGAGGCTGCGGCCAGGGCGATCTACACTGCTTTATGTGCCATCGATTCCCTCAAAATAATCCTTGCTCCCTTCCTGCCCCATACCTCTGAACGCCTGCACACCTTCATGGGGTACAGCACCAGCCTTTTCGGATCCCAATTCACCGAAGATGAACTGGATAAACTCGGCACACACCAGGTTTTACGCTATAATCCCGAGCTTGCTGCCGGAAAGTGGCAGGCCAGCTCGCTTCAAGCAGGCACCCGTCTTGAAAAACCTGAACCCTTATTCAAAAAACTGGATCATGCTATCGTTGAAGAAGAACGCGCCCGCCTCGGGCAGCCAACAGACTAGGGACAGATCAGGGCGGGCAGATAAAGCCCGCCTTTTCTTGCCATTATGACCAGGGAAGCTTTTGGCCATAACCGCATTGAACCTGTTTCAGCCAAAATTTTGAGGATGTATTTTGATGAACAAAAAAATTAAACTATCACTGGGCATTTCGACACTCATGCTGGCAATACTCAGCTGTAATTTGCCTACTGGATCAGCAGTAAAATCACCCGAACTGGAGCAAACTCCACTTCAGGCGCCAATCACAGCACAAGATGCAGACACACCGGATTACTCCTCCGCCAGATTAACGGCCAGCGACCTGCCGGCAGGTTTCCGCGAACTGACCGAACAGGAGTTGATGGACCTGGGGATATCCGGCAGCCAGTTTACCAACGCTTTTAGCGGGATGCTCTCCCAGGCTTCTCCTCAAAATTTTGCCGCGTTTACCAATACAAATGGATCTTTTGAAGTGGTAGTATCGGCATTGATGGTCCCGCTGACAACTCTTGAAGGAGCCGCTGTTGACCTGTACCTGGCTGATCCGCAGCGGCTGGCGAACGATTTTTCATCTGCTTCAGGCGCAACCAACCTTTCAATCGATAGTACGGCTCCGTCTATGGGCAATTCGTCAAGCAGCGCAACTTTCGTACTGCCGACAGCAGCCCTCGAGATGAACGGCGGGGTGACCGTTTCACGCCGCGGTCAGGTATTACAGGTCGCCTTGCTGTTTTACCCGGCTGGCACAACCCCGACACTGACATCCTCTACGGTGGCTGAGATTGTGGATGCAAAATTGTCAAACCTCGATTAGGTTCCTGAGGTTAAAATCGTTACCAAAAGCAGTCTGAAAATTCCAGACTGCTTTTTTAAACCAAAACCGCATCCGGTAGGGACGCGGTATAATGACATTATTCCATGGCAGCCTCGTTTTCTCCTCGTGAAAAAGCATTAAATTTCCTCGCCTACTGGTGGGTCATTGCTGCCGCAGCAATCCTGGGGGGATTGATTGGGCTGGGTGTTTTCTCCTTGAAAAAGCCGGTGTTTGAGGCCCAGGCAACCTTAACCATGGGCATCAATTTTGCCCGTACGGGGATCCTTGAACAGTACGATAAAGACCTGGCTCTCGGCACAGCAGCAGGCATAATTTATTCGACCGATGTGATTAACCGGGTCATAACCGATGCCGCCGGACAAGGCATTCAAATTGATTTTGCAACACTGGTCAAATCATCCACTTTAGAGCGCAAAGCTGCACAATGGATACTGCGGGTCCGTCATAACGATCCTGGTAAGGCAGTCTATCTGACGAATCATTGGCTCGAGGTAGGGTTTGCAGCCCTGGATGAAGCCTATAACCATGCCTTGGCTGCGAACAGCCTTTTGGAGAGAATCGACTCGGTCGAGGAATGTCTGGAGCTGGTCGCAGCTAATCCGGTCGTACCGGTCTGCCCATACAGCACTTTACCGGAACTTCAGGCTGAATTTTCAGCTTTGAGTACCGAATACCTACGTGAAAAACAGGCTTCGCGCGCCCTGTTTCCAGATATGACCTATCAAGTTAACCAGCAAGCTGAAATTCCAACCGAACCGGTATTGTATGGCAGGAATAACCTGGTTCTTGCTGGGCTCATGATTGGCTTCCTGGTCGGAATAGGTCTCACATCGACCGCCCTGCCTGGTCGATGGTTCAAAAAGGATTAACCAGCGTGCCGCGAATCATACGCTGGTTATGGGCAGGCTTGATGCTGGCTTTACCAGTCAGCAGCTTCCCTTTGATCGCCAGCGGCATCGGCGTCCAGTCGGTGGCAGCGCTGTCCATTGTTTTCTTGTTCATTCTGTTCGTAATCTGGTTTATTCCTTATCTGCTGCGCGGCGGAAAGCTGCCGCGGATGGCCTTGCCAATCCTGGCATTTGTACTGGTAGCCCTCGTCGCTTCTTTTGGTTCTTTTTTCCTGCCGATACCAAACTTCCGCAATATCCCGCGCTGGGGTAATCTTATCCAGAACCTGATTACGCTCGGGGTGGGAGTCAGTGCATATCTGCTGGTTTCAGCCTGGCTGAAGGAAAAATCGGACATTAAATTCCTGCTGCGCTGGCTGAATTACGGCGGTGCGGTCATTATTCTGTGGTCAGGGGTTCAGGCATATTTCGCCTTCATCCAGGGTGGATACCCCGCCTGGATGGAAAAGGCACAATCATTCATTTCCTCTAGCAACCTGCTGTATTTCAAACGGGTCACCGGTCTTGCATTCGAACCGTCCTGGCTGGCGCACCAGCTTAATTTGATATATTTACCCTGGTGGCTGGCATCCAGCCTTCACAGGTCTTCAGCGCATCGCTTTCGGATTTGGGAATTCAGCGTTGAAAATTTTCTGCTCGCAGGCGGCTTGCTCATGCTCGCCCTATCTTACTCGCGGATAGGCTGGCTGGCCTTTCTGGTAGTAATTGCTTATTTAATATTGCTCCTAAGCCTGCGGCTGGTGGGATGGCTTCAAGGCCTTATTACCCAAAAATGGGAAAAGCGACACTGGAAACTGGTTGGGAAAACCGTTCTCCCGGTTTCGTTGTTTATCGGGGTAGTTGGGCTTTACCTGGGGATGTTCCTGGGGGCAGGCTATGGTTTATCCAGGCTTGACCCGCGCATGAAGCAGTTATTTGATATCAAAACCTTAAAAGAAGAAGGCGTGATGATGTTCGCCAACCGCCTGGTTTTTGCAGAAAGAATCGTCTTCTGGCAGACAGGGTATGAAGTCTTCAACGATTACCCGGTGCTGGGGGTTGGTATTGGAAACTCCGGCTACTACTTCCCAGAGAAAATGCCTGCTTTCGGCTACGGGTTGACCGAAGTGAGTCAATTGCTCTTCGAACAGACCAACCTCCCTAACTCCAAATCTCTTTGGACACGATTAGCCAGTGAAACAGGGTTGGTCGGACTGGCCTGCTTTTTTACATGGTTACTTGTAAACTGGCGAACTGCGCGTTTACTAAAGCATGACCGCAGCCGGTTTATCCGGGCGATCGGTTTGTTTGGTCAGATCGTGGTTGTGGCATTGGTAATTGAGGGATTCAGTGTGGATACTTTTGCCCTGCCTTACTTCTGGCTCTCGCTGGGCATCCTGACAGCTGCCTTTACAATCTGGGTAAACGGTTCGGACCAGGACACCGCTGAAGCACAGTCCTGATTTTACTCTCGCGTAAACGGATTGCCGCGTGCCTGGAATTCTCTAAAGAGTCCCTGTCCAAGCACCAATGCGCTGAATAACACGATCAAACCGATCATGACCCAGAATGAAATCAACAAGCCGTAATTGAAGATACGGTAAAGATACCAATTGGAAAAGAAAGCAACAAAAATACCGGCGACAATATACCATCGACTCAGCCAGCCGTCACGGTGAGTGTGGGCGTTATTCCAGGCCCAGGCTGCCACCAGGGCGATCCAGGGGAGAAGAAGGGTTCGATACCGCGGATTATCCCAGACATCCCCGCCTGCTCTGAGCGAGGATATGATTGCCCAGATACCCACAGCTGCCAGAGAAGTGATCAATAGTTTTCGTTCAAGGTCTGGCTGCATCTTATACAAAGCAATCCCTGCATATAAAAGGATTGGGAAGAGCAGATACCAGCCTAAAGAGAGTACTGTGGTAATACCCGTCCAGATCGGTATGGACGGGTCAAAAATTGCAGCAGGCAGTACCGGCTGCAGTAAGCCATAAACGACTATGAATGGTACTTGCAAACTGGATGGCAGGTTTTCAAACAGGGCAGAGATCCACCCCGAGTTGCGAATCGCCAGCGTCACATCCCAGGCAGCAGAACTGCTTAGCCAACGGGAAAACAGGGTATATCCGGCGATAGCTACCAGCGCCAGGAAGGCCCACCCCATCAATCTTCTTTGCCGGTTTGCCAATCCAGAAGAATAGTCGATCCACCACCACAAACAAACCATTGCCCCGACTGCAATGGCAATCAACCAGGAGAAAGCTGCTAACACCGCTAAAGCCAGTCCAAACCAGATAAACCTTGTCCAGCGCATTGAGTGCCATTGTTCAACCATGAAAAAAGCGAGGGCTGCCAACCCGATTAAAATTGGGTCACGCATTTGTGCAGCGCCCAACAGCACGCTTTCCGGGTAGAAGGCAAAAATCAGTGCCGCCAGCCAGGCGACCTTTTCTTTGAAACGGTGACTAATTGCTTTAAATAGTAATCCAACGGATATCGAGCCAAAGAAAGCGGTCACGAGAATAATCAGCCAGGGGCGATGCAGATCAGGGCTGAAAATTCGGTAAAGTCCTGCGCTCATAATCAACATGCCGCCGTACTGATCGCTGAAAAATTCGCTATTGAAAGCACTGGTCAGCGGTGCACCGGATTGCGCCAAATCCCAGGCCTGCGAATCTCTCTGAAAAGCATCAAAAAAAATGTAGCCGGCGTTTTGGGTATCGGTGTCATAACCCGCCACGGGCAGCAGCAAGCTCAACCCGATCCCAACCCCAACCCGGACCAGAAAGGCAGCGGTTATTATCCGGGACAGTTTGCAATCCAAACCGAGCGCTTTAAGGATCAGCCAGCCAGCAAGGAATAATATTGCAGCCAACGAGCCGTAAGCCACAACGCTTCTACCAGAAAAAGTCATCGGATCGGCGGCACTCATCCCAACCCCGACCAAAGCGCCCAGGGTCAGAAGGAGTAAAGTCGTTCTTGCGGTAGTTGTCCAGCCGGTCATGATGAGCCTTTCGTTAATCCAGGTTCCTGAGTATGGCTGATGCCCGGGCTTTCCAGGTATACCGTTGAGCATCAATTTTCGCCTGCAGCCCTAACCTGTTGATGATATCAGGCTCTCGAATGAGCCGGGTTAATCCCGCGATCCAGCTTTCCAATTCATCCACCTGGCAAAAGGCCGTATTCTGTTCATTAAGGACTTCGTGGAAGACTGGTAAATCACTGCACAGGATCGCCCGGCCAGTCGCCAAATATTCAAACATTTTCATCGGGGAACAGATATCTGCGGAATTTCCACCGCTCGAACCGGCGATGACTCGGCCGTATGGCATTAACAAAATATCACCAGCGGACTGGAAAAGCGGCAGGCGCTGGTTGGGGATAAAACCGGTGAAGGTGATGTTTTGCAGGCCAGCGGCAGCTGCCGCCCGCCGGGTGCTTTCAACTGAATCTGAATTTCCGCCAACCAGTAGGAAGTTTACCTGTGGAAAAGCTTTCGCGAGACCAAACACCAACTCAATTCCGCGGCCGGCATAAAGATGACCGGTATAAACTGCTGTGATAGGTTCAACAGGTAAACCAAGCTGCTCTCGGGCAACGTGCGGTTCCGGCAGGGCTTCGAAACGTTCCAGGTCTACGCCGTTCGGCGCGATTACAAGATCATCGGGTCGAATGACAAGTCTAAATTCTTTTTGCAGCACTTTCGCCAGCGCATGGGTGATTACTGCAATCCGCTTTTTGCCCGTATTTTTTACCGTTTGCCTGAGCAGCCAGGGACCAAACCGTCCGGTCGGCCGATCGTGGACCTCCAGCACTACGGGCATTTTCCGCATCAATGCCAGCAAACTTACCTGTGGCAGCCAGGTATATACCAAATCCGCACGCCAAGCGGCGGCAGCGTTTAGCGCCGTCAACGAGAGGTCATAGCGTTTGAAAGCCGGTTGACTGGATTGCCAGGTCACCTCGAAGGGAGTGGTCAACCCGTAGGTTGCGCTCAATTCAGACCAGGGATGTTTCTGCGCACCTGGTGCCCAAAGGTGTACATCGTGCCCGATTTGAGCCAACGCCTGGCTTACTTTCATCACTTGAATGCTGTTGGCTGTATTGGATGGAATCCGTGAAGGCGTAATACAGGCGATTTTCATACAGCCGCCTCCAGCTTTTCGGATAGCAGTCGGCCTTTACGCAGATCCTTTAGTCCTTCCAGTGTGATGATACCGATAGAAAACACAAAATAAAGGCTCATCAACCCTGCCTGAACGGTCATGCCAAACGCAGGGACCAGCAGAAACATCAATCCAATTTTTACCGCACCGACCGCTGCCGTTATGATCAACGGGAAATTCGGCTTTCCAAAGGCCAGCAAAACCAGACGGTTCCAGTAAAAGATGTTGGCGAACCCAAACCCTATCAATAGCAGCCAGATGACCGGCAATGAAGGCAAATATTCTCCACCTTTAAATGTACCCAGCAGCCAACCTCCGAACAACAGCAACCCTAAGGCAGCTGCTGCCGTCCAGATCAGGGCGATGACGCTGGTACGTTTCAACAGCAAACCCACCTGCTGCCAGGCTTTGCGGGTAACCGAGCGAGTGATTTCGGGGAAAGTTGTCTGGATGAAAGGCGTGATGGGCATCAAAATCACATTCATGATGGCCAAAGCGAATTTATAATAACCAGCCTCGACGGTCGAGAGGAAGTAGCCTACCCACAGCACCTCACTGTCCCGGATTAGAAGATTGACTGTCTGGCTGAGGTTGGTGGATACGGCAAATTTTGCCATACCACGCCATTCTGGAAGAATGCGGATCGAGTGTTTCCACCACCCATGACCGAGGAGCGAATTGGAATGATAAACCGCAGCTGCCAGCATGCCCAGGCCGAACAACGCCTTGCCGGCCAGGTAAGCCATTAAAACATCGAAGACACCGCCTTTTAAAACGACTGCAGCCAGGATCCAAACTACGGTAATGATATTCTGCAGCAAGGTCAGGACCGCCTGCGTCCGATAATGCTGCCCAAGCTGCAAAACCGCCTGTGAGGTCTCACTGGCAAGATTTGCCAAGAGCGCCAATCCGTAAATGCCAATCCATGGGATGGTGACTGGATCCTTGATAATAACCGTAGCCCCCCACCTGGCAAGGACCAACAGTAACGTATACGCGATTGCTGAGGTGACCGCTTCACTGATCCCTGCAACCTTAATCACCACCGCTGCTTTTGGTTTTTGTTCTTCAGCCAATAGCGAGCCGCCGTACTTAACCACAAGCTCATTCATGCGGAAGGACAACAACCGATTTACATTGGAGGCAAAGGCAATGATCATCCCCAGGGTACCGTAGCTTTTTGCGCCAAGCAGCGCAGCAGCTAGTAAACCCTGCAGAAAGGTCAACCCCATACTGATGGTGTTGCTCGAAAACAGGTAGCTGGTATTTCGGACCACACTGCGCAGCAGCGGGTCTTCGCGCCAGAGTGAAATCAGGCGCTCGCGCAAAGTCATTCTGTCAGTACCTGGCTTGCCCACGACCGCTCTGCGAGATACCAATCGACCAGATTGCGGACACCTTCATCAAGGCCAATTTGCGGCTCCCAGCCCAGCAGGCGGCGGGCTTTACTTACATCTGCCAGACTGTTGCGAATATCTGCTTTATGGTATGGCGCATGGTTCAACTGCGCTTTTTTTCCCAGGATCCCTTCGATCATGGAAATCAATCCGATCATCGAGATCGATTCATGCCCGCCCAGGTTGATGATTTCATAGCCAAGCGGTTTAAGCCCAAGGATGGTACCGCGGGCGATATCATCGAGGTATGTAAAACCGCGCGCCTGGCTGCCGTCGCCATTTATGCGTACTGCCCGCCCCTCGGCTATCCATTGCACAAACCGGAAAAGCGCCAAATCCGGTCTTCCCGCCGGTCCATAAACCGTAAAGTATCGGAATACTGTCACATCCAGGTTGTAAATGTGATGGTAAACGTAACTCATAACCTCTGCTGCCTTTTTCGAGGCTGCATATTGCTGCATCGGGTGATCGGTTGCGGCTTCTTCAGGCGTCGGGAAAGGGGGATTTGCGCCATAGACCGAAGAGGAAGATGCCAGCACAAACTTCGGGATCTTCATTTGACGGGCCATTTCAAGTAAATTGACCGTGCCCACCAGGTTGGTATTAACTACCTCCCAGGGATCTTCAAGACTGACGCGCACACCTGCGCGTGCTGCGAGGTGGATCACTGCATCAAAATATTGATGGTGGCTGCCGATTTTTGACAACAGGGGACGGTCACAAATATCGCCGTGGTAGAAAGTAAATCCAGATCGTTCCTTCAGTTGATTAAGACGGAAGTGTTTGATGCGCACATCATAGGAATCGTTCAGGTTATCGATCCCAATTACCTCATGCCCGTCTCCGGTCAAAACATCGGTGATCTTCGCACCGATGAAACCGGCTGCGCCAGAAATCAGGTAACGCGCCATTACAGCCTCGTCACCTTTGGTGAGACCCGTCCCATTTCACCCAGGGCATTCCGCGTATCGACCACAAGGGTTGCTGCTTCTAAGATTGCCGGATAGTCATAAGACTTGTGGTTGGTGATGATTACCACACAATCAGCATCACGGACACTCCCCATCAGGTCTTTGACCGATTCCAATGCCAGTTCATCATGGTGGATGGAAGGAATATACGGATCGTGATAATCGACAAGTGCGCCCTTTGCCTGGAGCAAATGAATCACATCCAGCGCCGGTGATTCCCTCAAGTCGTCAATGTCGGGCTTATAGGCGGCACCCAGAACCAGGATGCGGCTGCCGCGCAAGGGTTTTTGATGGTTATTAAGGGCGTCCTGCACCTTTCCAACTGCGAAGCGCGGCATATTGGTATTAATTTCGGAGGCGAGTTCGATAAAGCGTGCGGTGTAGTTAAGTGATTTTAATTTCCAGGACAGGTAAAGTGGATCAATCGGGATACAGTGACCGCCAAGACCCGGGCCTGGTGTGAATTTCATGAACCCAAAGGGTTTGGTGGCAGCCGCATCAATGACTTCCCACACATCCACCCCAAGACGGTCGCACATGATCGCTAACTCGTTAACCATCCCGATGTTGATCATGCGGAAGGTGTTTTCAAGCAGTTTTGCCATTTCTGCGACTTCAGTCGAAGTAACCGGCACAACCTTATCCAGCGCTTGACTGTACCAGGCGTTGGCTACTTCGGTGCAGGCTGGTGTAATACCCCCCACAACCTTGGGTGTATTCTTGGTTGTCCAATCCTCGCGCCCAGGATCGACCCTTTCTGGCGAAAACGCCAGGAAGATGTCAGTTCCGATTTCAAGACCACTTTTTTCGGTCAGGGTCGGCAGCATGAGTTCGCGGGTCGTACCCGGGTAAGTCGATGATTCGAGCACCACCACCATCCCTTTGTGCAGGTAGGGTGCAATCCCCTCGACTGCACTAACTATGAAGGACAGGTCAGGGTCGCCAGTTTGGCGGAGTGGGGTCGGAACGCAAATCGAAACCGCGTCCATATCCCGAATCACCGAATAGTCCGTCGTTGCTCTCAATAAGCCCTTATCGACCAGGGCTGCTACCGTTTCGGTGGGTACATCCAGGATGTAACTTTCTTTCTTCGCCAGGGCATCCACCTTGCGCTGGTCCAAATCAATTCCAGTGATATCAAAACCAGCTTCGGCAAAGACCACTGCCAGCGGTAGTCCGACATACCCCATTCCCACGACTGCTACTTTTGCAGAGCGTGAATGGATTTTCTCGATCAAATCTTGACGAGTTCTTTGCTGCATGTGAATTAGGTCCTTCTAGAGTAACGGAATTTTGAGCCGTCCGCTAAAATTTTGGACGGTTGGCAGGCTCGGTTAGAACAAACTCAATTGAGTAGGCTTGTCTTCTTCTGAGGGTTCTTCTTCTGGATGGGAAGCTGCGACCTGCATCGATTGCATTTTATCGCGATTCGTTCGTGCCATGGTTAAATAACCTGGCAGGCGGCTGAAATCATCCAAAACGGCTGACTTAAGGGATGGTTGATGCAGGGCGGCGGCAGGATGAAACATAGCCACAATCAGGCGGCCGTTTACCCAGCGAGATTGTCCATGGACATCGCTGATGCGTACATTTGGCATAAATTTTGCCATTGAAAAACGGCCCAGGGTGACAATAACCATGGGAGAGATCGCTTCGATTTGGCGATCCAGGTAACCATTACATGTACCCAACTCCTCGGGCAGGGGATCTCTGTTGCCTGGTGGACGGCACTTTACCACATTCGTAATGTATACTTTTTCACGCTGCAGTCCGGCACGGTGCAGCAACTCATCCAAAAATTTTCCCGCTGCTCCAACAAAAGGACGACCCTGTTCATTTTCATAAAACCCGGGTCCCTCACCAATAAACATGATTTCTGCGTTGGGCTGACCTTCGCCCGGAACCGAATTTTTCCGCGAAAAAGCCAGCTGGCACAACTGACAGTCCTTAACCTCAGCAGCTACCTGATTCAATAGTTCTTTTTGATCCACGCACAACCTCCACAATTATTTACTGGAATGGATTGTCAGGGGTTTGCTGCTCAGCATTTCCAGTTTATCGTATTGTATCGGGCTCAAAGTCATTAATATAGCATCTTCCTGGTTGTCTTTATAGTAACGGTTACGGATACCGGCAACCTGAAAACCAAATTTTTCATACAAGTTTTGCGCATTCTGGTTGCTGCGTCTGACTTCAAGATAACTGATGCGGATTCCTTTTTGATAAGCATCCTTTAACCCTTCAGCCAGGAGCAAACGACCCAGTCCCCGGTGGCGGTATGGTTTATCAATGGCAATCGTACCGATATGCGCCTCATCCAGAATAAACCACATGACAATCATGCCTGCAATTACCGGCTGCTGATCAGGTTCAATCACCTCAACCACGAAACAATGGGAGGCGGGATTCTGCTGTATTTCAAAGCGGTATGAGCGCTCAGGCCATGGAAGGGAGAAGGAGCTTACATCGATTTCCCGCACCCGCTCAACATCTTTCAGTTCCATTGGACGTATTCGCGTTTCAAAACCCTCTCTTCCGTCCATCAACCTGGAATTACCTCCCCGGTGTGAATGTAAATGGGTGCCAGAGGGATGACCTGGTCGGTTTTTCCAGTTTTCCAGCGCCTCCAGGCAATCTCGGCCAGGTAAGATGGGCGCCGTAATGATGCTGCGGGGGACGAGAGGAGGACATTTTTGCGTTTTCTTGCCAGAATTTGCCGTTCAGGTGCAGTCAATTCACCACAGACCATAGTGGGGGTTTCAATTCCATCCGAAAACGTTTCGACCGTTTTAACTTCGATGGATCCCTGAGTCTCCCAACTATGCCGTGCCCATTTATACCAGCCTACCGCCACCCGCCCGCGTCCAACCTGTAGAAGGACAGCCAACGGGTTTTCGCTTCTGGGCTGGGCGGCTGCCAGAATATCCAAAGTCGGCACCCCAACCACGGGAATGCGCAGCGAAAGTGCCATGCCTTTCGCGACTGCCAGCCCAATCCGCAGACTGGTGAATGAGCCAGGGCCAAGTGCTACGCCAATAGCCTGAATGTCATTGGCTTTTACTCCGCAGCGGTCCCATAATTCTTTAAGGGCAGGTGCCACCTCAACGGTATGGTGGTTCTGAGTCTTCCAGATGGACTCGCCAACCACCTGGGCCCCGTCGAAGAGCGCGATCCCGATTGTTTGAGTGGAGGTATCCAGCGCCAGCAGCATGATTAACCTCCCAGAACCTTTCGGCGAAAATCTGCAAGCAGGGTTTCGAAGCGCTCCCCTTGCGGTAGAAAGACCATGCCGCGCTGTTCGTCTGCAATCCAACGTAAATCGACTTTTAAACACGAGTTTGGCAGGGCTGAGGCAATTCTCTCCGGCCACTCAACTACCAGAGCTCCGTGTTCCAGCATTAAATCAATATCCATCTCTTCGGCTTCCGCCCCGCTTTCAAGGCGGTAGGCATCCAGATGATACAGGCTCAATTTATCTGGCCTGCGGTACATATTGACGATCACAAATGTCGGGCTGGACACCGGGTCCAGCGACCCCCATCCCTGTGCAATCCCTTGCACCAGCGTGGTCTTTCCAGATCCAAGGTCGCCGTGCAAACAGACAAGATCACCTTTTTCCAATAACCCACCCAGGCGAATACCAAGACGGCGGGTCTGATCAGCACTACGGCTGAAAAATTCCAGCGTACGTGAATCAAGGATAGGCATTACACAGATTATACCCGTAAATTAGCCGCGGTCCCCGGCACTCAGGCCAGCTTTTTCTACCAGCACACGTGCGATCTGGCGAGTGGCCATTGGGGTAGCCAGGCGCATCGCGTTCGCGACAACCTTGTCACGAGCATCAGGGTTACGCAGCCATTTGACGAGTGTCTCCGCAACCATCTGCGGTTTTGGCGCCCAAACACCGGCACCTTCTTCCACTACAAAATCGACATTACCGTCTTCCTGGCCGGGCATCTTGCTATACAGGATCACCGGCAGCCCGGCAATGAAAGCTTCCGATATCGTGCCGGGGCCGGCTTTGGTGATCAGAAAGTCGGCAGCGCGCATAAAATCTGGCATCTGGGGTGTAAATCCGTAAACCATAACCGGAATAGTCCAGGTGTGTTGCTCCAGCTGCCTTTGCAGCGCCCGGTTGCGCCCTGCCACAATGATCAACTGCAGCGGGATGCGAGCCTCATCGATGGCAAAAGCAGCAGACGCCAGCGGCCCCATCCCCTCACCACCACCGACCAGGACAGCAACCGGAAGATCCTTGCGCCAACCTAGGGCATCCCGCAGGCTAGCTTTATCACCTGGCGGCTGGCAGAAGCGATCCGCCACAGGCTGGCCGATTACCTGCATGCGCGATGGGGGCATCCGCAGCGTCAGACCGCGCTTGTAAGCCGCCTGGGTGGGCAGAATTATTAGATCGGCGGACGGGCAATACCAGGCTGCATGCGTAGAAACCAGGTCTGTCACCACTGTAACAAACGGCACACCGATTGACCGCGCCACCCGGGACACCGGGGTATTGATCATCTGGTGCACGGATACGATCAGGCTGCTTGGGTGGTTGGCAACCATCTTAGTCAATGAGCTGCGCAGGTAAGGCCATAACATACGGTAAGCAAAACGCGTTCTGCGCCGTCCATCGCTGGCACGGTAACCCATTTCCCACACATTGGGCATTTGTGACAAACGCGGGTAGATGCGCGGTGCTAAATTGATGGGAGGGGGTGCATAGCGAAGAAAAATATCCACCATTTCGGTGGATACACGACCCGGGAATTCCAGGTCGATAGCTTCAATAATTGCCTCAGCCGCAGCCCGGTGCCCGCCTCCTGTATCTGAATACAGGAAGAGGATGTGGGGTTTACTCTTGCCCGGTGGAATCATCCTCACCTCGGGCAAGAATCGATTTCATGCGGCGGGCGAGCTCGCGCCGGGTCAACATTACACGCCGGTTACAGCCCAGACATTCTAGGCCGATGTCTGCGCCCAGCCTGGTCACACGCCACTCATAGCTGCCGCATGGGTGGGGTTTCCGCAGTCGGAGGACGTCCTTCAGGCGCAGGTCTGGCAGCATGCCGCCGATTATACCACCCATGTTATAATCCTCTTCACTCGGGCCAGGACAGGAGATGACTGGATGCTCGGACTAGATTTTCCCACCTTCATCAGCCGCATCATCACCCTCGTCATCGCTTTCAGCGTGCACGAATTTTCGCACGCCAGAGTGGCTGATCTCCTGGGGGATGACACGCCGCGCATGAATGGGCGGTTAACGCTGAACCCTCTCAAGCACCTGGATATTTTCGGGTCGCTCATGCTGCTGGTGGCAGGTTTTGGCTGGGCAAAGCCAGTGCCCGTAAACCCTTATGCACTCAGCCGAAAATCGCCATCGGCTCTGATGTGGGTATCCCTGGCAGGACCGGCTTCAAACTTATTATTGGCGATTCTGGCTGCCATCCCCTTGCGGGCTGAATGGGTAAAATCCAACTCCCTGCTGGGCGGTGCAACCTTCCTTCCGACTCCTTATGAATTCTTGACTGAATTTATTTTTATCAATCTTCTGTTGATGCTTTTTAACTTGATACCTTTGGCCCCATTGGATGGCGACAAGATTTTCAGTTACTTCGCCCCGCCGCCTCTGGCCCGGATTCTGGATGTGATTCGTCCGTATGGTCCCATTGTTCTGCTCCTGGTGGCTTTTGTCGGACCCCGGTTGGGAATCGATGTTTTCGGTTGGATGATGTCCCCGGCGCTGCCAAATCTCTGGTTTCTGCTGTTGGGAGGTTCTGTATGACAGTACAAGTAGCCGTAATCGGGATTAACCAGATTGGGGCGTCAATCGGGTTGGCGTTGAAAGCCAATCCACATGGTTTTACATCGGTCGGCACCGATATGGACCTGATCAATGAACAGAAATCCCTGAAAATGGGTGCCTTCGACAGGGTACAACACAACATTCCAAAAGCGGTTGAGCAGGCTGATATCGTCGTCCTCTGCCTGCCCGTGGATGATATCCGCAAAACTCTTGAAATCCTGGCTTCCGTCCTGAAACCAGGCGCTGTTGTCCTGGATACCTCAGTCCTGCTTTCAACCGTGCACAAATGGGCGGCCAGTTTATTCGGTGATGACCGTCACATCGTCAGTTTCTACCCTAACCTCAATCCCGAATTCCTGGAAGATCGAGAACATGGTCTCGATCAAGCTCAGGCAACCCTCTTCCAAAAAAGTTTCTTCATGATCGGCACCTCACCAGACACACACCCGGATGCCGTCAAACTCGCGGCCGACTTTTCCACAGTTTTGGGCGGGAAACCATATTTCGCTGATCTCACTGAAAGTGAAGGCATCACTGCCTTGATGCACCATCTCCCTCAAATCGCCGCGTCTGCGTTATATAGTGCTATCACTGCGCAGCCTGGTTGGCGTGAGGGACGGAAAATCGGCGGACCTGCCTTCTTGAGTGCCCTGGTCCCCCTGGATCACCTGGATGAGCGCAAGGAATTTGGGGAGGCTGTTTTGATGAACAGCGAGAATACTGTCCGCGTCCTGGACGCGTACATCGAAGAGCTGCGCTCGATGCGTGAAATGATCTCCCGCCAGGACGCCGAAGCTCTGAAAAACGCCATTGAAAAAGCAGTCGCAGGCAAAATCGACTGGCATAAGAAACGTCTGACGCATGACTGGGAAGTGGTAACTTCGCCGAAACTGCCAACCACCGGACAATGGCTGGGCAAGCTGGTAGGTCTGGGCGGCAGGCTACGCGATCTGGATAATCCTGTCGACAAGACCAAAAAATAAGGCTGAGCTGATGGGTTTTTTCTGTTACATTGTTGAATGTGCGGATGGGACCTTTTACACTGGTTGGACCACCGATCCCGAACGACGTACGCGTCAGCACAACAACGGAAAGGGTGCCAGGTACACCCGGCAGCATGGACCGGTTAAATTAGTTTATGTTGAATGTATGACCGACCGGAGTCAGGCAATGCGACGTGAGCGGGATATTAAAGCATATACCCGTGAGCGAAAAATCCGGCTGATCAATTCAAATGGAATCACCCGGGGAGATCCTAAAAGTTAGTTCGCGCAGCGATTAGAAAACAGGACAAATATCACCTTAAGTGGGGACATCTTTAGGAAACGGAATCACTATAATGAAAAATGGGTGGAATTTCCGCTAAAACGGATGTGTCATTTCCCTCAAAATAAAGAACCAAGCTGTCATTTCCATAGACCTCACTGAGGAGGGGTGCACAAATGAAGGTCAAAGTCGATCCTGATGCCTGCATGGGTTGCGGGGTTTGTGAAACAATCGTTGAAGAAGTATTTGAGCTGGGGGATGAGGGATTTGCAATCGTGCTGATGGATCCAGTGCCAGAACCATACCGTGACCTTGTGCAGCAGGCGGTCGATGAATGCCCTGAAGAGGCGATCAGCATCGAGGAATAACCGAAGGGTGTTTTCCTCGCAATGACTCCAAGCTAAGACTTACCGCCATTAATCGTCATTCGACTGAGTCAAAATTTTTCCCGAATTCCTGCAAGGGTCTTCTCAGCAGCCAACGTTTATCGTAAACGAGGTGCCCGATGGATTGTTTCTTTAAGACCCCTGAAGGACGATTTAACTTCAGGGTTGGTGCAATCATCCTGCATCAGAACAACTTGCTGATGGTCAAAAGCCATTTCATTCCGTCTTATTACTCAGTTGGCGGTAGAGTGCACCTGCATGAGTCAACCGATCAAGCCGTTCTAAGGGAAGCGGAAGAAGAGACTGGAATTCGATTCAAAATAGACCGGCTCGGGTTCATCCATGAAAATTTTTTTGCCCTTGAAGAGACCGGTGAAATATTTCATGAATTTTGTCTTTTCTATTATTTGACCCCGCTGCAGGATATATCGAAGGTTAAAAGGTATACGGTTGAAGGTTCAGTTGAGGAGGAGCTGGTCTGGCTGCCCATTGACAGGCTTGAGGATTTCCTGATTTATCCCGAATTCTTCAAGACAGAATTGCTCGCACCAGAAAATTTTGTCAAACACATCATTTCACAGCGGACTTGAGCTTAAATGCGAAGTGCAGCTCGATGAAACGACCAGCCGACTGGCGCAGGGGGTCAATCGGCTGGTTTGTGGATTTTATGACGGTTGACGCCGTTAATCTTTAAACAAAGGCAGATGGCCAAGGGAAATGATGTTGGTCCAGGTTTCCTCATCGCCTTCGGTCAAAATGGCGACCTCAGCGGCGATAAAAGCTCCCGCTTGCGCGACAATCGAGCGCATACCGTCCAGTGTGGAACCGGTGCTCACCACATCATCGACGATCAGGATCTTCTTGCCTTTCATCAAAAGGTAGTCTTTTTCATCCAGCAAAAGGATTTGTGGAGCGCCGGTAGTAATCGAGAGCGATTCCGCCTTGATCACCTGCCCCATGTAAAACTTGTAGGATTTACGCAAAACGACGTATGGTTTTTTGGACTGGACTGAAAACTCATATGCCAGCGGGATGCTTTTGGTTTCCGCAGTCAGGATAATGTCGTAGTCAATATTCTTGGTCTTCTCAATGAGCGCTTTCGCACACGCCTGTACCAGTTCGGTATCCCCCAGGATGTTCAACAGGGCAATGCGTAAACCAGGCGCAACTTCGAAAAGTGGCAACTCGCGTTTCAATCCTGCCATTGTAACGCTGTAAGTTTCTCGTTCTTTCATTTTTCACTCCGTACTGAAAATTGCCCGGCCTTCTACCCGGACAAATTACTATACCATATTCTGCTCTGCCTGTTAGCCAGTTATGCACATTTATTTTGGCTGGGAGCGAGTCAATCCCACCCCGGTTTTCAACTTGACACACACTGCCACATGCAGTATATTATTAGTGTAATATTTACACTAATTACACCTGGCAGTTAGTTCACAGGAGAGACCATGAGCATCTTTGACCAAAAACGGTTGGATAATTCAACTTTCAAACTGGATATCGAACGGATGCGCCGAGGCTGGTATTCCGATAAATATTTCGTCAACATCGCCCGGATGCTGGAAACCCTAGCTCATGAGAATTATACATACCGGGGCACACATCCCCGTCTCCCTGCAGGCGTAGATCCGCACGGCATTGCAGCCGGCGACCTTGAAGTGGAAATGCAATGGTTTACCCGCCGCCCGGGAAAAACGCTGGTGGTTGGGATCGATAAAGCTCTGACCATGCTGCGTCATTCCACTGGTTACTTTGACGGCGAAAAATTCATCGATACTTCCGGGCAGCTCCAGGTTTGGGCCGTGCAGGATGGCAGCGTGGTGGAATCGAACGGCAATCCGCTGGAGGTTAACCCTGTTTTACGCGTTCGTGGGCGTTACCGCGACTTTGCCATCCTTGAAACCCCTACCCTGGGCATTCTCACCCGTGCCAGCCGTGTGGCGACCAATGTATATGAAGCGCTGGTGGCAGCCCGCGGTAAACCCATGATGTTTTTCCCGGCCCGTTTTGATCTGCATGAGGTTCAGGCAGCCGATGGGTATGCTTATCAAATCGCCGTTCAGCGCTACAACCTCGATCACGCCAAGAAGTTAGGACCTTTTGTCTCTACCGACGCCCAGGGTGACTGGTGGGGCGGCGCTGGCGGTGGGACCGTAGCACACGCTGCCATCGCCAGTTTCCTGGGTGATACGGATGAGGCTACCATAGCCTTCTCGCAAGTGCTGCCGTTGTCCATTCCCAGAATTGCGCTGGTGGATTTTAATAATGATTGCGTGCGCGAATCAGTCGCTGTTTGCAAAGCGATGTTTGAGAAATTCCGTTCCCTGACGGATGCCGGGCAGATTGAGGAAGCCAAGCGATACATTCTTTACGGAGTACGTATGGACACCAGCAGCAGCCTGCGGGATGAAAGCGTGGCACCGATCGGCGATCCGGCGCTTGACATGGGAGTCACCCCTCGCCTGGTGTTCAACGTCCGTAAAGCCCTGGATTCCGCCTGGGAATCCTGGCAAATTCCTGACGAATGGCGTGAAAGAGCTGCCAGTTTCTGCCGGAATGTCAAGCTGGTAGTTTCGGGCGGCTTCTCTCCAGAAAAGATCAGCCGCTTCGAACGTCTTAACGTACCTGTGGATATTTACGCTGTCGGTTCAGCCCTATTCGACAACCACAGCGCTACGGTTACAGATTACACCGCTGATGTTGTGCGAATCAAAGTCCGCGACCAGTGGATCGATATGGCAAAAGTTGGCCGGCAGCCCCTCGATAACCCGGACCTCGAACGGATCTGGTAAGCACTGATATTTATTGGTCTTTTAGACTGTTCGGTCTGCGCATTGCCAGACCAACCCAGTCCCCAATCACATACCGCTCCAAAAGGCGCAACCCATGGCTGCCAGCCTCAACTTCGACCTCCGTCGCTTGCTCCTGCAGGATACCCGAGAGGATCATGACTCCCCCGGGTGTAACCAGCTTCGCCAGGTCGTCGTTGAACAGCCGCACAATCACAGG
Source organism: uncultured Anaerolinea sp. (assembly GCA_964411135.1). Classification (GTDB taxonomy): domain Bacteria; phylum Chloroflexota; class Anaerolineae; order Anaerolineales; family Anaerolineaceae; genus Bellilinea. The sequence continues at coordinate 27,840 of CAYPJS010000043.1, forward strand.
TGCCAGGATGTTGGCAAGGACCAGAGGAGCCTGCCGGTACAAAAATTGCCCCTGACGGATTTCTGTAACTGAGCCCAGCGCTGCGAAAACTTCATCTACCACGCCATTGGCTGTGGCATTCTCATTGGTGGCACGGATGGATGCCGAATCAATATCCACTGCCAGAGCAGAGGTAGCCCCAAGCTTGATGGCACCGATCGAGAGAATTCCTGAACCGCAGCCGACATCAATGACCGGTTTTCCAGGTTGCACATATTTCTCTAACAGGGCCAGGCAGATTTGAGTGGTCGGGTGAGTCCCTGTCCCAAAAGCCATGCTAGGATCGATTTTGATTGCTATGCGGTCCGGGAATTCCGAAGTGAGCCAGGTGGGCAGGATCAGCAACTTCTCTCCCACCGGAATCGGACGGTAATGCTGCTTCCAGGCCTGCATCCAATCTTGATCCGGTACTTTTCGGTATTCGATTGGAGGGATGGGTAGAATCTGGCTCAAATGCCAGAGTGATTCCTCCAAATGGATCCGTTTTTGTTCGGTTGTGCTATCTTGCGGGATATACCCATACACTTTAACTGGTCCGTAGGGAGTGCCAACATCTTCAGCATCGTTGTACTTGACATCCTGTTCCATGACAACACCTTGCGGTGTAAAACGCCCAATAACATCGGCTACCGCCTCTGCCAGCTCCCCATCGACGACCATTGAAACTTCCAACCAAAAATGTTCGGCTTCAGCCACCCAGCACCTCTTTTATGATGTCCAGGAAACTTTTTTCCTGTGGTTTTACTTCAGTCCCGAGGGTCTGAGCCAGTTTTTCAAACAGATCTTTCTGCTCAGCACTCAGCCGGGTTGGCACCTCAACGTTGACGATCACCAGTTGGTCGCCCTTACTCCCCCCACGCACATTCGGAACACCCTTACTTTTCATGCGGAAAATTTTCCCTGCTTGAGTGCCCGCCGGAATATTAAGCTTGGCAGTGCCATCTATGGTGGGAACATCCACTTCTGCCCCGAGGGTCGCCTGGGCAATGTTAATTTTCAAGTCCAAAAGGATATCGTCGTTCTTACGACGGAAATACTCGTGTTCTTTTACCTTGATCTCAAGATAAAGATTGCCGTGTGGACCGCCGTTAACACCAGCCTGTCCTTCACCTGCCAGGCGAATCTGGATCCCATTATCCACACCGGCAGGCACGGAAATAACTTTCTTTACCGTTTTGCGTTCCAGGCCGCGGCCTTTACAACTGTGGCATGGGGTGCTGATAACCTCACCGCTGCCGCTGCAGGTGGGACAGGTTGTAACCTGAACCATAGCCCCAAGGAAAGTCTGACGGGTCTGGCGCACCTCACCCCTACCCCCGCAGGTCGTACAACGCACCGGAGAGGTGCCAGGCTCGGCGCCAGAGCCGCGGCATACTGAGCAAACTTCGTCGCGGGTAACTTCGACTTCCTTTTCAACCCCAAAGACCGACTCTTCGAAGGTCAGAGTTGCGGTTAAGTTGATGTCAGCTCCGCGGCGAGGTGCATTCGGCCGGCGACGGCTGCTGCCCCCCATACCAAATCCGAAAAATTCCTCAAAGATATCCGAAAAATCTACTGTGGTGAAATCCGGCATGCCGCCCATTCCGTTCAAGCCGGCATGACCATATCGATCGTAAGCAGCCCGCTTTTCAGAATCGGAAAGGACACCATAGGCTTCATTGATTTCTTTGAATACCGCCTCGGCGTTTGACTCTTTGTTAATATCCGGGTGATATTTTCGGGCCAACTGCCGGAATGCAGACTTAATTTCTTCCGGCGTTGCGTTTTTATTTACACCCAGTATTTCGTAATAATCACGAGCTGCCATTTACACCTTAATAATCAAAAAAATTCCGGATGGATTTTACCACCCGGCAAGTCATTCTGGGGGCGGAATATTTCCGCCCCCAGTCATCAGTCTGATTAGCCTTCTTTGAAATCCCCGTCGACCACATCTTCGCCGGAGGGACCTGTCCCGGGCTGCGCGCCGCCAGCACCGGGATCGCCAGCAGGACCAGCCTGCCCAGCTTGCTGCTGGTACATAGAGCCGCCGATCTTCTGGATCACCTGTCCAAGATCATCCGCAGCCTGGCGAATGACATTGACATCCTGCCCTTGCAGAGTTTCTTTAAGGCGGCTGACACCTTTTTCTACCTCTTGCTTAATCTCAGGAGTCACTTTGTCGCCATAATCCTTCAGAGCTTTTTCAGCAGCATAAACCGTGTTATCGCCGTAATTTCGAACTTCCACAAGTTCCTTAAGGCGGCGGTCTTCCTCTGCATGAGCTTCAGCTTCCTGGCGCATTTTGTCGACTTCACTCGAGCTCAGTCCGGAGGAGGCTGTGATGGTGATATGCTGGCTGTTGCCTGTAGCCTTGTCCTTGGCAGTCACCGTCATAATACCGTTGGCATCGATATCAAACGTGACCTCGATTTGCGGCATGCCGCGAGGAGCAGGCGGGATGCGGTCCAAGGTGAAGCGGCCGAGAGATTTGTTATCGGCTGCCATGGGGCGCTCACCCTGCACAACATGGATTTCAACCTGAGTCTGACCGTCAGCAGCCGTAGAAAATACCTGCGACTTGCTGGTCGGGATAGCTGAGTTGCGTTCCACCAACGGGGTCGCGACACCGCCCAGTGTCTCAACGGAGAGGGTCAGCGGAGTAACATCCACTAAAATGACGTCTTTGACATCGCCGCCCAGCACAGCACCCTGGATGGCTGCACCAACCGCCACCACCTCGTCCGGGTTAACGCCTTTGTGCGGTTCTTTTCCAAATTCTCGCCGAACAGCGTCCTGCACAGCTGGCATACGGGTCATACCGCCGACCAAGACGATTTCGTTGATGTCAGAGGATTTTAAGTTTGCATCTGAGATGGCACGGCGAACCGGGTCCATCGAACGATTAACCAGATCGCTTGTCAATTGTTCAAGGCGGGCGCGGGTGATCTGTTTGACCAGGTGTTTCGGGCCTGAAGCATCTGCTGTAAGGTACGGCAGGTTGATCTCTGTCTGCATTACCGTCGACAACTCGATTTTGGCCTTTTCGGAGGCTTCCTTGAGACGCTGCAAAGCCTGGCGGTCATTCCGCAGGTCCATGCCGTTTTCTTTCTTGAACTCGTCGATCAAGTAGTCCATCAAGCGTAAATCGAAATCATCGCCGCCCAGGAAAGTATCTCCGGAAGTGGATTTTACCTGGAAGACACCGTCGCCGACATCCAGAATGGAAATATCGAACGTACCACCACCCAGGTCATACACTGCAATAATTTCGTTCTTTTTCTTGTCCAGGCCATACGCCAGCGAAGATGCGGTCGGCTCATTGATGATGCGCATCACTTCCAGACCGGCAATTTTCCCCGCGTCCTTGGTGGCATTGCGCTGAGCATCATTGAAGTAAGCCGGCACGGTGATAACCGCCTGAGTAACAGCCTCCCCGAGATAAGCTTCAGCGTCGGCCTTCAATTTGGCCAGGATCATGGCTGAAATTTCCGGGGGCGAATATTCGCGCTCACCCATTACCACACGGGCATCACCATTGGGTGCCTTGGTCACCTTATACGGCACCCGCCCGATGGTGCGTTGTACTTCCGGGTCATCAAACTTCCGGCCCATCAGTCGTTTAATCGAAAAAACAGTGTTTTCCGGATTTACGATTGCCTGGTTGCGAGCTGACCGGCCAACCAGTCGTTCGCCGTTTTTATTGACCGCCACGACAGAGGGGACCAGACGCTCGCCTTCTGCCGCAGGGATGACGATCGGCTCCCCGCCCACCATAACCGCCACAACGGAATTGGTTGTGCCGAGATCGATACCAACAATTTTTCCCATATTATTCCTCCAGGTAATTTCTCATTCTCGAATTTCAGTACAGGGATAACTCCCCGAAATAATTCAATTGGTCACACAAAAATAGGAGCAATTAGCGTGCCACCCGAACCAGTGCCGGGCGGATGATGCGCTCTCCAATGCGGTAGCCTTGCTGAACAACAGCAATTACTTTGCCGCTCTCGACTGAATCACTGTCTTCATGCGTAATGGCTTCGTGTAAATTCGGATCAAAGACCTCGCCCACAGACGGGATCACCTGCACGCCTTCAGCCTCGAGGATGCCGGTCAATTTTCGGTAAATTAATTCAACGCCAGCCCACCAATCCTGGGTTTCCGCAGATTGCGGTCTGTTCGAAAGGGCCCGTTCCATGTCATCCATAACGCTCAGGTATTTTTTAATGATGTTTGCGGCTATCACCTGAGAAAGTTGTGTCTGGTCACGTTCGACGCGTTTCTTATAATTCAAAAAATCTGCACGCTCTCGCTGCCACCCCTCGGAATATTCCTTTGCCTGCGACTGCGAGGCTGCCAATTCCTGTTCGAGGGCTGCCACATCGTCCGCCCTTGTCTCCTCAGGTTTTTGCTTTTCGGCAGTACCATCTTCAGTTATTTCCATATCCGGTTTGGTTTTCTTCTTGTGTTCCGTCATAACTTCATATCTCCTGTAGTTCCAGAAGTTCCTTCTAACATCGAATCTTGCATCAGGTCGCTCATCAGCCCTGAGAGAAAACGCACTGTAGAGATGGCGCGTCCATATGACAATCTTAGTGGACCCAGCACACCCAGTGTGCCTGTCGCAAGACCCGGCGTGCCGTAACTGCCAAGTACCAGCGACCATTGCCGCAGTTCATCCCACGTGCCCTCTCCGCCAATCAAAACCTGGACACCCCCCTGGGTGTTCCCAGCCGATGTACGTGCCACCAGGTCCTGTAGAAATGAACGTTCCTCAAGGATGCGTAAGGACCGCCTGGCTTCTTCAGAACCGGTGAATTCCGGCTCGCTGAGCACGTTTGTCAAACCGTCAATATAAACCTCTCCAGACGGCATGGCGTCCGCCTGGATCATGTCCTCGATGATCCAGGCTGTCACATCAGCGTCCAGCCCTTGCAATTGCACCAGGCGGGCCCGCATTTCATCTACATCAGACCCGGCGAAAAACTGGGTCAATCGTTCGGATGATTGCGACAGCTGGTCCTGAGTAACAGGTTCCGGCAGCGAAAGCAGCCTCTGGCGGACTTCGCCGCCCATCATGACAAGAACCACCAGCACCTGCCGGCCGCGGGTTGCGATCAGTTCGAGATGCTTAAGCCGGGCGTGTTCCGGGTGAGGGGGTGTCACCAGGGATGCGGCGCGGGATTGATAAGCGAGCACGGACGCCGCCAGCCTGACCCACTGTTCCACATCATTTCGCATCTGGTAAAACTGATGGCTGATAGTACGCCGTGTATTATCTGGCAGGTCAGCGGCACGGGTCAACCGACTGACAAAGTACCGATATCCTTCTTCGGTTGGCACCCGCCCGGCAGATGTGTGCGGCTGGCGTAAATAGCCGTGATCGGTCAGAGCCGCCAGTTCGTTTCGCACTGTGGCCGAACTCATATCCAGGTTATAGCGCGCAACCAGAGCGTGAGAGCCGACAGGCGTGGCTGTGCGGGTGTACTCATGGATTACCAGAGAAAGAAGTATCTTCTGTCGTTCGGTTAGTTCGTTCATGGTCCTGTAAAATTTAGCACTCTAAGCCTTAGAGTGCTAAAAGGGTCTATTGCAAAATAATACCATGCAGGGAAATCAACGTCAAGCTAGCATAAGAACTCTTATAGATTTCTAACAGTGTCCAGCAGGGGCGCAAAATGCCTGGCGTAAATTTCGATTTGACCTAAGTCGATTTTCTTCATACAATTAAGATTATGGACTTAGGCTGTAAACTAATCGACTGCGCTGGATTTTTCCGGACCGACCACGATCCACCGGCTGCATAGGGGATTCATCACATCAAGCCAGATGGTTTTCTATTTATTGTTAGTCGAATTGCGGTCACCTTTGTGGAGTACCTTATCCAAGGAGAAAAATCATGGCTTCAACCCCGTTTGATTCAAAACGAGCTCCTGTTTACGTCGAAGTCCCGGATGAAAAATGGAACGACTGGCGCTGGCAGTTAAGCAACCGCCTGAACAGCGTTGAGGATTTTGAGAAGGTTTTGCAGTTGACCGAGAGCGAAATGAAGGCGCTCAATACCCAGGGCCTTTTTCGGGTCGATATTACGCCGTATTTCGCCTCATTGATTGATCCGAACGATCCTGACGATCCGATCCGCCGCCAGGTTATCCCGCGTGCCGAGGAAATTGTGCCGTTCACCGGTATGATGGAAGATTCTCTGGCCGAAGACCAGCACTCGCCGGTACCGGGGTTGGTACACCGCTATCCGGACCGGGTACTCATGTTGGTCACAACCCAGTGTGCCTCTTACTGCCGCTACTGCACGCGCTCGCGCATCGTCGGAGACCCCAGCGCAACCTTTTCGCGTGCAGAATTTGATATGCAGATCGATTACCTGAAGCGTACCCCCCAGGTACGGGATGTGCTGCTGTCTGGTGGAGACCCGCTTACCCTTGCGCCAAAACTGCTCGACGAATTGCTTGGTCGCCTCCGCGAGATTCCACACATCGAGATCATTCGTATCGGCAGCCGGGTCCCGGTTTTCATGCCGCAGCGGATTACCCAGGAACTCTGCGACACCCTGCAAAAATACCACCCCCTTTGGATGAACATTCATGTCAACCACCCGAATGAGATTTCACAGGAGCTAGCGGATGCTTGCGACCGGCTGACCCGGGCTGGTATTCCGCTTGGCAACCAGTCGGTGCTTTTGGCAGGTGTGAATGATTGCGTACATATCCAACGCAAGTTGGTGCAAGATCTCGTTCGCATCCGGGTACGCCCCTACTACTTATATCAATGCGACCTGGTGGACGGCGCCGGTCATTTCCGTACACCGGTTGGAAAAGGCGTGGAAATCATTGAAGGCTTGCGCGGGCATACATCCGGCTACTCTGTCCCGATGTATGTTGTGGACGCTCCTGGCGGCGGCGGAAAAATTCCGGTTATGCCAAACTACTTGATCAGCATTTCAGATCATAAGATTGTCCTGCGCAACTATGAAGGCTACATTACTACCTATGAAGAACCGCTGACTTATGAACAGCACGATCCAAAGACCTGCAAATACTGCCAGAACAAAAGGCCGGAACCAGGTCAGGCGGGAGTCAGCGGGCTGCTCGACAGCCAGGATATGTTTATCAAACCTGAGGGCTTTGACCTGCTGCACAACCGCGGCGGCGGAGCTCACCGGCTGCGCGCAAACGAGGAAAAATGGAAACCGCTTGGGATCGGTGAGACCACCAAAGCGCTGATCGAGGGGAAAATCCACGATATGGAATAATCCGCTGGCAAGCGGTACGTAATTTTCTTCTGGAGGGAACCATGCATTATCGACGCCTTGGACGTGCGGGACTTAAGGTGAGCGAGATTTCACTCGGCGCCTGGATCACGTTTGGAAACCAGATCGAGAAGCAAGCCGCCTCAGATTTGATCCATGCAGCTTATGACCAGGGAATCAACTACCTTGACAACGCGGATGCCTACGCCAATGGCGAGGCAGAAACCGTAATGGGTCAGGCCATCCGAGACCTGCCGCGTGAAGCCCTGGTAATTTCAAGCAAAGTTTTCTGGCCAACTATGCCCGGTCCGAATGGACGAGGTCTGTCGCGCAAGCACATTACCGAGTCAATTCATGCCTCACTGCGACGCCTGGGCACTGACTACGTCGATCTGTATTTTTGCCACCGCTACGACCCGGATACCCCCCTCGAAGAGGTTGCACGCACCATGGACGATTTGGTCCACCAGGGCAAAGTCCTCTACTGGGGCACCTCGGAATGGCAGGCATCTCAGATTGCAAATATGATGGGCATTTGCCGTCAATACGGTTTGAACCCGCCAAGTATGGAACAGCCGCAGTACAACCTGTTCCACAGGCGCCGCTTTGAGGATGAGATCTCACCTATCTGCCGCGAACACGGTCTTGGAATTACCACCTTCAGCCCGCTTTATCAGGGCCTCTTGACCGGCAAGTACAATCAATCCATTCCGGATGGAAGCCGGGCAACATTGCAGGGGATGCCCTGGGTGCGCGACCGCATCACACCGGATCGGGTGGCAAAAGTGCGTCAATTGACCGAAATCGCTAGCTCATTGGAATTGACGACGGCCCAACTTTCGCTGGCCTGGATCCTTCACCGAAAGGAAATATCCAGTGTGATCACGGGTGCCACCCGCCTGGAACAACTGGATGAAAACCTTGCATCAGCTGAAGCGGTTGATAAATTGACGGATGAGGTTATGGATCAGATCGATACTGTCTTTGCGTCCTCCCCAATTGAATAAACCCATTTATCGATTCTGGAAAATCACCTGAACCGGCAAGGGTTAATTTCGTTATAATAGCTAAGCAAGGATCGTTGAGAATTTAAGTTTTAATAGTATTATTTCTAGAATTAATCCCCTTAATATGCAATTAAGGGGATTTTAAGAACTTCGAAGAAGCCCATTTGGAGGAAAATATGACCGAAGAAAATCCGCTGCCCCCTATCCTTGAACCCGAGATATTACCTAAGCCAGAAGCCCAGACCGATCGCGGTTGGGCCGGGATTACATCCCTGGTGCTCGGCATTGTCAACCTGTTCGCCTGGTGTCTGCCAATTTGCGGTGGACCGCTTGCGATCGTTGGAATCATTATTGGCGTCCTTGGCTTGAAATCCCGCAATCGCGGTTCAGCCATCGCTGGCATCGTTTTGAGCGTAGTCGGATTGATCCTAAGCATTATCTGGACAATCGCTTTCTTCGCATTGTTATCCTCCGGCTGGTTCGAGAACATGAACTACAACCAGTGGTGGTACTAACCTTAACCGCATTTGATTCAACGGGGAAAAGATAACAAGGGCGCTCGACCAGGCGTCCTTGTTTTTATTCCGGGGTTTATTTTTGAAATTTTCTTGATCCCCATAATAAGTCACACATGACAAAAAAAGGTTTACGGATTAGAATTCTCGCCTGCATATACAGGACAAAATCATTATGGACAACAAAATTCAGCATCAGACTCAGCCAACCCGGATCTACGATCCAAACCAATATCAGCCGATTCAAATCGAATCGGAGGCCGAAGAACTTCCCCGCCCCCGGCGTGGTTGCTTTTGTGGCTGTTTGCCGGCCCTGATTCTGACTCTGGCGCTGTTCGGTTTATATTTCCTGTTCCCAATCCGAACCAACATCCTTCTGATGGGTGTTGACCGTGCTCCAGAAGGAACCGCCCTTGGCCGCACGGATACAAACATTCTGGTCAGCGTGATTCCGCTCAAACCCACCGTGAAAATGCTATCCATTCCGCGCGATTTGTGGGTAACGATCCCGGGAGTCGGGGAAAACCGGATCAACACAGCCCATTTCTTCGCAGAAGCAGCTGAAGAAGGCAGCGGACCGGAAGCTGCGCTCGAAACCGTTCGAACGAATTTCGGGTTGACCGTGCGTTATTACGCCCGTGTAAGATTTGACTCGTTTATCGAAATTGTGGATGCCATGGGTGGCGTTAAAGTAGACATTCCAAGCCCAATGGCAGGGTATGACCCCGGGCAATACACATTAAGCGGTGAACAGGCTCTGGCCTTCGCGCGCAGCCGTTCCAGCAGCGACGACTTCTTTAGAATGGAACACGGCCAAATTTTGCTTAAGGCTGCGTTCAAACAAATGCTCAGTCCACTTTATTGGCCGCGTATCCCGGCTGTCGCTGCCGTGCTACTGAGGTCCGTCGATACTAATTTGCCCATTTATTTATGGCCGAGACTCGGACTGGCATTGGTTCGGGCCGGGCCCGATGGAATTGACAACCGGACCATCAACCGTGAAATGGTCAACCCCTGGACTACCAATGAAGGTGCTCAGGTGTTGCTGCCCAATTGGGACGCTATCAATCCAGTTTTGCTGGAAATGTTCGGGGAATAAACGTCAATCCTGTACAGCCCCTTTAGATTTAGTCCAATCCTCGTCGTTCACAAGCTGGATAACGCGAAAAGCCTCGGCATAGGTCATTTCTTTACCCTTGGCGCTCTCGCGTCCCCATTCGCGCACCATATCTGCGGGATCCCAACCATTCATCTGACTCACGTGGGCGCGAAGCGCTTCGATTTTGGTGTCGATCGTGTCAGAGATATTAACAAACAGGTCGCCTTTTTCCCAGGCTGTCACGTAAACCTTGCGGACTTTGTGAGCTTTGATCCCCTCGGCTCCTAATTCCTCAAATAAGTTGGGCTGACCGGCAGCCGGAAAAACCGCGTCCAGGGCTGCGATGCCGGCTGCCCGGTGATCGGGATGGTTGATGTAGTCAGAGGATGCCAGCACGACCGTCGGGTCGCCTGTGATGACGACCTCTGGCCGCAACCGACGAATTTCGCGTACCAGTTTTTTTCGAAGGTCAAGCGTGGGCTGCAAGAGACCATCGGGCTCGCGCAGGAAAACCACTTCTGCTGCGCCAGCGATTCCGGCGGCTTTACGCTGCTCCTCCTCACGGATCTCAGCAGCGCGAGCCTTTGTCATTCCGGCTGTGGCAATGCCAACATCACCGCTTGTGCACAACACATAGTAGGTCCTGGTTCCGGCCTTGGCCCAGCGTGCTAATGTACCGCCACATGAAAATTCAATATCATCCGGATGGGCAACGATCGCCATCGCACTCTCGGGAACGTAGAAGGGGGTATCCATCCAATTGACTCCTGGGCAAGGTTTGAGGGTGATTTTACCCCCGCCTCAAATTGTATGCAAATGGAATAAATAATTGACTTTTGCTATATCCTTTACAAAGGCGCAGGTGTATAGTTTGAATAGTTATATTTGTTGATTACAAAAGTGTATAAACATTTGTAAGGCTGGAGATCATGGATAATTCAATTATTGAATTGCAGCATTTTAAAAAGACCTATGGAAGTTTTACCGCCGTTGAAGATGTGAGTTTCGAAGTCAGAACTGGAGAAATTTTCGGACTCCTTGGCCCAAATGGTGCCGGTAAAACCAGCATCCTGGAAACTTTGGAAGGCTTGCGGGAACCAAACGGCGGGCAAATCCGGGTATCTGATGTAAACCCCGCTGCCGAACCACACAAGCTGCGCAACCTGATCGGCGTCCAGCTGCAGTCGGCCGGTATGCCGGAATCCATAACGCCTGTAGAGGCCATGAAATTTTTCTGCGCCTACCACAATGTAAAACCCCGTTTTGATTTGCTCGACCGGCTGGGACTATCGGAAAAGATGAATACCCAGTTCTACGAACTGTCGACCGGGCAGCAGCGGCGGCTTTCCCTGGCACTGGCAGTAGCGCATGAACCCAGGGTGGTGTTCATGGATGAACCTACCGCTGGTCTGGATGTGGCGTCGCGCGTCGAGCTCCACGACCTGATGCGCGACCTTAAAGCCCGGGGTACCACGATTATCCTTGCGACCCATGATATGGCTGAAGCCGAGGAAATGTCAGATCGGGTTGCCATTTTGCTCAATGGCAGATTGGCTGCGCTCGGAACTCCGCTTGAGATTACCGCTCAGGGCGAGGGCTTGACCAAAATTTCGGTTTATACCCAGCATAACTGCCTGGACAGTCTAATTGAAGATCTCCCGGCTGTTCTTCAGAAGGCTCATAAAGAAAATTATGCTGTGTTTTTCTCGACGGATATCAGCACTACAGTCACATCCATTTTGGGACATATCAAAGAAAGCGGCGATACAATCATCGACCTGCGCGTCGAACGGCCATCTCTTGAAGACCGCTTCCTCGAAATCACCCATACAGGAAAAAATCAATGAACGCTTTCATCCACCATTTCTCCTTCGAATTCCGCACTGGAATTCGCAACAAAACCTTGCTTTTAATGAATTACCTTTTCCCGTTGGGTTTTTTCTTTATGATCGGCGCGATCATGCCTTCCATCAATCCAATGTTTTTACAGGACATGCTGCCAGCCATGATCGTTTTTGCCGTCACAGCCGCCACCATGTTGGGGATACCGGATCCGTTGGTCAATGGCCGCGAAAATGGGATTTTCCGCAGCTACAAGATTAACGGCGTGCCGTCCTTTTCTATTTTGATCATCCCCGTACTCACAACCATGCTGCACCTGCTGGTTGTCTCTGCGATTATCGTAATCTGTTCCAGCCTGATCTTCAAAGCCCCTCTTCCAATCAATTGGTTAGGCTTTATATCAGTTTTTCTGGCGTTGGCCTTGAACAGCGCTTCGCTTGCGGCTCTGATCGGGGTGGTTTCACCGAACTCCCGCGCAACCGTCTTATGGTCTCAGGTATTTTTTGTGCCATCGATGCTCCTGGGCGGACTAATGCTTCCGCATACTCTTTTGCCCGATATCGCGATTAAATTCGCCCAATTGCTGCCTGCATCCCACGGCATGAATGCCTTTCTTGGCCTCGCCATGGGACGGGAAACCGCCTTTTCAGCCACCGGATCGTTGATCGCACTGTTCGCCAGCGCATTCCTGGCATTTGGACTGGCCTTGTTCCTGTTCCTGTGGGACTCACGCAACACCAGACGCCGGGGTCACCCGCTGCTGGCATTGCTGGCTGTTCTGCCCTTTGTAATTGGTATGTTCTTGTTCTGAACGCCAGATCCTCGACTTTGAAGCGGCCCTATCGGCGATTGTTCAACCTTAGGGCCGCTTTCTTTTGGGATGATCAACCTGACCGCACGGTCAAAGAAGAAGTAGTCCCAGGCCCAGTTAATCAGCACCAGAAGCCGGTTACGGAAACCAATTAACTGGTAGATATGCACCACCAGCCAGGTGACCCAGGCAAGGAAACCGGTCAATTTTACTGGACCGATCCAGGCAACTGCCTGGTTGCGCCCGATCGTTGCCATCGTGCCCGGGTCCTTGTAGTGGAAGTTGATCTGCGCCTTTCCTTCCAATGCCAGCCGGATATTTTTTCCGACCAGGTCCCCCTGCTGCATTGCGACCGGTGCCAGCATGGGCAGCGGCTGTCCATGTTCATCTTCCAGGAATGCTGCATCACCTATGATATACACCTCAGGATGCCCTGGCAGCTGCAGAGTCGGGTCGATCTTCACCCGTCCTTGAGCAGCCTGTACTGCGCCTAATTTGTAGATCAAATCAGCCGCTCGGATTCCTGCAGCCCATACCAGGGTTCGGGTCGAAATACTCTCTCCGCTGCGCAGCTGAACCTTTTCTCCATCGTAGGATTCAACCGCTGCGCCCAACCGCACCTCAACACCTTTGTTTTCCAAAACGGTAATAGTAGCCTGTTGAAGCGGTGGAGGCATGGCAGGCAGCAACCGGTCGCCAGCTTCGAGCAGCAGTACACGTGCCTGGCTGAAATCCTGCTGAGGGTAATCTTTTGTGAGTACCAGCCGGATGAGTTCCGAAATCGCTCCGGCCATCTCAACGCCGGTTGGCCCGCCGCCTGCAATGACAAAAGTCAGCAAATCCTGACGGAGAGTAGTGTCCTTTTCCACAGAAGCCTGCTCAAAAATACGCAGCAAGTGGTCGCGGATTTCTGAAGCATCCGTCAAATCCTTAAGCGGGAAGCTGTTGGCTGCCACACTGGGGTTGTTGAAGGTGTTGGTCTGACCGCCAACAGCCAGAACCAGATAGTCGTACGGCATCGTCCCACTGGTGGTGGTTAAAATCCGGCCTTCTGGATCGATATCGGTCACCTCGGCCATTCGGAACTCAAGGTTTTTCTGGCGGCGGAATATACTCCGCAGCGGATAAGCAACATCGGTGGGAGAAATTCCTGCAGTGGCAACCTGGTAAAGAAGCGGTTGGAATAGATGGTAATTGTTCCGGTCAAGCAGCGTTACACGCACGGGAAGTTTTGCCAGACTGCGCGCTGCATGCAGCCCTCCGAAGCCTCCTCCGACAATTACCACTCTGGGTGTTATTTGGTTGTGCATTTTTGTTTTCATTTTCGTAACCTGACTATTTGTTTGTGAAAGGTTGAACTATCACTATTATAGTCTAATTTATCCGATTTTTCAATAAGAAGTATGTTAACATTTTCACAAAGAAAATATATCCTGCTAACAAACCCGAAGATTTTTATCGCTCAGCGTTGATGATTGCCGCTGCCATTGAAATCAGAGCTCCGGCACCAAGCACAATTGCCAGGGCCGTATGCCCGGCAAGGTAAAGCTGGATACCGCCAAACAAAAAAGCAGCAAAGAAAACCCCGGATGCCAGGCTGCGCAGCGACCGGCTGACACGTTGAACCTGGCGGCTCAGATCCGTATTGCGCACTTCCAATCGGCCCTGCTCCATTCGCGAAAGAATCGATTCGGCACGGCGCGGCAGGGATGCTACAGACCGGAGGATATCAACCGCCTCCCCTGCTACAACTTTCCACTGACTTCGCCCCTCGGTCTTCATAACTTTTTCGGCCCAGGGGACCACACTGTGCCAGACATTGAATTGTCCATCCAAACCGGTGCAGATTCCGTTCAAGATCGAGAGCGCTCTGCCAAGTAGAATCATGTTCTCTGGAAGCTGGAAGGGGTTGTTGTAGAGAAGGTCGCGGAATTCAGCCAGGAAAGCCATCGCCTCTGCCTGGCCCAACTCCATCAACTCGGGTGTGGTGAGCCCCCAGAATTTTTCAAATCCTCGTTCGTTTGCCTGGCGCAGCAGATCAATGTCAGCACCGGGCAACAGCACTCCCATCAATTGGTACGCCTTAATCACCCGGTCAGCATCACGTTCAACCACCGCAATCATGAGTTCCTGCAATCCGCTGACCACATTTGGCATGACTTTACCCGCCATACCAAAATCGACGAAGACCAGGGAAAAAGGTACATGTCCGTTTTCATCCGTCGCGCCCGGTGTCACAAATAGATTACCCGGATGGGGGTCAGCATGGAAGAAGCGGTCCTCAAAAACCTGTTTCAGGTAGACATCGAACAAGCGGTGCGCCACTTCAGCCCTGTCGATTCCGACAGAATCAATCGCCTCGTAATCCGTGATCTTAATACCGCGCACGTCTTCGAGGGTTAGCACTCGCTTGGTTGTATGGCTCCAGAAAACATCCGGCACAACCACGTCCTGGACACCCGCAAAATTTTCTTTGAAGGTTTGCGCGTTTTTCCCCTCGTGCAGGTAATCCAGTTCTTCGAATAGCGTGCTGCTAAACTCGCTCAACAACATCGGAACATTGACACGTCTGCGAATCGGGCCGTACCACTCCAGCCAGCGGCTTACTACCTGCAAGGCTGCCAAATCTGTTGCAACCAACTGGTCGATGCCAGGACGCTGGACTTTTACAACCACCGGTGTGTCTATTGCCAGTTCGCTTTCGGCACCGATTCTCTTCATGAATGCAGAATGCACCTGTCCGATGGAGGCAGAAGCGATTGGATCAGGAGAAAAATTCCTGAACACCTCATCCAGCGGGACTCCAAAATCAGCTTCAATTACGCTGCGGATCGCCTCGAAGGTTTCTGGTCTTACTTCGTCCTGCAGCCCGGCCAGTTCTTCGGTGATGACAGGTGGCAGAACATCCAGCCTGGCAGACATCCACTGCCCGACCTTAATCATTACGCCGCCCATCTCTACAGCCATGGCATGGAAGTCAGCGGCATACTTCTTAAATCTTTTAATCCTTTTTCCGCTCGCCATCCGTCCAAGACCCAAGCGAGGCAATGCCACTTCCCACCACAACAATCCGATTAACACACCGGCAAAAAAGGACAGGATTCTGCGGTAACGCTGCTTCAACATATCAGAAAGATTATAGCACCCGAACAGAGGTGAAAAGCCGGATAGCACAATCCTTCTGATCCGTGCTACCCGGCTGAATAACTCTATTTATTTCCTCAATAGCCGCATACCATTGGCGATGACGATAAGCACCGAAAGCTGGTGGATCAACATACCGCCCGCCATATGCACCTTTCCAATCAACACCCCCGCCAGCAGTCCGCTGACGGTTAACAGTGCAATGACCACATTTTGTCGAATATTGGCAAGGGTCGCTTTCGAAAGCTTTACCGCCTCCGGCACCTTCAGCAAGTCGTCTGCCATTAAGGCAATATCCGCGGTTTCAATGGCTAAGCCCGCACCTGCGGCTCCCATCGCAATCCCGATATCCGCCGCAGCCAGGGCGGGCGTATCATTGATACCATCTCCAACCATCGCAACTGTATGCCCCGCCCCTTGCAGGTGTCTGATAGCATCCAACTTCTGTTCCGGCAGAAGACCAGCCCGCACATCGGTAATCCCAACTAGCTGCGCTATTGCTAAAGAAGTTGCCGGGTCGTCACCGGTCAGCATCACAATCGGGTCAACTCCGGCTGCCTTCAATCGCCGGACCATTTCAACCGCATCCTCGCGAACCATGTCTGAAACTGCCAGAATGGCTATCAATTCGTTATCGCGGGCAGCCAGAACAGCAGTTTTACCGCTGGAACGTAAGTCATTAAGACGGTTTTGCACACTTTCATTTATGGAGATTCCAATTTCGGACAGCCATTTCGCCGACCCCACCAGAATGGTGCTGCCTTGATACTGCGCACGCACACCTTTTCCTGCCAAAACTTCGAAAGTATCCGGCATCGGCAGATCGCCCAATTTTAGGGCTTCTTTGTAAATTGCCCGTGCCAGGGGATGTTCTGATCCAGATTCAGCTATTCCAGTCCACCACAAGATTTCCGATTGGTCGCTGTCCCAATGACTTGCGAAATCAGTACGGGCACCAGCTGGAACTCTCTGGGATTGAAGCACAAGGATATCCGACAGGCGGGGTTTACCATGTGTCAAAGTGCCTGTCTTATCCAGGGCAACTGCCGAAATTTTCCCGGCATTCTCCAGAAATTCCCCACCCTTGATCAGTATGCCGCGTTTTGCGGCGCTGCCGATGCCGGCAATTATCGAAACCGGAGTGGAAATAACCAGCGCTCCCGGGCAGCCGATCACCAGCAAGGTCAACGCAAGTTCAATATCACGGCTGACAATGTACGCCCCGACGGACAAAATGATTATGGCGGGCGTATACCACTGCGAAAACCGCTCGATAAAACGCTGGGTGGGAGCCTTTTGCTCCTGCGCTTCTTCCACCCGGGCAATTATCCGTGCCAGTGTTGTGTCCGCGCCTATGCCGGTCGCCTGCACTAAAAGCATGCCGTCCAGGTTGACGGTTCCAGCAAAAATCCTGTCACCGCTGGCTTTTTCTTCGGGCATGGGCTCGCCAGTGATGGAACTTTCATCCACCGCAGACACGCCGGAAAGGACTTCGCCATCCACAGGAACACGGGCACCGGGTTTCAGCACCACTGTTTCCCCAACCTCAACCTCATACGGTGATACTTCCAACTGGATACCGCCGCGCAACACCAGAGCTGTCACAGGAGCAAGGTCGACCAATTCAGCCAGAACCTGCCGTGTTTTTCCCAGGGTTCGAGCCTCAAGATACGCGCCAAACACGAACAGAAATGTGACCGCGGCGGCTTCCCAGACCTCGCCAATAGCCAGAGCACCGACCGTGGCAATTGTCACCAGGAACTCAATGCTGATGTGCCGGTTGCGCAAACTGAGAAACGCCTTTCTGGCAATTCCAATTCCGGCAATGATTGACGCCACACTCATCAAGACGGCATGCGCCTGCAGGCTTTGCAGCAGATATCGGGCGATCAAGCCCGCAACGATCAATCCACCTGAGAGGATGACAACAGCTTCAGTACGTCTGCGTTGATCTGCAAATATTGCCCGCATTCGATCGATCATGTCTGACTCCAATCCTACCGCTACACTAAACTGACACGAGTTTTGTACCCAATGGCTTCCACGGTCTTCGCCAGCTGCTCCGGACTGGCCTGGGCTTTGTCGTGCACAACCTCGATTTTGCCTGAATTGAAATACACCCTGGCATCCACAACTCCGGGAACGCCTTTTAGGGCTTTTTCAATCTTTGCGATACAGGACGGGCAGGTTAATTCCTGGCTTCTCAAAATAGTTTTCATGGGTTCCTCCATTTGATTTATTTGATCCAAGGATAATGGTTTCACTGCAATCGATCCATGATCCAGATCAATTAAGTGCACCAAAGGCGAGGGTTTCCTCGCCTTTGGTTAATATCTGTGGATTTGGACCGGGTGAGAGTCTTTTACTCAGCCAGGGTGCGCAACCCTTGTGAATCAGTTATCGCAATCCACTGCCTTCCAGTTTCAATCAGTCCGTCTTTTTGGAACTGGCTGATGACCCGGCTGGCAGTTTCCGGGGTGGCTCCCGTCATATCCGCAAGCTCGTCACGCGAGAGCGGGGTCTGAATCAATAAACCAACCTCGTGCTTTTCGCCCAGTTTGTCAGCCAGGCGAAGCAGCGTGGCAGCGATACGCTGCTCGGCAGTTTGCGAGGACAACCGCTGGATGGTGGCGTGTGCCGCAGCCAAACGACCGCTGACTGTATCCAATACCTTCATGCTTACGGCTGGATATTCCAACAGGATGGAGCGGAATTCTTCATACTCGATCGCCAAGGCGCAGATAGATGTCATCGCCACAGCGGTGTCCTGATATTCGCTTTCAGCCGCAGTTGAAAGGGTCCCAAAGAATTCCCCCGGAATCAACAAATCTAACAGGATATCCTTACCAATACTGGTATGCCGCAGCAGCTTCACTCTGCCTTCGGCAATGATCATCAGAGACCGTGCCGGATCTCCGGCAACATAAATCGTTTCACCGGCATCATACCCCTTTTCATGGAAAAATTGATTGATACCGGCAATTGCCTCGTGTGGTAACCCGGCAAAAAAAGGTACGCTGTGGAGAATGGTCAATCGTAAATCTGTGCTGCACAAATGCGGCTCGGTAGTCTCCACGATAACCGGGGTTTTTCGGCGTTTGACCATAAATAAGATACTCCTAAAGGTTCTTGAGGATATTGTATCAACAATCCAGCCAACATCCATGAACCCCAAAACCAGCCGTTGTTTCTTCATCCAGCCGTATTGGCTTTCTATATAATAACTGAGATAACACCGACCAAATTTTGGAGGGGACCATTTGACTGCATATATTCTCCTAACAGCGGCAACCTTTATCCTCTGGGGGATCGATAAATATCGGGCGAAGATGGGGATGTGGCGTATCCCGGAAAAAATCCTCATCACCCTGACCGTTATCGGTGGTGCATTTGGCGCCCTGGCGGGTATGCTGCTATTTCGACACAAAACCCGAAAGACATATTTTTGGATTCTGGTCATAGCCGCATGTCTTATCCATACGGGAATAATTATCAGCGTAGGGTGAATGGAATAGGCTGGTGATCAGGGACTGTTTGATTAAGGTTAACACCAAGGAACAACAAATCTATTCAGGGTGATTGGCCTGGATTCTGGGCATCCAGGTCAACATCAGGATGGAAGCCAGTAGGGCCAGACTGCCCCCGAAGAAAAAAGGCGCAGAGGGTCCAAACCCATTCCAGGATCCTACCCCATCCCACAGGATGCCTGCAATTAATGAGGATGGAAACGCCAGAAGACCGATAACGGCGTGGTATGTCCCATAAGCAGCCCCACGCATATTCTCAGGCACAAGATCAGCCACCAGTGCATTGGATGTGCCGTAAGCCAGGCCGAAATATACACCGTAAGCGACGTACAACAGCCAAACCTGCCACGTGGACTGTGCCAAAGCAAATCCAAAATAAATCACTGCATAGACCATCCAGCCGCCGACGATCAACCGCCGCCTGCCGACTCTGTCGGATCGAATGCCTGCCGGCGTGGCAACCCCTGAAATAACCAGGTTGAACACCGCCAGCATCACCAGAATACCTACCGTAGTGACACCCAGGTTCTGCGCACGCAGCACCAGGAAACCGTCCGAGGAATTTCCAAGCGTAAATATGCTGACGATCACCAGGAAGATGCTGAATGGTTTGCCCATGTTCTTCAAGGAGAACCTCGGGGCCTCGCGCTTGCTGGTCACCTCAACATCTTTTGCGCCAATTGCTAATGAGAGAACTGCCAGAAGAGCAGGGATCAGGCTGATCAGCACGATAGTCTGAAAGGTGGAACGTGTCAACGACACCGTACTGGATTGCGCCAGCCATACCACCAGGGCGGCGATCAGTAATCCAAGGACTGCACCGGCTTTATCCATGGCACGGTTGAACCCAAATGCCAATCCGCGCGACTTGAGTGGAGTCGAATCGGCGATCAGTGCATCTCGCGGGGCAGTGCGGATGCCCTTGCCGATGCGGTCAGACCAGCGGACGGCAGCTATCAAACCCCAACTGTTGGCGAAATAGAAAAACGGCTTGGAAAAAGCTGAAATGGCGTAGCCAGTTACCGCCAGCCACTTGCGCTGCCCAAGCCTGTCGGACAGCCAACCCGAGAACATCTTCAGAATACTGGCAGTGGCTTCCGCAATCCCTTCGATCAAACCAATGATCGTGGTTTGCACACCTAAAACGTTTGCAAGGAACAACGGTAGAATATTCAGCACCATATCGCTTGAAACGTCCATGAAAAAACTGGCAAAACTCACCGCCCAGACGTTCCGCGGAAGTTTTTTAATCTTAGACAACTCAGGAATTGCCAGTGTATTTTCAGCCAAGGTACCTCTCGCTGATCAATGGAATATTAATGATTCTCCAACCGAAATCGGGAAGCTCAGCGCTGAATTCTGGCAGAACCGCCCTTGGCAAAAGCCCGAACCTGATCCAGAGTCGCCATGGTGGTGTCTCCCGGGAAGGTCGTAATCAATGCGCCGTGCGCCCAACCGAGGTTAACAGCTTCCTGCGGAGATGCACCTGTCAGAAGGCCATAGAATAATCCAGAGGCAAAACCATCCCCTCCCCCGACTCGGTCGTACACATCCAACTCGGCGGTGGGCGATGCTGCCTGCTCTCCATTGATCCAGGCAACTGCACCCCAGCTGTGGCGGTTGGTGGAATGAACCTCACGCAGGGTGGTTGCCACCACCTTAATTTGTGGGTATTTTTGCAGGACCTGATCGATCATGCCAAAAAAGACACTCGGGTCGAGCTTGGATTTGGCTGCAATTTTAGGCCCTGATATCCCCAGTCCCAACTGCAAATCTTCCTCATTGCCAACCAGTACATCTACGTTTTCCACAATTCGGGAGAGGACTGATTGTGCTTTTGCCGGCCCACCCCAAATATTCCACAATTTAGCCCGGTAATTCAGGTCGAAGGATACGACTGCTCCTGCTGCTTTAGCCGCCTGCATCCCTTCGATGATTACTTCGCCAGTGGTTTCCGAGAGAGATGCGAAAATTCCACCGCTATGCAGCCAGCGCACCCCTTCCGACAGGATCGATGTCCAATCGAAATCACCTGGTTTGAGCAGCGCAGCCGCTTCATTTGCCCGGTTGTAGAATACCACTGGAGCTCGCATCCCAAACCCGCGGTCGCTGTAGATGGTCGCCATATTCGGGCCGTTCACTCCATTATGCTGATAGTGCTTGTAATAGGATTTCAATCCCATGGCTCGCACCCGTTCAGCGATCAATTCGCCGATGGGATAATCCACAATAGCTGAAACCATGCCGGTACGCAGTTTGAAGCAGTTCGCCAGGTTGGCAGCTACGTTATATTCTCCGCCACTGGGGTGAACCTGCCATTCGGTCGCTTTCCCAAAGGGGATAATTCCCGGATCAACCCGGTGATTGAGAGCACCCAGCGAAAGCAGATCCAACGCGCCTTCCTGCGGGATAATGAATGGTTGTGTCATTGTAAAATCCCTTTCATCATGTATGGGTTTGGTTTAGAAAGTTAGTTTGGTAGGGTTCAAGCAGAACCTCGTAGGATCAAACCTGGCTCGATCATGTAATCCGGGTATTTTTCGCCACCGGCAAGGTTGGTCAATAATGCCTGCATTGCCAAACCTCCAATTTCAGCTAGGTTTACGTGAACTGTGCTTAATTGAGGGCGGACGATTCGTGCCAGCGGAATATCGTCGAACCCTATGATCGAAACTTCCTCAGGGACCTGCCTGCCCATCTCGTGACAGGTTCCCAGCACTCCAACGGCTGCCAGATCATTAAAAGTCATAAATGCATCAATATCAGGGCAGCGTTTAAAAAGGACCGCAGCTCCCTGACTGCCCCCCTCAAGTGTAGGGCGGCAGCACTCAACCAGGTTGACATCGTAGGGAAGATTCGAGGCCGCCAATCCTTCACGGAATCCTTCCAGACGGCGTTGACCAGAAAATGAATTCTTCGGTCCGCCGATAAATGCGATTCTGCGGCGGCCAGCTGTGGCTAAATGCGAAACCGCGAGCAGCGCTCCGTGTCGATCGTCGACATTGATACTGGTCAGATTTGACCGGGCTGTTTTGACTTCTCGGTTAAGCAGGACAACCGCCGGGAAGCGTTGGATACGTTCAGATAGCTTCTTATCGGGCAATCGCGAACTGCACAGAATTAACCCGTCGATGCCTTTTTGCTGCAGGCTGTCCAGAGCTGTCTCCTCGCGGGCTGCCTCTTCATTGGTATTGACCAGAAAAACTCCATATTGACTGGCGAAGGCCGCATCCTCAACCCCGCGGGCAATCTCGGCGAAAAAAGGATTGGTGTTATCCGGCACGACTAATCCAATGGTTGCGGTCCTGTTGGTCGCCAGGCTGCGGGCAATGGTGTTGGGTTGGTAATCCATTTGGTCCGCCAGCTGCATAATGTTCTTTCGCAGTTCGACGCTCACTCCTGGCTTATTATTAAGCGCACGAGACACCGTCATCAATGAAACGTTAGCAACAGCGGCGATATCAGCAAGCGTAGGGCGTTTAATCATGATTTATGGGGGGATAAAAGGCATTTTTGGTACGTATGGAAATTAAAACCTGCTATAATCAAATAGATACGTTAGCGCTAACCCTTTTCATTGTAACATAATTCCTCTTACACAACTCCCCCCGATATCAATTTGAGTTCCAACAGGCATAAAAACCTACTCTTTCAGGACGATACAGGATCATCACCCATGGATAATGAATTCACCAGAGCATTTGATTTTACAGGGCAAACCATCGTCGTGACTGGCGGTGCAGGCATCCTTTGCAGCGAGATGGCACGCGCGCTCTTCATTTGCGGGGCTAATATCGCCATTTTAGATTACAACCTTGACGCAGCGAAGATTGTTGTGGATGATCTTCATCGCACATCGGGGTCAGGGAAGGCAGTGGCAGTTAAAACCAATGTTTTGGAGCTTTCCTCCGTTGAAGCGGCTGCCGATCAGGTCCGTTCAGAATTCGGACACATCGACGGTTTGATTAATGGCGCGGGCGGTAACAAACCAGATGCTACCGCAAGTCCGGCAAAACCTTTTTTTGACCTGCCGCAGGATGCACTGCGTTGGGTGTTCGAGCTCAATTTAATGGGGACCATGATCCCTTCCCAGGTCATTGGAAAATTCATGGCACGCCGAAAAACAGGGGTGATCCTGAATGTGTCCTCAATGAATGCCTTCCGGCCCCTGACCCGTATAGCCGCTTATTCCGCCGCTAAAGCCGGTGTGAGTAATTTTACTCAGTGGTTGGCAGTTCACCTGGCACAGGAGTATTCAGCGGATATCCGAGTTAATGCCATTGCACCCGGCTTCTTCCTGACCGATCAGAACCGCTTCCTTCTTACAGATACCGATACGGGCAATCTAACCGAACGTGGCCGAAAAATTATCGATCATACTCCCATGGGCCGCTTTGGCAACCCACAGGATCTGAATGGAACGGTATTATGGTTGATGTCACCTGCGTCGGCTTTTGTTACAGGTGTGGTTGTGCCCGTTGATGGCGGATTTTCAGCTTTTAGCGGTGTTTAAGCGAAGGCGGATTGTCTAACAACCTGCAGGAGAAGTGAAACTTGATTTTTTCCGAGTGTTATTCCCAGGGGTTGCTGAGTGCAGAGCAAATTCGTAATGCTCTGGAGCAAGGGTTGGCTAACAGATTTACACGCCAAAAAGTGCTGGTATTGGTACCAGACCATACCCGCTCAATGCCCTTCGCGCAGTTATTTCCCCAAATTGTCGAAATATTAGCCAGCACAAGCCAGTTAGATTTTATGGTTGCGCTAGGCACCCACCCTCCACTTTCCCAAACGCATCTTTTGGGGTTGTTCGGGATCACTGCCGAAGAACGTCAGGAGAAATATGCTCATATTGGGCTGTTCAATCATGCCTGGGATGATCCTTCCGCCCTGGCTACGCTGGGGACAATGGAGCAGGATGAAATCAAAGCTCTGTCAGGCGACAGCTGGCATCCTTCGCTGCCCGAACGGGTAGCGATCCGGATTAATAAACTTGCCCTGGACTACGATGTCATTCTTATCCTGGGTCCAACCTTCCCTCATGAAGTGGTCGGTTTTTCAGGTGGCGCGAAATATCTATTTCCGGGGATCTCCGGCCCGGAAATGATCAATGCCACGCACTGGCTTGGCGCATTGGCAGGCGTGGTTGGCACCATTGGCATTAAAGACACGCCAGTTCGCTCGATGATCCATGCGGCCGCACAACGCTTGAAAACGCCAGTGGTACTTGCCGCTCTGCTCGTAGATGGGCACGAACTGGCCGGAATCGTAGTAGGAGATCCATTCGAAGCCTGGAGTAAAGCCGCAGACCTTTCTGCCAGGCGTCACATACGCTGGGTTGAAAAAGGATTCAAACGGGTTCTCTCCTGCGCCCCTCTGATGTATGACGAATTATGGACTGCCGCCAAGGCCATGTACAAACTCGAGCCGGCGGTAACCGTCGGCGGCGAAGTCACAATTTATGCCCCCCACCTGGATGTGGTCAGCCACGTTCATGGCAAGTACATATACGAAGTTGGTTACCACATCCTGCCCTATTTTCTGCAGGATTGGCAGCGTTACCAGCATATTCCCCTGGGTGTACTGGCACATAGCACCCATGTCCGCGGCTCGGGTGTTTTGGTCAATGGGGTTGAAAGGCCGAATGTGACCGTGAATTTAGCCAGTAAAATTTCGGCGGAAGAGTGTGCTAAATTAAATCTCGGATACAAGGACCCGGCTAAAATAAATATTGACGCATGGAAAGGTCGCGAAGAAGAAGGTATCCTATTCGTAGCAAAAGCAGGCGAAATCCTGTATAGAAAACTTCCATAACGCAATTTTCACTCATCCTGTTCAATCATCGTCGGAATGAGCATCCCAATCCGGCAGGAGCAGCAAATGGAATCACAATATTCTCTTGGAATCTTGGGCCTGGGTGTAATGGGCCGCAGCCTGGCACTTAATTTCCAACGCAATGGCTTCGAACCAATTGGTTTTGATGTGGCACCCAAGCTGCCAGCGGACTTCACGGTTAAAGCCACGAACTCACTGGAAGAGCTTGTTCATGCCCTTACACCTCCACGCATTTTGTTTTTGATGGTCCCCGCCGGCGGCCCGGTCGACTCAGCTATCGCATCCCTAATACCCTATCTTCAACCGGGTGACCTGGTCATTGACGGCGGAAACTCCTATTTTGCCGACACAGAACGCAGGATGAAGGAACTGACCAGGGAAGGCCTGCTGTTTATTGGTACTGGCGTCTCTGGCGGAGAAAGCGGAGCTTTATGGGGACCCAGCTTGATGCCAGGTGGATCCGAAGAAGCCTGGCACCTGGTGAAATCGATGTTCGAAGCAATTGCAGCAAAAACCGATAATGGCGAACCTTGTGTGGATTGGATGGGACCCGGCGGTGCAGGGCATTATGTAAAGATGGTGCACAACGGTATCGAGTACGGGGATATGCAACTGATCGCCGAGATATACGACCTCTTGCATCGCGGGGCTGGTATCTCCAATGAACGCCTTGCAGAAATCTTCGGTGAGTGGAACAGGCATGAGCTGCGGTCATACCTGATCGAGATTACCGCGAATATTTTGGCCCGTAAGGATCAGGATACGGGCCTGCCCCTGGTTGAACTCATCCTGGATGAAGCCGCTCAAAAAGGGACCGGCAAGTGGACCTCGCAAAACTCGTTTGACCTTGGGATTGCGATTCCAACCATCAACTCCGCGGTTGAAAGCCGCATGATTTCCGCCTTAAAAACCGAGCGGGTGGCTGCTAACGCAGTGCTGGGCAATGCCCAGCCCTTCTCGGGGGACACGGATCACCTGATCGCAATTGCCGAAAAAGCCCTGTATGCAAGCAAAATTACGTCTTACGCCCAGGGCCTGAGGCTGTTAACCGCAGCATCGCAGGAATACAAGTGGGGACTCGACCTGGCGAAAGTTGTCCGAGTATGGAGAGCTGGCTGTATCATCCGTGCAACCTTGCTGGAGGATATTACCGCTGCCCTGGTTGCCAACCCAACCCTGCAAAATCTGTTGATGGAAGAAAATTTCCGGGAAATCATCCTCTCCCGCGTGGACGCATGGAGGGAGGTGGTGCAGACTGCGGTTGGATTGGGTATCCCCATGCTGGCAACCAGTGCTTCACTGGCTTACTTTGATGCTTACCGCTCGCTGCGGCTGCCCGCTAACCTGACGCAGGCTCAGCGCGACTATTTTGGTGCTCATACTTACCGCCGGCTGGATCGCGAAGGAGTATTCCATACCCGATGGGAGGATGATTAGCCGGGAATAATCGTAGGGTAAAATTCAACCGGTTTTATACGTGCTGGATTATCATTACTCCATGAAAGGTTCTTCGCAACCATGACAGCCGCTTCCCTGGAAAGCAGCCCATCAATTGCGGTCGTTATACCCGCCTACCGGGTCGAGCGCGAGATCGAGCACGTCATCAAGACTCTGCCTGGAGAAATACAACACATCATCGTGGTCAATGACGCCTCGCCAGATAACACGCATGGTGTCGTCACCCGATTAATCAACGAGGAACCGCGACTGGTTTATATACAGCATGAAAAAAACCAGGGAGTTGGCGGCGCAATGGTCACTGGTTTTCGCAAGGCTCTGGAACTGGATGCAGACCTCGTCCTTAAGATGGACGGCGATGGTCAAATGGACCCAGGTCTGCTTCCCGGTTTTATTGAACCATTAATTCAGGGTAAGGCTGATTTCACCAAAGGCAACCGTTTCCGCGATACCGTTGCGCTCAGGCAAATGCCGGTTATTCGACGTTTTGGCAACACCATGCTGGGTTTTCTCGCCAAGGCTGCCACAGGTTATTGGAATATTTTTGACCCCACAAACGGCTATCTTGCCATTCGTACGGACGTACTACGGCTGCTGCCTTTAGATAAACTGGATAAGACTTATTTTTTTGAAACTTCCTTGCTGGCCCAATTGTACTTAATCGACGCCTTCGTCCGGGATATCCCAATGCCTGCACGATATGGCGATCAGCAATCCAGCATGAATATCATGCGCATTCTGGTGGATTTTCCCCCACGGATTTTTTCCACGATTTTCAAACGGCTGGTCCTGAAACATTTGCTGTATGATTTTTCGATGATGTCCGTTTATATGCTCTTTGGAATCCCTTTGTTCATTTTCGGCATGGTATTTGGCATTGTTAAATGGATAAAATACGCATCCATAAATATCCCAGCACCTACAGGGACAGTGGTTCTCCCCATGATATGCGTTTTGCTCGGAATCCAGTTCCTCCTATCCGCTATTCAAATTGACCTCCAGTCCGTACCGCGTACGCCTTTATCAGCCCCAATCGAAAAATAGATCCCCGCGAAATTTTCCCGCGGCAGCGGATCATTCCAAATTACTTCATCGTTAATCCAGTTAGGCCTTTAATCATCGCATAATTACTGGCAGAAAGATGACCTGTGCATCGGTGATGCGGAGGTTATACAAAGCCCCAGTCCCGGAGAGATTGGGGACAAGCGGCTCTACTTTTAGATAATATATTCCGGTTTCGGCTGCATGAAACCGCATAACTGCATTCTGCCCAAGGCTGGTAGACTGCGCAGCAGCCAAAACCGCTCCGCTGCTATCATAGGCGGTAATTATTGTTGCAGCCGCTCCCCCTTGTGAAGCTGCAACTACCAGATAGTCACCTGTCTGGCTGACATTAAACGCAAACCAATCCGCATCTCCGCTCCCACACAGGTTATTGGGTAAGCTCTGCCCCTGGGTTATTGCCTTCGACTGCCCCTTTAGATCATTCTCTTCGTATCCATCCGGTATACAACTGTCAGGTAATGCGACGCTGGTCTCGGCAGAATCATTGGCTGGCCACGGTTCGATTTGCCCGGTGGTATCCCTTGCCCGCAGACGGAAGCTGTAGGTCGCGCCTGCCTGTCCGACGAACCAGGTCGAGGTCTGATTAGCTGGTAAGGTCATGGAATTTGTATCGCTCCAGGCACCCGGTTCAGCCCGCCATTGAAGGTCAAAACTGCTTACACTTGCGTCTGCAAATGGGACATTCCAATTTAAGAAGATTGCGGTCGAATCCATGGTTTGCGCCGGGTTGAGTTCAGATGAAACCGGCACCGGGCAGGCATGATCCACATTGATAGTGCGCGGGTCCAGCGCAGGTGAAACATTCCCTTCATGGTCCCAGGCACGAACCGCTACCTCCAAGGGCCCGTTTAGAGGGCCGGCATCGCACAAATTGACGTCCCAATCGTACATTGTCCCGGACGCAGCCTGCGTAACCAGCGGACCGATCTCGGTCCAAACCCCATTCAGCTTAGCCACCATCCTTACAGCTTTGACCCTTACGTCATCCGTGACCGTGGCGGTAGCATCCATCAAAGGATTGGTGCCGGCTGCGACCGTGATACCTGCCTGGGGTCTTGAGACCGTACCGGTGGCAGGAAAGGCCCCAGTGTTGCCAGAAACATAATAGTCCTGGCACTGACTCGCACCGTTCACCACACCAAAACGGTTTAACTCATAACAATTGCGGGGAATGCCGTTGTTGATCGCTACGTCGGCAAAACGGACATCAATGGAGTAACCCCAATAGTATTTATCGGCATTCGGGCTTAACCAGATCGTATTGGTGAGCATGAAGTGTACGTGGTTCGATGTGCTGTATCCGGTATCATCGCTGTCGCCCAGGTATTGCCCGCGAACCACTGTTGTCCCATTGGTCAGGGAATCCGGAATGGTTCCGTGTGCCATATGGACGTAGATTTGATATGTCCCGTCATTGACATTCCGTATCACGATGTAATTTGTACAGGTTTCGGTGCCATCTGCACAGCTGTCACGGGAAGAATAAACTGTACCGCCTTTAGAGGCGAGCAGGGGGAAATGATTTGCATCCGTGAAGTCGTATGCGTAGGCACAATATTCAAAGGTGCAAGATGGATAGCCCAGCTCTGGAACATTATTGTAATGATTAATCGATCCTTCCAACCAGCGCGAAGTTCCAGCCATGTACGGCAGATAGTATCCGGTGACAGCATCAAGACCAATGCTGCTTTGCTGTTCAATGGTTTCAGGGGCTGGACTCAACTCTACAGGAAGCAAGTCCTGGGGGATGGCAGCAAATGTCTCCTCCCAACCTGGATCTCCGGGGAGAAATACCTGCCAGGCTTCCTCTACCCGTTTGGCGACCACCAGCCCTGGCTCGGTACCCAGAATGCGGCCAGTATCATCCCGCAGCGCCAACCACAAAACGGCCAGCTGCCCATCCGGGCTGATAAAAGCTGTATCCACTTCGGGCGTAAAAAGGTCAAAGGTTAAATGCTCTCCGCCTGAGGGCTCCTCTATCCGTCTAAAGAAAGCAGCGGATAGTTCAGCCTGTTCCTGCGTCGCGACAGGTGTGGGCGGCTGTGCATCAGCGGAGGTCATCAATAAGAAGACCAGGATTGAGAATAGAAGGGCTGAAAATCTTCTCATGCGACGGACCTCGAAAAATCAATTCCTACTATTAATGGAACGCATGAACCGGCGGGTTGGCCGGCTCATCCTGAATAATTGACAACATTGATAACAATTTCCTCATAGTTTACTCCAAATCTTCAATGTAGACGAAATAAAATGTAAAAATGATCCCAAAACCATCAATTTGGGATAAAGAACCATGCCCAGCCGGTTGTTCCGATCTGGGCATGGCAATGAACACAATCCGCGTTCGCGGCTGGATTACTCCACAATCATTTGTTTATACGCCTCGGTCAGGTTGCCGTCCAGATCGCTGACAAGGAAGCCGACCAGGTATTGACCATCAGGCGCATATACCTGCTCCCATTGGAAAGGCAGTTGCCCGAAGGTCAGTATCTCCCCATCCTCATACACCACCTGACTGACCCGTCCATTCGAATCCAGGTCCATCCATTTTTGAGAAATGGTAAAAGTATCACCCGGGTTCGGTGTAATCTCTCGCGGGGCACTGGCGGTGTCATCCCCTGTATAGCCAAACACCTGAAAAAGTCTGCCATCCTGGAAATAAAGTTGGGCGGTACGCTGTTCACCGGTGTCGGAGAAGGTATATGTGCCGTTCACGACATAAACTGCTTCGTCGGCGTTTTCCCCGTAGGCAGTTGGATTGAATAAAGCCAACAAGGACTGCTCTCCATCGCTTATCGAAAAGAGCAGCGGCTCCCAATCAAAGCTAAGCACAAAGGAACCACCCTCCGGCCAGACTGGATAACTGACCCCGTTTAACTCGCGGGTATCCGGGCTTTCCAGGTAATCTGTATCTGCCACATAGATGCTGTTTGAGCCAGAGTCGTAAAAACCGGTGAACAGGTACACGTATCCGATATTTTCGCCGCTTATTTCTGCCCGGAATTCAACTGACTCACCCGGGGAAACTGAAGCGCCAGTGGTCTCGATTGCTGAAATGGATATTTGACCGGCACCAGGCGCACGGGTGATTCCGCTTCCAGAAGGGACCACCGGTTCAACTGCGTTTGCATCAAATGACCGGTCGTTGTAGTGGTACACCAGAAAATCGTCCCAGAGTGAAACGCGACTATAGCGTTCGGCGAGGATCGTGTAGGACTGCATGCCAGTGTATGGGGACCGGTAAAGCGTGGAGTTCGGGAAATAAATCGCTATGCCTGTCGAACCCGGTTTTGACCTGCCATGGCGTTCTGCCACGATGGCATTATTAAGATCATTCAGAACATCCTGACCTTTTGATCTTAATTCTTGATCTCCAGTTTGCTCGACCACAAGTTGGACAAAATGACCCAGGTCGATATAAGAAGGCGGCACTTCCTTACCAAAAATACTGGTAAAGGATTGGGTGTAGCTGCGTGCACTGGCGACTGCCCGTTGATCCACATTCTGCAAAGCGTACGTAAAAGCGTTAAAGCTTGCGTTAAGATCTGCAAAGGCCTCCAGATCGAAAGCGGTCAGGGTAATGTTCCGTTCAATCTGGTCGGTAAGCTGCGCTGCGCTGATGGAAGGGCTGGAAAAAAAGCCGCCCAGGAGCGATCCTTGACCGGAGAACTCGGCGCGTGCCTGATTATCAACAATGCGTTGGTCCTGATCGATATAGGTGTCAACAATTGCTGCCGCCAGGGCTGCCCCATCCATAGATGGATTCTGAACCAGATTATCCAGGAAGGCAGCATATGCCCAGCCCAAGCCTGGCTCGACCTCTTCGGATGCAACCGAGAAGCGTGCGTATGGCTGCAGCATGGCGTACACTTCCATCTGGCTCATCAGGCAGGCGTCCATCCCGATCAGGTCCAGTTTTTCAATTCCGGTAGCAGACTGGATTTGCCCGAGCGCTTCCTCCAGTTCTGCCAGGTAAATGGAGTCGCCTTGCAGCATGCTGATTAATGGCGCAGAGCCTGAATCTTTACCGCCAGGAGCCGGGTCGCTCCATCCGCCAGGCCAACCCAACCCATGGTCTGAAAGGACCAAAGCATACCGATCGGCAGGATAGGTATCCACAGCCCAGGTGACAAAATCAACCAGGGTCTGACCATCAGCCATATTGACTTCGCCCAGGTCTTGTAACAACTCGGAACCGATCCTATTCAGATCATCATCCTGGGTTACGAGGTAGCGCCGGGCAGACGAAAATTCGTCGTTTCCGGCAAAACCGCCGCGGAACCGGTCGATTTGTGCCAGTATGGTTACGTCATTACTGGATCCTACCCGTTCGGCTTCATTTAAGTCCAGGAAAATATCCTGCTCAAGCGCCTGGTCGTCGGCATCCTGGTACAACATCACAGTCCACGTATCACCGCTGCCTGTGGATGGTGCCCGGGTTGGTCGAGGGGTTGGTGGAACCAGAACCTGTGTGGGTTCCTGAAAGGATCCAAAAGTGTCCGGAGTCTCGACCTGCAGACCGCCCATATCGAGACCTCCCCCGCCTGACAGGACAAGGTACAGCACAACAACCACGATGAGGACCAGAACACTTCCGCAACCGCCAACCTTGCCCCGGGTGGGCGTCAGAAAACCTCCGCCCCCGAAAGGAGTACCGCCTGTACCTGCTGACGACCCGCCAACACCTCCGCCGCTGCTGCCTCTCCGTCTTATCGGTGCACTGGCTTGTCCAGCAGGTTTTTCACCCTTCCGCCGGCGTTGCACTTTAATTTCTGGTGTATTTGACATTGCGCCCTTCCATTCTTTTTGTACCATCATCAATGAATAACAAAATAATTGTACAGGATTAGCAATCATAAAACCAATAAATCTGGATTGCCGCTTACTTTGAAATCAGATAGCCGCCTAAAATCAACACCAGGATGCCTGCTGCGCGTGTCCAATCGATGGGCCTCTGCACCACGCCTAACAGCCCAAAATGGTCAACAATTACGCCAAAAATCAGTTGTCCAGTAATGATCAAGACGACCATCAAGGTGCTGCCAAGTCTCGGGAGGGTAATTGCGATGGTCTGATAAAGGATTACGCCAAATAAACCTGCAATGAACATGTACCAGGGCAATGTCTTCCATTGACGTATTCCCTCACCTCCGCGCAGCAATAATAAAATTGCTGAGAAAACCGCTCCGCTGAAATGCACTATTAGACTGCTGGCAGTGCCGCCGATTTTTTGCCCCATTGCACCTGCAATGGGGGATTGCAGACCCACCGAGGCTCCACCAATCAAACCAATTAAAAGTACCCACCAGATTGCCATAACTACCTCATTAATTAGCCTATCGGATTTGGATTTCCTCCAGTGAAACCCTGGCGGCTCGTATCCATCCTGCTTAAGTTTACCCTACCGAATCTTATCAGCTACTATAATAGAAAACAGGCTGGAAGGCGGGTGAATGGGCTGACCTTTTCCAGATTAGGCACAGGTCAACCCATAGTAACTGGCCGGATTCATGCAATTTAGACGACATCGTTGTTTCCCTGGACCTGGAATTTTGAGTCACTTCATGAACAAAAAAACTGCAAGAACTGCATTGATTGCCGCAATCGGCCTGAGAGTCGGGGTAAGCGGTTTGCTGGCGGTCCTCTGGATTGTCATTCGCCCGTCCATCGCCGCATCACTGGATCAGCTCGGCATCAATCCCCTGTTCCCGGTCTCGTACAACCTGTTGGGCGAAGGTTTCCTGGGAATTTGGAACCGGTATGACGGCTACCGCTATTTCCTCCTGGCCTATTCCGGTTATCTGGCCCCGTCCAATGTAGCAAATACCGTTTTTTATCCGCTCTATCCCATGCTTATTCGACTGCTCTGGAAATTGACCGGGGTAGACATTATTGTCATAAGCCTGGTGCTTTCTACCCTGACCGCGTTTTTTGCATTTTACATGCTGTTCGTTACGGTTCGAGATCTTTATGGCGAAAATTCAGCCCGGTGGGCGGTTATCTGCTTAGCGCTTTACCCAACATCGCTGTTTCTGGTAGGTCCGTACACCGAATCCCTGTTTCTTGGCCTCACGCTGACCGCCCTATACCTGGCAAGAAAGGATCGCTGGTTGCTGGCTGGTCTTGCCGGCACCCTTGCGTCTCTTACGCGCGGACCAGGGGTATTCACAGCCTTCGCTCTGGCATGGATAGCCTTTCTTCAGTGGAAGTCTATGGGTTTTACCTGGTCTTGGAAAGTGGCTGCAATGGCGTTGGGAACGGCAGCGCCAGGGTTGGCAGGGGTCGGTTTTCTCCTGTGGCGCAATTGGATGGGTTTTCCGCCCATGCTCGAAGTGCAGGAGCAGTATTTTGGATCCTACGCCATCAACCCCGTTACTGGTTTGATAAACGGATTAACTTCAATATTTACCCTGCCGTCAGTCACTACGATCGTCGAAGGCTTATCCATAACCTTCTGGATCGTTCTGTTTGTGTTTCTCATACGGAGCCGTAAGGATTTCCCGGCAGAATGGTTGATTTACTTCGGCATTAATCTGATTGTTTTTCTGAGTAAGGCCAACTCCCTCATCTCGCCCATGCAATCCATTGCTCGATATGTGATCATTCTGTTTCCAGGGTTAATCCTGATGGCGCGCTGGATTTCCGAAAAATCCGCACGTTCAAAAAAGGTCTATGTTTTAGTGTCAGCTACCTTGCTGATCATAACCTGCAGTCTGTATGCAATCGGTTTTTTTGTTGGGTAAAACCCTAATAATTACATAATAAGCTGCAGCTGGAAGATCTTAAAATCTCAATATGAACCTGAACCGGCAGTCCTCCTCGAACCACATCGGGAAGTTGGTGCCCCAAAGGTTGTTGTGCAAGTTGAAATGCATGCCTTGTGAAAGGTCAGGCAGGTCATTGTTGAAATTCAACAAGGATGGAACCCCGGGTGCCACCAACGGGGAATCAAGTGCGGCGATTGATAAGGATGCGGTCTTTTCACGACACACAATGTATTTTCCGCTGGCATGCAGATGTCGGTTGCCATTTTCAACCACGTCCAGCGGCGAGACCTCCTGCCCGAGTTTTTCTAACTTCCAATCTGCATCCGAGCTGGTCAGGGGCACAAAGGAAAACCATGCGGCTTCAGGCAGGCGGCAGGCAGGTTTGTTGAACCACTCGAGGTCAATTTGGATCTCTGAATTTATTGTGAAAGTGTACTGCAGGAAGAAATCCTTTGGGCAGCCATATTGTTGGTTCGCTTCCGTTTCGCCAATCAGATGAAACAGCCATTGTTTACCCATGCGGTAAATAGCCTGGACTTCAGGCTGCCAGAACCGGCTTTGCGGATTGGCTGATTCTAACCCCGGCTTGGTGAAATCCTCACGGCTCCAGGCGTTATTTTGCTCTGCCGGGATGATGTACTGGTAAAAAAAGCGCTCGTAGTCATTTGCTGAAAAGGTTTGGTAACGAAGTAAACCCAGCGGATGCGATTTATCCGACCAGGCTACTCCCGTCCGTCTATCGACCAGCATGACCAGACTACCGGTTTTCGCATCAAACTTGTAATCGAAATAATCCATCCGATCCTCAATCTCACCGGGGGACACCTTTTCCCAGGTTGAAAGATCAGGCATACTGGGCTTGATTCGGTCGAGACTTTGAATCGCCTCAGAGGCTAACGGAGTACCTTCCAATTCCCTTAATGCTGCATCGATGTAGGCTCGCTTTTCTATCCAGGATGTCTCAAACACTTTAAAATTTTCAAGACCACGTGCTGCTGAAAATTTTTGGGCCGAATAAGCCTGGTGGTCATGCAAATATTCCTTCTCATCCATACCCCAGGTGTGTTCCGGTACCATCAACAGCCGGTGTTGGAAGCGGTCAAAAACCGGATTATCCTTTAAAGATGGTTGGATTTCGATCCACTCGCTCCTCAGACGCAGCAGTTCGCGGAACTGACTGACCTTAATCGGATCACTTCCGATACCGTGAATCCAGGTATCGCCAATTTCCTGGGTAACCACCGGCAGTGAATCTACAATAGGGGACAATTTTTCCGCAAAGTCGTTGAGGGTTGATGCAACAATTTCATCTTGAGGGTATCGCTCCCGCAAGCCGCGGTAGATCGCCTGTACTTCCTCAGGGGTTTGGGGTCCCCGGTTATCGATCGAATGACCGAACGCCAGCGAATCTTGGATGCCGGGCACAATAAAGGCACTACCATAGCCGCTCTCATACATCACAGCTAATTCGCTGCCTGTGGGATCCCGCCAACGGAACAGTGATGGGACCGCTGGCACGGTGGACCCGGGATTGACCCCGATTTGCAGGAACTGCACGCCGGCTTCCACCAAAAGCGGCACAATCCCCCGGGTATGTCCGGGCACATCCGTAAATTTGGCAGCGATAGTCCGCTTCCCGAAACGATTATCCAGACGTTTTGAAAGCGACAGCCCGAACCGGAAAAGGTCGGCATCCATTAACTCGGTGTGAGTCGTAAATGGCAGTGCGTGCCAGGTAATATCCCCGAGTTGAATGGCGCTTTCCATTTCACGGCGTGCCTGCGGCGAAGCCTGCTCAAGATACTGGTATATCAACCAGGAACCGGTCGTCCAAATGAAGTGATCGCGTTGGTTTTCTTCGCGCATCCGCCTTGCCAGGGCGAGCGCAGCCGGGATGTGCTGATCAAAATATTGCTGCACAACCGCGCCAGCTAAATTTGTGAAACCAACATCCAGGTGGGTCTTAAAAATTAAATGGATTCTTCGGGACACAACAATACCTCGAATAAGATTTTTGATAGCCTGAAGATTTACTATACTTCGTCAGGCTAATTATTTTTTCATGTATATAATGACCTTATTCTAACTTTTCTTTTCGATTCACCCCGGATCTTGCCCTCGATATTTCTACAGAAAGGTGATAAATCATGAAGGCAGAAAAATTAAAATCATTCAATTACGCCATCGGAATGTTCGGCACCTCCATTCCGATCAACATGCTTAAAACCTACGCTGCTATTTTTTATGTCGATCGGCTGGGGTTAACTACCGTTCAACTGGCGACAATCCTGTTCGTGTATACCTTCATCGACGCCATTGACAATCCGGTTTATGGATTCTTGTCAGACCGCACCCGCTCCCGCTGGGGACGCCGCCGTCCCTGGCTGGTGATCGGTACCCCTTTACTGGTACTGTTCTTCATCGCCTTCTATTCAACCCCCTCTTTCCTGGCGGGCAATAATTTATTTGCATATGCAATGTTATTTTATATTCTGACTGGCACACTCGATTCGATCATTAATGCAAATTATGGAGCTCTCTTTCCAGAGCTATTCCGAACGGATCGTGAACGTGCCGCCACCAACGCCCTCAGGCAGGCTTTTCAACTGGTGGCGATGATAATCAGCATCGCACTGACACCAGTCGTGACAAGTGCAATTGGTTTTTCAACAACTGCAATAATTTACGGAATACTTGGCGGGGCTGTGATCCTTTACATGTCTCTGACGTCGCACGAGGTAAAAGTAGAGGAACATGAAATCAAGCCGAAGCTTTGGAACAGTTTGAAGGATTTGTTCCTGAACCGCAAGTTCTGGCTGCTGGGTTTTACCAACGCTTTCTACAGCGCCGCCATGTCTATGGTATTGGCTTCCATGCCGTTTTATGTCAAGTACGCCCTGCAGCTGCCAGACAGTCAGCAAACATTCCTGTTTGCTTCAGTGCTTTTTATCGCCATTGGGTGTGTGGCAGTTTGGGCCAGATTGGTACGGAAATTCACTGTAATTCCCGTATGGCGTGCTGCACTCGCCACCCTTGCGATTGCCTATATCCCGCTCTATTTCGCCAATTCCCTGGTGACAGCCATCATCAGTGCTGCCCTGGTCGGATTCGGTTTTGCCGGTGCAATTACAACCATGGACTTGATCGGTGCGAAGGTTATGGATGAGGATACTCGCAAGCATAATCTACGCCGCGAAGGTATCATTTCCAACGCGCTCGGTTTTATGAACCGGTTAAATGGTCTCTTCACGAGTGCAGGCTTCTATCTGGTGTTTACTTTGTTCGGTTTTGAAAGCGGCGCGAACCCTGGTAGCGATCCGGCATCTGCCTCGCGTTTTCTCTTAACGGTCTTCCCCATGATTTTGATGGTCATCAGTTTTGCCTTCTCATGGACGATAGATTTCCCGAAAGATGAACAATCTTTACCTGCACCAAAACCCGTCATTGAAAGCCTTTAATCCCAGGGGAGGACATATGGCACTCATTAGAATGGATCATGTACCAGAAACGACGAAAGTTAATTCGCCGTTATATATCACCCTACCCAATCCGAGCCAAATGAAAGGCATTCCCGTACGAGACCGTTTTGTACTTTACCTCCTGCATGGATTAAGCGATGACGGCAGCGCCTGGCAGCGTTATACCCAGATTGAAGTCCTGGCAGAGCAATACGGCCTGGTAGTGGTCATGCCGTCTGTCGGCCGCAGCATGTACCTGGATCAACGCAATGGGTTGAAGTATTTCACCTACATTACTCAAGAACTGCCTGCCTATTTACACGACGTATTCGGTATTTCCCCTCAACGTGAGAGAACCCTGATTGCTGGCAACTCAATGGGCGGTTATGGCGCAATGAAGGCTGCATTTTTGAACCCCGGCAGTTATTTTGCTGCTGCGAGCTTCTCCGGTGTTTTGTCTTTGCAGGTGCTGACGGCCATCCCGGATGATCCGCGAAGGCCAGAATTCGCTCACCTATTTGGAGATCTCTCGCAGGTCTCTGGCAGTGAACATGACCCGGAAGTATGGATTAACCAGGCTGCATCAAACTCCACGAAGCTTCCCGACATCTATGTATCAACCGGCCGCCAGGAAGATATCTATCCCCTTTCTGGACTCTTCGCAAAACAATGCCAATCTCACGGTATCCCGGTCGATTATTATGAAGAGGATGGCCGCCACGACTGGGTTTTATGGAACCGGTTGATCCAACGATTCTTAGGGCAGGTTCTTGAACCGGTTCGCCGCTAAAATTCAGGGGAATTTATGGAGCAGACTCAGGAAATAACCATCCAAATCAATCCCTCACAGCAGGGTACGTATTTCACCATTCCGGTGAGTATTCCCGAAAA
This sequence comes from uncultured Anaerolinea sp., assembly GCA_964411135.1. Lineage (GTDB taxonomy): Bacteria > Chloroflexota > Anaerolineae > Anaerolineales > Anaerolineaceae > Bellilinea. The sequence goes on from CAYPJS010000043.1 coordinate 66,541, forward strand.
TATTGAGCGATTGGATATCAAGTATTCCTACCCGCGCAGGGATGCTATTCTGACCGATATTGATTCAGGTTCATTCGACGGGCACCCTTCCAGGAACATCATTGACCTGGGCCTGATTGGCCCGGATGGCAGGCAGGTTGGTGCTTCTGGTTCGGATAAAAATGAAATCAGTGTAAGCGAGACAACCGCCACCCCGGGTTACAATGCCTGCGCGATTGTCCCGGGGACCTGGCAGATTCTGGTTGGAGCTTACAAGGTCGCTGCCGAAGGCGTGACGGTCACTTATGAGGTGACGTATATTAACAAAGCAAGGCGTCTGCTCAAGGGCGACCTTCATACGCATACTCTGGCCTCGGATGGAGTGCATACGCTGGAGGAATTAGCCTGGAAGGCCAGGAGAAACGGGCTGAATTTTGTCGCCGTCACCGACCACAACCAGTTCGTTTCCAAATTTGCTCTACCTCAAATTACGGGCGTTACCATGATCCCCGGCGTCGAATGGACGCATTATCAGGGGCACGCCAATTTTTTGGGGGTTGATGAACCGTATGAAGAACCCTTTTATACCAACACAGATGTGGAAACCCAGCAGCGTTTCGATTCAGCCCGGCTGCGCGGCGCCACAATTATCATCAATCACCCACTGGATGACACCTGTCCATTCCGGTTTGACCTGAACAGCCTACCCCACGATGCAATCGAAATCTGGAATGGACCGATGCGCGAGTCGAATCTGCGCGCGGTCGGACTCTGGCAGCTGATGCTGGTAAAAGGTAGGAAAATTCCCATGTGCGGTGGAAGCGATTACCACCGCGACACGCCTTTTATCTTTCTGGGAGGACCGACCATGTGCGTTTATTCCGAGGGCAGCGGACCCAGTGATATTCTGAGCGCTATACGCGCCGGTCACGGTTTCGTGACTTTCGCTCCCAACGGTCCAACTCTGGAGTTAAAGGCCGGTGATTCTATCATGGGCGATAGCGTTCTTTGGGTGAATATGAAAACCCTCCAAATTCAGGCGCACTATCTGGACGCGGGGGATGTTCTCCGTCTGGTTACCGCAACCAGCAGC